>SCTM01000262.1 GCA_004297485.1 Rhodospirillaceae bacterium
CTTCACTGTTGCCGGTGAACCCCGCGCTGTCGTTCTCCAGGCCGAGACGAAGTTCTAGAGTAGGGTGATATGTGTACCCCCTCCCCTGAAAGGGAGGGGGTAAGAAGCGAGATGACTTAAACCTGACAACCATCAAGCTCTGACAATCACCCCTCAGCCAGGAATGTACGGAGTGGATGAAGAAACCATCGATTGCGACCTGCTCGTCATCGGTGCCGGCATGGCGGGGCTCTCGGCGGCGGGCTGGGCGGCCGAGCGTGGCGCGAAGGTAATCGTCGTGGAAACGGCACCGGCGGTCGGCGGATCGGCGGTCCTGTCCGGCGGAGTTCTGTGGACCGCATCGTCGCGCGAGAAGATGGCACTCTACGCCGATGGTGACAGGGCGTTGGGCGGTGTTGTGTTCGATACCTATCCCGATGCGATCGCCTGGCTCAGACGCCGCCAGGTGGCCATTTCACCACGCATGAACGTCCTCCATGGCTATGGCTATCAGATCGACATCGTCGAGTATGTGAGGGGCTGCGTGTTGCTGGTCGAGGCGGCCGGCGGCCATGTGATCCTGGGGACGACGACCGATGCGCTCATCACGGACAGTGCGGGGGCGGTGGTTGGCGCCCGAACGAGCCATCCCGACGGACATGTGACGGTACGGGCGCGCTCGACTGTTCTTGCCACCGGCGGCTTCCAGGCATCGCCTGAACTGCGCGCACGCTATATCCATCCGCATGCGCGTGACATGCGGTTGCGGTCGAACCCTTATAGCGATGGACAAGGGCTGCGGCTCGGCGCGACTGCCGGAGGCGAGGTCGCGGGCACCAACCCTGGCTTCTATGGCCACCTGGTCAGTGAATCGACGCGATGGGGCGAGGAACGCCTCTATGTCATGCTGTCACAATATCATAGCGAGCAGGCGCTGTTGCTCAACGAGCAGGGGCTGCGCTTCTGCGACGAAACCTTTGGCGATCATGCCAACACTTATCAAACACTGATTCAGAGCAATGCCCGCGCCTTGTGTGTGTGGGATGCGCGCGTGCACGAGCAATATGCGACCCAGCCGATCGTCGCCGTGGGGATACCGGTCGACAAGATGCAGATCGCGCTGGAGCTGGGCGGTAAGGGGATTGTCGCCGCGACCCTGGCGGAGGTTGCCGCCTTCGCGACCTCACAGGGCTTCGACGGTGGCCAGGTCGAGCGGTCGGTCGCGGCATTTAACGAAGCAGCCCGCCATGGCTGGGAGACGCTCGATCCGCCGCGCATGGAGGTATGCGCGCCGCTCGATTGCGCGCCGTTCTATGCGCTGGTCGTGCATCCGGCGATCACCTTTACCTTTGGCGGACTGACGATCGATACGCAGGCGCGGGTGCTCGGAGGAACCGGTCGGCCCATTCCCGGCCTGCTGGCTGCCGGCAGCGACGCCGGTGGCGCCTTCGGCACTGGCTATGCCGGGGGACTCGCGCTTGCCATGACGTTCGGCATTACCGCCGCCCGCACCGCCGGCTGGAGTTGAGGAGCGATCGATGATCGAGGTGTTCCTCCGCTGGACCAGTTCATGACCGCGGCGGTTGACCCATCCGTCCGCAAGCGTGCCTTGTTCGCGCTCTTCCTGGTGTCGGCCTTCAATTATATCGACCGGAGCATCCTTTCGATCCTGCAGATCCCGATCAAGGCCGATCTCGGGTTGTCGGACACACAGATGGGGGCGCTGACCGGTCTGTCCTTCGCACTTTTCTACGCCACTCTGTCGCTGCCCGTCGCGCGGCTCGCTGATCGCACAAGCAGACGGATTTTGGTTGTGGCCTCGCTCGCCATCTGGAGTGCGATGACGGGGGTCAGCGGCTTGGCGATCGGCTTCGGCACGCTCGTCTTCTTCCGCATCGGTGTGGCGATCGGGGAGGCAGGCAGCGTGCCGGCCAGCGTATCGCTGCTCGCCGATTATTATCCGCCCACACATCGGGCTACCGCGATGGCCGCGTGGGGACTGGCGTTGCCGGTGGGCCTGATGCTGGGATATGGCGCGACCGGCTGGCTGGCGAGCACGATCGGTTGGCGGCTGTCGTTTGCGGTGATCGGCGCGGCCGGGCTTCTGCTGGCGCCCCTTGCGTTGGCCTTGATTAAGGAACCGTCGCGCGGAAGGTTCGAGGCTGCCGGAACGCGGGTCGGAACTGTGCCCCTCCGCGCGGCGCTCGTTTTCCTCTGGCGGGAAAAGGCGTTCCGCTATGTGGTGCTCGCCACCATGCTCCATGGCTTCTCGCAGTATGCGATGATGACCTGGAACGCACCGTTCTTCACGCGCAGTCACGACCTGTCGCTACAGCAGGTGTCGCTGCTGATGGCGGCGTTGAGCGGTGGGGGTGGTGCGGCCGGCATGTTTCTGGGCGGATTTCTCGCCGACCGGCTGGCGATTCGCGACCAGCGCTGGCGTATCTGGGCGATGGCGCTGACCGTGGGCGCGACCGTGCCCGTGGCGCTCGTCCAGTATCTGGTTGCTTCAACCGGCCTGTCGATCGCGATGGCCGCCATCGCAGCGTTACTGATGATCGCTTATTATGGTCCGGTGCTGGCAGTGACTCAGTCGCTTGTGCCTGCGCAGATGCGCGCCTTTAGTAATGCGGTGTTGTTGTTGATCTTCAACTTGTTTGGGCTCGGGCTCGGCCCCTGGTGCACCGGCATGCTATGCGATCTGCTGGTCCACCAGTTCGGGGTGGGCGACAATGGGCTCCGTTATGCGCTTTCGCTGTCGCTCATGTCGTCGGTCGCCGGGGCGATTCTGTTCGTCCACGCGGCCCGGCTCTATCGGGTGGCGATGGCGCGAGAAAAGCCCCCGGAAATTCCCGATCCCCGTCCGATGTTCGCAGCCCCGGTCCTAGGGAAAGGATAGTCATGATCTCCGATTTTTCCGGCAAGACCGCCGTGATCACCGGTGCCGGGAGCGGCATCGGCGCCGCACTCGCGCGCCGGGCGGCGGCCGAGGGCATGAACGTCGTGCTCGCCGATATCCGTTTCGAGGACGCCGCCATGGTGGCAGCGGAGCTTGGTGATGGTCGGGCGCTGGCCGTGAAGACCGATGTATCCGATGCCGCGAGCGTTACCCGTCTCGCCGACCTTGCCTGGGACCGCTTCGGTTCGGTCGATCTGCTCTGCAACAATGCCGGTATCGTGCCGGGCGGGCGCCATCGCAAAGTATGGGAATATACGCTGGGCGACTGGCAATGGTCGCTCGGGGTCAATCTCTACGGCGTCGTGCATGGGATGCGCGCTTTTGTGCCACGGATGATCGCCGCTGGCCGCCCCGCCCATATTCTCAATACCGCCTCGGTCGCGGGCGTCGTCAGCGGTTCGGGTTCCGCTTGTTACGGTGCCTCTAAACATGCGGTCGTGCGCGCGACCGAGGCGCTCTATGCCGGACTGAAGGAAGTGGGCGCGCCGATCGGGGTGACGATGCTGTGCCCAGGCCTGGTCGCGACCGGCATCTTCGACGCCGAACGCCATCGTCCCGCGGCGTTTGTAGACGGTGACGGCCCCGTGCTCGAATCCGCTGATCTGGAGGCGATGCGCGACGAACTCTATCGCAATGCGACAACTCCGGGTGAAGCCGCCGACATGGCTTTCGCGGCGATCGCCGAGGGACGTTTCTACGCCTTCACCACGACAGCCTTCGACGCCGCAATCCGGCAGCGCGCGGACGACATATTGGCGCGCACCGACCCCAGTTTCGAGGACATCCTGGCGATGAGCCGGCTCGACGCGGGATTGGACCGCGGCCGCGGACCATCGTGAGCCGCTTCACCGACCATGTGGTGCTGGTGACAGGCGCCGCTTCCGGGATCGGGCTCGCGGCGGTAAGGCGCTTCGCGACGGAAGGTGCGTGTCTCTATCTCGCCGATCGTGACACCGGCCGTCTCGCCGAGGTGTCTGCCGGACTGGCGCCGGTGGGCCGGCATCGTGCTGTGCCGTTCGACGCCACCGACGAGACGGCGTGGGCCATGCTGGCGGACCGCATCGCAGGCGAAACGGGCCGGCTCGATGTTCTGGTCAACAATGTCGGCAATGTGAGCATGCGGTCGATCGCAGACACGACACTGACACAATGGCGTGAAACGATGGCGGTCAATCTCGACAGTGTATTTCTTGGAACGCGCGCGATGCTGCCATTACTCAAGGCGTCCGGCCATGGGGTGATCGTTAACATGTCGTCAATCCGTGGAATCGTCGGCGGCGTGAACGCGGCTTCTTATTGCGCGGCGAAGGGCGCGGTGCGCCTGTTCACCAAAGCGACGGCACTCGAATGCGCGGCGCTCGGCAACGGCGTGCGCGCTAACTCGCTGCATCCCGGACTGATTGAGACGCCGCTGGCGGCGGCGTTTTTCGCCGATCCTGAGAAAGCCGCAAAACGGATCGCCGAAATTCCGCTCGGCCGCATCGGCCAGGCGGACGAGATCGCCGACGCGATCCTCTTTCTCGCCAGCGACGACTCTCGCTACATGACGGGCGCTGAGCTGGTGGTCGACGGCGGCATGGCCGCGCAATGACGCCGCTCAGGATCGGTTCAATCACACGCCGTAGCCGTATCGTCAAACTGCCACGACAGACGACGACACCTTTTAATTGTGAATGTCCGGTTCGAAGTGTACGGGCTGCCGCCGGGCTCTGAGCCTCAGCTCGCCAGCCTGGCGCGCGCCGCAAGCGCGCCACCGAACAGATGCGACAGGACGAGCAGCCGCCGGTGGCCGCGCCCGACAGGCAGTTCATCAGTAACACCCATGCCGCCATGCAACTGGGTTGCATCCTGTGCCAGACGCAGCGCCGCGTCGGCGACATAGGCCTTGGCTGCCGTGACCATGCGGATCCGCTCGTCTTCCTCGACCAGTGCAGCCTTCAACATCATGGAGCGCGACTGTTCAAGCATCACGAACAGGCGTGCCGCGCGGTGCTGGATCACCTGGAAGCTGCCGATTGCAACGCCGAACTGCCGGCGCTGCTGAATATAGTCCACGGTTTGCTCGTACAATGTGGTCATTGTCCCAATCATCTCGGCAATCGTCGCGAGTTCCGCATGGGCGATGGCGGTGTCGAGATCGTTCGCGGTTGCTTCAAGCGGATCGGCCGCGACGGCGTCGAACCGAACCTCCGCCGCGACGGTGCCGTCGGCAAGGCGAACGGGCGTGCGGGTCAGGCCATCTGCGGCGGCGGAAACCAGGACCGCCCCCTGTCGTTCCGGCAAGGCGACGACGAAGGCGCTTGCGTCCATTCCATGTTGGACGATATGTGTCTGCCCATCGAGACATGCCCCGTCATAGCGGATGGCACCGCCCCCGGCATAAGCGAGGATGTATTCTCCTTGCATAACCGGCTGCACCCATCGCGCGATCTGTCCGGCCGAGCCTCGCCGTGCGATCAGCCCGGCGCAGAGCAGCACGGTTTCGGCAAGCGGCGTGATCGCCATGCTGCGGCCCAGTTCCTCGGCAATAATTACAGCATCCTGTGGGCGTCCGCCCATGCCGCCCGCCGTTTCAGGCAGCAGGAAGGAGAACAGCCCGAGTTCACCCAGTGCCCGCCAATCGTCGCGGGGTATCGGCCCGCGCCCCATATTCGCCGTGTTCTGGCGATCGGCAAGAAAGCGGCGAACCATGTCACCGAGCATCACCTGCTCATCGCTAGGCGTCAGATCCATCGTCAGAGCCGCTCGACGATCGTGACGGAGGAAACGATGTTGGCTTTGGGCATGGATCAAGTCCTCTTGCGTGACGTCAGAGGCCGACGGCGTTTTTGGCGATAACGGTGAGTTGAATTTCGCTGGTCCCCCCAAAAATCGACCAGGCGCGACTGTTGAGGTAGCGCCCGGCGGCGATTTGGGCGTCGCGGGAGCCGACCGGAGCCGGTACGTCGGCTCCATAGAAGGGCCGCTCGGCGGGGAGCTGCAAGCCGGCCAGCCCGAAGGCATCGACCGCGAGTTCGTCGATGCCCTGGCGGATCTCCGAGGCGATCAGCTTGGTGACGAGGGTGCGCGGTCCAGGCGGGGTGCCCGCCTCCAGTTCGATCAATGTACGCAGCTCGGTCATCTCCAGTGCTTCAGCCTCCAGCGCAAGCCGGGTCGCACGGGTCACGAGTTCGCCCTCGAATGGCCCCGCGAGCGCGCGCAGGCGGGCAAGATCGGCGATGAGTTGTGGTCCGAAGGAGGAACCGCCACGTTCATTGTCGAGCAGAAATTTCGCGATCGTCCAGCCCTGTCCCTCATCACCGACGCGATTGGCGACCGGCACCCGCACCTCGTCGAGAAACACCTCGTTGAGCTCATGATCGCCCGAGGCGCTGAGGATAGGACGGACCGTTACGCCAGGGCTTGCCATGTCGATCAGCAAGAAGGAGATGCCACGCTGAGGCTTTACCTCGGGATCGGTGCGGACGAGGCAGAACAGGCGGTTGGCGAACTGCGCCTGCGTTGTCCAGATCTTCTGTCCGGTGACAACATAATGGTCGCCATCGCGCACTGCACGGGTGCGCAGGCTGGCAAGGTCTGATCCGGCGCCGGGCTCGGAAAAACCCTGGGCCCAGAAATGCTCGCCGTTGCGCAGCTTGGGCAGATATTCCGCTTTTTGCGTCTCGGTGCCGAAGCGGTAAAGCACCGGGCCGACCAGCTTGAGGCCCATGCCGGGCAGGGCCGGGGTGCCAGCTTCTGCGCATTCCTTCTCGAAGATCCAACGCTGAATCGGCGTCCAGCCTGGCCCGCCCGCGTCGCGCGGCCAATGGTAGACGAGCCAGCCTCTGGCCTCGAGGATCGCCTGCCACTCGCGGCCGATATCGGGCTCGACGAACACGCCGGAGGTGAGACGCGCGCCGTGCCGAAGGTGCTCGGGCAGGGCGTCGCGCAGGAAGGCGCGGACCTCGTCGCGGAACGCCGCCTGCGCCGGAGACAACGCGAGGTCCATGCTCAGCGTTCGATGATCGCAACGGCCGAAACACCGGGTGCGCCATAAACATGACTGTAGCCGAGGCGCGGTTCGCCAGGCACCTGGCGCGCACCGGCGAGGCCACGCAGCTGCATATAGTTTTCATAGACCTGGCGCAGGCCCGATGCGCCGATCGGTTCCCCGCAGGCAAGGCAGCCGCCATCGGTATTGACTGGCAGGCGCCCGTCGATCCGGGTGCGGCCCTCGGCGATCCACGCCTCCTGTTCGCCGTCGGCGCAAAAGCCGTTTTCGGCGATATGCATGATCTCCGCGCCCGCTTCGGTATCCTGAAGCTGGGCGACGTCGATCTCCTCCGGCCCTACACCCGCCATCGCGAACGCGGCCTGCGACGCCAGCATCGTCGGCGATCGGCCGCGCGCGACATCGAGCGACGGTGAGAAGACTTCGAACGACCCGGCCGGCCGGCTGCGCACCGCCGCCGCGCGTAGCCGCACCCCGGGCAATCCCAGCGCCCGCGCGCGCTGTTCGCTGGCGAAGATCAACGCCACCGCCCCCTCGGCGGGGGAGCAAAGCATGAATTTGGTGAGTGGATCGCTGACCATCTGCGACGCGAGGATGGTCGCGGCGTCTACCGGCTCGCGACGCCAGGCATGGTCGGCCAACGCGCCATTGGCGTAGGCTTTCTCGGCAACGGCGGCCAGCGTCTGCCGCGAGATGCCATGAGCGGCCATGTAACGCTGGATCTTCATCGCGAAGAATTGTGTGGTCAGCATCAGCCCGGTGTCGCCATACCAATCGGGCAGGCCCCAGTCGGCGGGCTTCGGATCGAAGGCGCCGCGCGGATGCTTGTCGAAGCCAATCGCGATGCCCAAGTCGAACTCACCCGACTTGATCGTCGAAGAGGCTCCGAGCATTGCCGAGCCGCCGGTCGCGCAACCATTGGCGACATTGATGAACTGGAGCCCGGTCAGCCCGAGCTCCGAGACCATCGTGTCGGCGTTGCCGGCCGAATCCGATCCGCCGAATGCGAACTGGATGTCGCGCCATGCAAGCCCGCTGGCGGCCAATGCGGCGCGTACGGCGTAAACGCCTTGCTGCAAGCCGCTGCGGCTCGGCGTCCGGCCGAACGGATGGATGCCGGCGCCGATGATGAAAACGTCGCTCATCGATCGCTGGCCCTTGCGAAAGCGTATGTCATCCGGTTCTCGCCCGTCGCCAGAACGAAGGACTCGGTGACGACCCGCATCGGCAGATCGATCCGCAGCGTCTCGAAGGGAATGCCGACGAGCCGCCCCTCGACGATGATCGTATCGCCGAGTTGGACATAGCCGACGGCAAAGGGCTCGAACGTCTCGGCTCCCGCATAAGGCGGCGACTTCGGGCGGAAACGCTGCACGGTCCACGACCATAACCGGCCGGTGCGCGGCAGCGGCACGATTTCGAATCGCTCCTCATCGGCAGGGGCAGGAAAGGTGATGTGCCCGGTCACGCGGTCGCGGCCGCCGAGCAACAGGGGTTGGCCATCGGCGTCGAAGGCGAAGAGACCGGCGGCGATCGGGGCAATGGGGTCAGGCATCACACTCTCCTGTCCGCCATATTATGCCGGGTTGTTCGCTCCGGCTTCTGACCAAAGTGTCAGCGCATCATGCCCAGGAAACCGAGTTGCGCCGCCTTGAATAATGTCTGGTCACGATTGACCGCATTGAGTTTGCGCGAGGCGGCACGGATATGAAAGCGCACCGTCGTTCGCTGTAGGCTCAGGATGACGCCAATCTCGTCATTGGTCTTGCCGGCGGCCGCCCAGCGCAGGCATTCGACTTCGCGCTTACTGAGCGCCGCGCCCGGCAGGGTCGAGCGACGACGCTCGGTGACCTTCACATAGCCCTGGATGAAGGTCCGGGCACAAAGCGCAAGCGTCTCGCCATGGGCAGCGAACGGCGCCGAAAGGTCCTCGACCGCGGGATCGGGTGACAGGAAGCTCGACGCCGCGATCTGGCCGAAGGGAAGATGGATCGGCACGACAATTGCCGCGCTCGTCAGCGCCCGTTCGCGGAAATGCGCGAGATCGAGGGCGGCGAGTAACGGATTGGCTGTCCGCGGATGGAATCCGCCGGCGTTGCACCAGAAGGGCTCGCTTTCCACCCGGCATGCGCTTGCCAAAGGCGACGACAGTGCAAGCTGGGGAAATTGCCACCAGCGCGCCTCGGCATCGGTAAAGCCGAATACCTCGCTGGCCAGCACTGCGCCATCGGCATCGCGCATCGGCTCCTGGACGGCGATGTTATGGCAGATGGCGGTGCGTAGGCCGCAGAGGTCTAAGACGGCATCACGCAGTGCCTCGGCGGCCGGGCGGATATGCGCGAGCTCGGTGACCCGAAAGGGATCGAGCGCCGCCTCGTTCAATATGGCGGCCATGATCTCTTCTCAGTCGTTCGGCGTGAGGCAAAGCCCGTCGAAGAAGGGGCGGCAAAGCGCATCGGCGACTTCTTCGGGAGTCTGCTTGCTGGCCAAAGGCGGATACCATTTGTGCGCCCAGTTGCACATGCCGAGAAAGGCATAAGCGGTAAGCGTCGGATCGCAGTTGTGAAACTGGCCAGCATCGATGCCGTCGGTGATGATCGCCCGCAGCCGATCGAGGTATTCGTTCCGTTGCGCGCGGATCTGCTTGCGCAGTTTCCCTTCGAGATCGCGATAGTGATCCATGAAGGCACGGACATAGCCGGGGTGATCGGCAATCTCGCGCAAGATGTCGATACAGGCGGATCGCAACCGGCTACGCGGATCGCGCTCTTCCTCGCCACTGCTGTTTAGTCCATCGAGCAACGCGCTGATATGCGTGTCGTGGATGGCGTAGAGGATCGCGTGCTTGCTGGGAAAATAGTGATAGAGCGTCGGCTTGCCGAGGCCGACTTCGTCGGCGAGCATCTGCATGGACGCCTTGTGATATCCCACTTTGTCGAACAATGCCGCGCAATGCTGCATGATCTCAGCGCGCTTCTCGTCGTGTGCTTCGGTGGTCGGTCGTTTCTTGATTGGTTTTCGCGCCATTCACAATCCATTCTATCCTTACCCGCCCGCCCGGTCGGATGTATTCGACGATGCCCTGCCGATGCGATAGACGCAAGCGGGAGATGCAGGTAAGGGCCGCCGCCTAGGCGTCCATTGCCGTCGCGCCGACCACCCAGGCCGAAAGTCCGCTGGTGGGTACCGCGCAGAGGACCGCTTCCGCGATCGCGGCCTCGCTGGCGCCGGCCTTCCGCGCGCCGGCCATGTGTACGTTCGCCCAGTTGCTGTAATCGGCGATTAGCACCGTTACGAGCAGCAACTCGGCATAAACCTTGCCGAGTGCGGTGTCCGACAATGTGCCTTCACGCATCAGATAATAAGCGTCGGCTCCGGTGGGCACGAGATCGAGCAATTTAGCGAGTGACGGCGGTATTTTCCCGAAATAGGTCAGAAAATTTGCCTCGGCTTCGCCGGGTGCTACGGTTAGATCATCCTGCGTCGCGTCGGGCTCTACCGCATCGGGATAGGCTTTCAGGAACAGGCTGCGATAGCGCAACGCGGCACCTTCGCCCCGCACACTGGAAAGGATCGCGATCGCCGCGCCGGCCTCCGCCTCGGTAAGGCCGGCATCGCGAGCGCCGAGCAGTTCCCGGAGCGCTACCTCCTCATAGCCCTTGACGGTCGCGGCGCAGGTCACGAACAGCCGCTTGATCCGCCCGGGGATCGCCCCGTCGGTATCGATCACCGATCGGAAGCGCCGATAGCCCCCGACCGTCTTGGGGGCATCGCGGCAAAGCCGCCCCACCGCCAGCAAAGGATTCACTGCGGTCATGGGCATCGGCGATTCCTCTCCTCTTCATTAGACCGTCCGGTCGGATGATAACGCTATGCGGCCCTTCGACGGAGGTCAATGACCCACAATGGGGATTTGACGACCGACCAGTCGGTCGTCTATCTGTCGACAAGCCGGGTCTGTCGCGATCCAGTGGCGTGATCGGCAGGTTGGAGGAGGGTTATGCCGGATTTTGCAGGCCGCATCGTGCTGATTACCGGCGCCGCCTCGGGCATAGGGCTGGCCACGGCACGTCGCTTCGCCGCCGCAGGCGCGACGGTACTGCTCGCTGATCGCAATGCCGAAGGGCTTCAGGCAGCGCTTCAGGGGCTCGGCGTGGGACCGCATGAGGCAATACAATTTGACGTGACCGATGAAGCTGCCTGGATCACGGCGGCCAAGCGGATCGCCGGGACGCACGGCCGGCTCGACGTTCTGGTCAACAATGCCGGCTTCGGCAGCTTCAAGTCGATCGCCGACACGTCGCTCGATCAATGGCGCTCGATCCTTGCAGTCAATCTCGACAGCGTGTTTCTTGCGACCAAATATCTCCTGCCGCTGCTGGCGGTGTCGGGGCGCGGCGCGATCGTCAATATGTCGTCGATCCGCGGCATCGTCGCTGCGCCCAATACCGGGTCCTATTGCGCGGCAAAGGGCGGCGTCCGCATGTTTACCAAAGCAACCGCGCTTGAGTGCGCGGCGCTGGGCAACGGCGTGCGCGCCAACTCGATCCATCCCGGGCATATTGCGACGCCGCTCTCTGCTCCGGCCTATGCCGATCCGAAAGTCGCCGAAAAGCTTCTGGCTGACGTTCCACTCCGCCGGATCGGCGAGGCGACCGAGATTGCCGATGCGATTCTGTTTCTGGCAGGCGACGAATCGCGATACATGACCGGTACGGAGTTGGTGCTCGATGGCGGAGCGACGGCGCAGTGACTTTGCCGGTGGATCGCCGGAGTCTGTCCGGCCACATCGTCAGCACTCTATAGTAGGAGCGAGTATGACAATCCGCGCACAAGAGATTGCGGCGAAAGTGGAATCCTTCGTCCGCGAGATAATCATCCCCTATGAGAAAGACCCGCGTTTCAAAGTGCACGGCCATGGCCCGCCCGAAGACCTGGTTGCAGAAATGCGCGACAAGGCGCGCAACGCGGGCGTGCTCACACCCCACATCTTGCCGGACGGCAGCCACCTGACCCAGCGTGAGACCTCTATCGTCCTGATCCGTTCGGGATTGTCGCCGCTTGGCCCGCTGGCCTGCAACACCATGGCGCCCGATGAAGGCAATATCTACCTCATCGGCCACGTCGCAAGCGCCCAACAGAAGGAGCGCTTCCTTAAGCCCTTGGTCGCGGGAACGGCGCGTTCGGCCTTCTTCATGACCGAGCCGGCGAGCGAAGGCGGCGCCGGTTCCGATCCGTCGATGATGATGACGACCTGTCGTCAGGACGGAAACCATTGGGTAATCAACGGCCGCAAGGCCTTCATCACCGGCGCCCAAGGGGCGAAGGTCGGCATCGTCATGGCGAAGGCCGAGCAAGGCGCGTGCATGTTCCTGGTCGATCTGCCCGATCCGGCCATCCGTATCGATCGCGTGCTCGATACCATCGACAGTTCGATGCCGGGTGGTCATTCGGTGCTTACGATTGATAACCTCCGCGTTCCGGCTGACCAGATGCTCGGGCAGGCAGGCGAAGGCTGGACCTATGCGCAGGTCCGCCTGTCTCCGGCGCGGCTGTCGCATTGCATGCGTTGGCTCGGCTGCTGCATCCGCGCGCAGGAGATCGCGACGGCCTATGCCTGCAAGCGGCGATCCTTTGGTCAATTGCTGATCGATCATGAAGGCGTCGGCTTTATGCTCGCGGACAATGCCATCCTGTTGCGGCAGGCCGAGCTGATGATCGGCTGGTGTGCAGAGATACTCGACAGTGGTTCGCTCGGCACGGCGGAGAGTTCCATGACCAAGGTGGCGGTCAGCGAGGCACTGATGAAGATCGCTGACAATTGCGTACAGGTGATGGGTGGTACCGGTGTGACCGGTGACACCGTGGTCGAGCAGATCTTCCGCGAGATCCGCGCCTTTCGTATCTATGACGGGCCGACGGAAGTGCATAAATGGTCGCTCGCCAAGAAGATCAAGCGCGACTTTCTCAAGACGCAGGCGGCATGAACGCGGCGATCGATGCCAACGTCGGCACCACCACGGTCCGCGAAGGGTTCGCGTTCGACGAAGCGGCCTTGGCCCGCTGGATGGCCGATCATGTCGCGGGCTTCACCGGGCCGTTGACAGTCGAACAGTTCAAGGGTGGCCAGTCCAACCCGACCTACAAGCTGGTGACGCCGAGCAAATCCTATGTCTTGCGCCGCAAGCCGCCGGGCCAGTTGCTCAAGGGTGCCCATGCGGTCGAACGCGAGGCAAAGGTATTGACCGGACTGGCAAAGGTGGGGTTCCCCGTTGCCAGAGTCGAAGGACTGTGTACCGACGAAAAAGTGATCGGCACCTGGTTCTACGTCATGGAAATGGTCGAGGGCCGGATCTTTTGGGACGCGACCGTGCCCGGTGTCTCACCGGACGAGCGGGCCGCGATCTTTGATGCGATGAACGCCGCCATGGCGCAACTGCACATGGTCGATTACGAGGCCGTCGGTCTCGGCGACTATGGTCGGCCCGGCAATTATTTCGAGCGTCAGATCGGCCGCTGGTCCAAACAATATCTCGAAGATGCCGACGCGGGGCGTGATCCGCATATGGACCGGCTCATCGCATGGCTGCCCCACAACATCCCGGCGGATGACGCAGCCACAAGCATTACCCATGGCGACTTCCGCATCGACAACATTATTTTCCACCCCAGCGAGCCGCGGGTGCTGGCAGTACTCGACTGGGAGTTGTCGACGCTTGGCCACCCGGGCGCTGATTTCGCCTACCATGCCATGATGTACCGTATGCCGCCGCATATCGTCGCCGGACTGGGTGGTGCGAATATCGCCGCGCTCGGCATCCCGCGTGAGGAAGACTATCTCGCGACCTATTGCGCGCGCGCCGGCCGCAGCGGTATGCCCGGCTACGACTTCTACATCGCCTTCAACTTCTTCCGCCTTGCCGCGATCTTCCACGGTATCAAGGGACGAGTTCTTCGCGGCACGGCTTCCTCCGCACAAGCGCACCAACGCGTGCAGGTGCTACCGGAACTGATGGCGTTGGCCTGGCAGCAAGCTGTGAGGGCCGGCGCCAGGATGAATCTGGCGTAAGAAATCCATCTGCCCGGCGGGGATATTGGAGCCCTCTTTCTCAAGAAGAGAAAGGGTTCGCTCCATAATATTCTTTCGGAATAAACAAATGTCAGATTTGACGCTGCTCTCTTCGAGTTGTGCGAAAGCTGTCGCCGCCGCGGATACGACGGGTAGCCATTCATTCGAAAATGATGTTTTGCTCCACAATTTGGAGATCTGAATCGCGGGTGACGTCAGGATGAGCTCGCTTATCTGATCCTTGGACTGCATGGCCATAAACGAGAATGCTCTGCAGAAGAAATCAAAATTGCCGAAACAGAGGCTGCGGACCAAAATCTGTGGCGTGAGAATCTCATCTTCCAACACCTGAAATATCAACTCGTTCAAGCTATCGGAGCTGAGTTCGTTGACGTAGCCGACGCGAGCAGGTTTGTGACACATCAACGCAATTTCGATCGCGCTCGCGGTCGGCAGTTGATGGAGCGTCAAAAGCCTTTGCGCAAGCTCGCTGCTTATCAGAGGGAAGAGCCGTCCGGCCACCGCTGGAGGCAGTGCATCCCGGACAATAATGTTCTCTTGAATGAATTCGTGCTGCCCATGCCGATCGACCATGCAGGCGAGCGCATCAGCCGGAATATCTGCTTTCGCGTTATTGAGAAGGATGAGCGAGATATTTTCGTCGCCATGATCAACAAGTGACCGCGCGAGTGCTTCGCTTACCGACGTGCGCCGCGCAATCGCGCCCATTTTTGCGATGCTATCGGCGGATTCGACGATGGCGATCAGGTCCGCATCTGAAAGCGAAACCGCCGCCGCTAAGATGGGTACAGCCGCGGTATCGTCATCGTTGGCAAGCGCCCAAGCGAGATTTCGTGTCGTGTCCGGATTTTTCGCTGCGGCTTGCGCAAGAGACTCAATAATGCGCTTTTCGTCGCTCCATATAATCAGGCGAAGAATTGATTCGGCGTTCTCCACATCCTCGGGACTTCCCAGGTTTGCGCCGAGATTGGACGCCAGGTGGGTGGCGAGAATTGCCTTCTGATCTATGGAAAGGCGGGCCTCGACCTGTACATATTCGTCGACCTTGATGCCGCGAAGCGGCTGCCGCTGGGCATCACTATCGTCGTTCGATTTTTGCATTCGGCGATCCAAAGCCACTGAGTTTGCAAGCATTGTCAGAAATGACTTCAGATTTCGTTGGGGACGGCGACCTGAGCATATCGCTCGGGAGAAGCAGGGAAGACGATACGGCGCGCTTTTATAAGGACGGCCTGTAATTTTTCCGGCATGGCTGCTTTGACAAAGTAGCCGTTGGCGTCAAGTGAAGATGCGGCCTTGATCGTCTCGGGTGTTGGGGTCGCCGTCGTGAGCACGACCGTCGAATCAAGTCGCATTTTCTTTATCTGCCCCGTCCTGATCGCCTGCAACAATTGCAGGCCGTTCCCATGGGGCATCTGAATATCGGAGAGGATGATGTCCAATGGCCGCGTCGCCGACGCTAAAATGCTAAACGCCTCCGATCCGTTGGAGGCCGAGGATATCTGCATTACACCGAGTGCCTTCAGACATGCCGTCAAGAGATCTCGACTCAACGGTTGGTCGTCGACAACTAAGCACGACAGAGGGGCGAGTGGGCTAGGGATGGCATTCATTACTGTGTGGATGAGAATGAGAGACGGAGCAATGTAACATGCCCGCAATATATTGCTTGCCTACCAAGATTCAGCACAAATCCACATCATCATATGGACTCGAAATATATAGCGGGGGCTAAGCCCGAGCGATGAGACCGATCGGTCTAAGCTGCCGTATCGCATGAGGGCGTATACTCGTTTCGAGCAGATACGATCTTCACGCGGTGCTGCGGAGAGCTATATTTGGAGAGGGCAGGTCTTCATCGCATGTCCCGTTATGCGTCGGCAGGCGATATCAGTTTTGCGTCTACTCTGCGGAAACAGTCCGAGCGGCCCGGCAGAGATTTGAACACAGGCTCAAAGTCTCGGTTGCAACCGCACCGCGCGGGTGCATGCGGCGCCAGGGGCGTCGAGATTGCGGCGCAGCATCCTTTTGCGGGGCGGGTGCGTGCGGTTGCGTCGCATGTGCGCAGTGGCAATGCATCACCGTTGACACCGGAGTGACGAAATTGACACTGAGGTTCCACTATTGACACTGCCTGTTCAAGAGAACAGTATCAATCAGGGAGCATATAGGGGGGGAACATGACCAAGATTCCGTCGAAGACGATTCTTTACGTCACAACGGCCTGTGTTTCTGCATTGATCGGGGTGCTCCCGGTCCGGGCGCAGCAGTCAGGCGGTCCCGAAGAAATCATCGTCACCGCGCGGCGCGTCGAGGAACGGCTTCAGGATGTGCCGCTCTCGATCACGGTCTATAACCAACAACAGTTGTCGAACCGTAATATCGTCAGCAGCACCGACCTTGCCGCGTATACTCCATCGCTCGCCGTTAACAGCCGTTTCGGGCCCGACAAATCCAGCTTCGCGATCCGCGGATTCTCGCAGGACCTGAACACGCTTCCGACGGTCGGCGTCTACTTCGCCGATGCCGTCGCGCCCAGGCTCACCTCGAACATCACCAGCGGCAACGGCGCCGGTGTGGGGAACATGTTCGACCTGCAGAACGTCCAGGTGCTTAAAGGCCCGCAAGGGACGCTGTTCGGCCGCAACACAACCGGCGGCGCGATCCTGCTGGTGCCGCAGAAGCCGACCGACAAGCTCGAAGGCTACGTTGAGGGAACCGTCGGCAATTACGATGCTCACCGGTTCCAGGCAGTCCTCAACGTGCCGGTCAATGACAAAATTCGCGTGCGCGCGGGCGTCGATCGCGATGTGCGTGACGGTTATCTTCACAACCTGTCCGGTATCGGCCCGAAAGACTTCAATAACGTCAATTACTGGGCGGCCCGCTTCAGCGTCGATATCGATCTGACGCCTGACCTCGAAAATTATACGATCTTCACCTACAGCCGCTCCCATACTCACGGAACGGTCGGCAAGATAGCATTTTGCAACCGTGGGACCGTTCCGGGTTCGACTGGCGTTGCCGGTCTCGGGAGGGCGGCGAATTGTGCCCAGCTCGATGCCGAGAAAGCCGCCGGCTACCGCTATTACGACGTGGAAAACAGCGACCCGGCTGCAAACCTGCTAGGGACCCAATGGCAGGCAATTAACACCACCACCTGGAAAGCGAGCGACACGCTCACGGTTAAGAACATTGCCAGCTACGGCCAGGCGAAGGAAAGCTACTCGTTCAACATTGATGGCGACAATATCGCGATACCCTTTGTAACCACCTATCCGGGCCCGAACGGAGGGGAGGGCAGTCAGTGGACATTGACCGAGGAGTTACAGTTTCAGGGACGGACAAACAACGACCGGCTGACCTGGCAGGCAGGCGGTTACACCGAACTCAGCGATCCGATCGGCACTCAGCAGCAATGGACTGCGGTCTTTTCCAATTGCACGAACGTATACGCGTTCCAGTGCACGCCGTTGGCTTTCGGGCCGGCCTTTATAATTGGCAGTGTTGGTATCGCGCATAATGACTATCGCTACCGCAATTACGGCCTTTATGCGCAGGGGACCTACAAACTGAGCGATGAACTCAGGGTGACGGCGGGCTTGCGCAATACCTGGGACTGGGAGAAGGAAACCGCAGACAACATTCGCGTCGTGCCTTCACCGGCAGGGGCATTAGCCTACAGCTGTTCGAGAGCCGTCACTCCAGCCCCGAATCCGGGCGCTGCCCTGATCACCGACGGGGCCTGCGGCATCGGCCGGTCCTTCGTGCAAAAATCCCACAAGCCCACCTGGCTGATCGATCTGGACTACAAGCCGACTGAAGACCTCCTCATCTATGCGAAATATGCGCGCGGCTATCGTGGCGGCGGCGTAAACGAGGCCAATGTGGGCGCCGAGACCTGGAAGCCCGAAACAGTCAATAACTATGAATTGGGTGCCAAGACGAGCTTCCACGGCGCCGTCCTGGGGACGTTCAACCTTGCAGGCTTCTGGAACGATTTCACGAACCAGCAGGCTACGGTGACCATTCCTCAGTGTGTTGCCACGACTCCTGGGTGCACCAATCCTGCGTTCACCGGCATCAATGGCATCCAGAATGTCGCCAAGTCGCGCCTGAGAGGCATCGAGGCCGACGGATCGGCTCTGTTCGGCAATTTCCGGCTCGAGGCCGGATATGCCTATCTCGACGCGAAAGTTACCGGCGTAAGTGTACCTGTCTGCGACAACACCCGGTTCAACTGTGCCCAAGCCTCGTTTTTGTCGACTCCCGGCTCAACGTTGCCGTTCGCGCCGAAGAACCGCATAACGCTGACGGGCACGTATACGTTGCCGTTGGATGAGAAGGTGGGCAAGGTTTCTGTCGGCGCTACCTTTACACATACCGACAGTCAGTCCGTCAACCATTCGGATGACGCCGCTTTTGCGGCCGGGGCAATTCCTTTCAACGCCAGCCTCGATCCTGCGACCGATCTGCTTACGCTGAACCTGAACTGGAACGACATTGGTGGGCGCCCCGTTGATCTCAACGTGTTCGCCACCAATGTGACCGATCAAAAATACTATGTGGGATCGGCGAACTCACTCTCCACGACCGGCGCGGATTTCATCATTCTTGGTGAGCCCCGCATGTTCGGTGTGCGTGTGAGGGTTCACACCGGCCAATAGGCGTTCTCGCATCTCCGGCACTGCCAGCGGCGGCTCCTCGAAACGAGGGGCCGCCGTTCGCATCTGTGCGCGCCACGGGCTTTCGCTTGCGGTCACCTTTGGCCATCCTAAGGCATGGCACGGTTCGATTGCCTTTTCCGACAAGATGGACCGCCGCAGGATGGAGCGGCGGCTCCGCGCGATTCGGACTTAAGACAGCCTCATCATCGACCAGGCAGTTCTGCCTCTCCGGTAGCGGTCGCGATGGTGGCACCCAACTGGTTGGTTATCGCGCAATCGACCCGGACCAACTTGCGGCCCTGCTTGTCGATTTCTTTGCCGAGTATGGTGCCGTTCATAATTGAAATGTCGCCGGTGAGAGAGGGGCTGCGATAAAGGGAGTTGACGTGCAAGACCATACCCCATTCGCCCGCCCAGCCAGCGAAATAGTCGATGATCCAAGCCCCAATCGAGATGCCGTAGCCATAAGCGCGCGGCATGCCGATGAACCGAGCCCAGCGATTGCTCAGGTGACCACGTGAAGGACCGATGTAGGCGCCATCAGTGAGTTCGGGATTCACCTTCTCCATCTCTCCATCCATCTCCTTGCCGGCCATTTCCTTGACGTAGCCGAGAGCTAAGATGTCAAGGTCGGTCCGGCGACGCATCGCGCCCCAGGTGTTCTGTATCTGTGCGCGATACTCAGTGGTCAGGGTGACGAGGGAGTGAGGCCCGATCACCCGCTCCGGCAGCTTGTCGCCGACGTTCACGTCGTCCCAGTAGCGCTTGCCGTGTCCCAGATCATGGAGCATCTTGATCCACTGGAACTTGCGATCCTCCAACGCTTCGATCTGTTCGTCCGTCCACTGGGGTTCCTCGGACGCTGCGGCGATGGCCTTTTCGGCCATTGCACGTCCGGCCGCCGCACTGTAGCGAAGCGTCGTGGCGCGTTGGGTGGCGATCCGTTCGCCGCGGTCGTTGAGATAGTGGTTGTCGCCGCGCTGGAAGCACGTGGGCCCGGCGAACTTCGTTTCTTTCACGACATAGTCGAAAGGTATGCGATCGACGACGACGTGGTCGCCGCCGAATATACGAGGACCGAAGAACCACCACTCATCACCGCCGAACAGCAGGTGTGACTCCGGGATTCGGCCAACCGATGCGGGACCGGCGCCATTGCCATCGTCGCAGATAATGGCAAACGATTGCGGAGCGACGAGGCGCGTCCAACGGCTCTGCGCCGCATATTCGGAATCGTAATGGATACGGTTAGGGTAATGTACCGATTGCACCCAACGCCGGATGTCGTTGTTGTGCAACGGCTCAATCATGCGGGCCTGCTCGATCGGCTTGCCCATGTGTCGATCGAGATCAGTAGTATCCAATTCGAACTTCTGCGCAGCCTGATTCACCGGTTTTTCTCCCTTGCGCTCAGCCTCGTCCATGACAAACATAGGGCGCGCGGATTTAGGAGCGATCCGGACCGGAGTTTGATGAGAAACGCGCTTCATCAACATTAGGCGTGACAGCCAATTATGACAATACGCAACAGATCGTGGCCTCGCTTCGGCGGCCTCCTTACGGAATCGATTTGGACTCATCCCGATTGTGAGTGCCGGGTAGGCATCGTCGGTGTCGACCACGGACCAAGCGTTGATTAGCGATACTCAACCGGTGGGAGAGCGGACGGCACCAATGAAAAAAGCTGCAACGACCATGAAAAAAAGTAAGAGCGGTTCAAAGGACGAAAAAGGAGGAGGGGCGCCCTCCCGGCTGATAGATGCGAGAATCAAGGAGCTGAGTGATTGGCGCGGCGAGATGCTCGCTCGAATCCGAGCCCTCATCAAGCAGGCCGACCCGGAGGTGGTCGAGGAGTGGAAGTGGCGAGGGGTTCCGGTGTGGTCGCATGCGGGGATAATCTGTACCGGTGAGACGTATAAGAATGTCGTGAAGATGACGTTCGCAAAGGGCGCCGCGTTGGAAGACCCTTCAGGCCTCTTCAACTCCAGCCTTGAAGGCAACACCAGGCGTGCCATCGATTTCCACGAAGGTGACAAGATTGATGAAAAAGGGTTGAAGGCGCTTATTCGCGCCGCTGTGGCACTGAACACGTCCGGAGCCGCCCGGCGACCGGGCACAAAACCATAGACGACCGAGAGGGGTTTGAGGCGGACTGGATAGCATTCGGTGCGGCGTTATTCCCTGGCGACTTCTTCGCCGCGCTCCGGCGAGACGTCGGGATATAGAACGTCCGCCGTTATGCCACGGCCTGCGCGGGTTTCTTGCGCGGCAGTGTCACCGGGGCGGCACCACTTCCATTCTCAAAGACGATCAGAACGGTGCAGCCTTGAGGCCCAACCTTGATCGGACCATAGCCCGTGCCACCTGTCACAAGGCGTACATCTCCGATGCCGAAGGTGACCTTGCCGACGGTCTGCTCGCCCGCGATGATATATTCAAAATAGTTTGTGTCGTGCGTATGGGCGTCGACGACGACGCCCGGCTCGAATTTTGAGAGGACGATCGCAGGCGAAGACGGCTTTGTATCGTCTGTGAGAAATCGCGCGTAGGTGATGCCTTCCCCACTTCCCTCACGCCACTGGATGTCGGATGCGAATATATCCTTATGCCTGCTTGCTGACATAACGCCTCCCTTTCCGCTGATTTATGCAATCTCCAAAAAACGCCTCAGCCCTTTGGTGTCTCGCAGCGGCGGTATTATCCGCTAACGCCGCGTGTCTGAGAAGCGTTGAGTTCCGGTCAGACAAAACATTGGGGCGGGAGAAGACTCGCGTGGGTTATTGGCGTCGTTTCAACCTGGAACCGCACATTCTCCGGTACAACCAATCGTCCCGATGTTACGTCCGGTCGCAGGCGATCATGGCGTTGCGCAATTCGTAGCTTGTCAGCTCTTCGCACCAGCGCATATCCGGTTCGCGTTCGAGTCTGATTCCAGGCACTCTGAACAGGCGATCCAGAAAGACCCGCGTTTCGTGCAGCGCCACTTGGGCGCCGGGACAACGATGGGCGCCGTCGCCGAAACTCATGAAGGATCCGATTCCTTTCATCTGCTTCGCACGGTCGGGGTCGATGGCGTAGGGGCAGGGGCCCGTAGCTTCTTCGTCGGTGTTCGCCGCGCGAATATCGATGGCAAAGACTGTATCAGCGGGGATCGGACCGGCCTCGGGAAGTTCGATGTCTTCGTCGGCATGACGATGCAGCACCGAAGCGATGGGCTCGAGGCGCAGGATTTCCTCCAGGATGGCGAACTGATCGGCTTCGTCTCCGGTGAGGAAGCGCTGGAGCAGCGCTTCGTTCCCGAACAAGTGCCAAGCCGCCATGACGATGAACTCTCGCGTCGTCATCATGCCCGCTGCGGCATAGGTCATGCATTCGATCAGGATCGCCGTATCCGAGTAGCCCTCGTCGAGCAGGTGTGAGATTACATCCTCTTGGCGCTGCTTGCGCCGCGCGGCGATTGCCGGCCGTACGTCGCGAATGAAGAAATTGAGCGCGTGGCAGCGGCGTATGAGCTCCGCAACCAGCTTTGCCGCCCAATGTGACTTCTGGACCAAGCCGCTTGCGAGCGTCACTTTGATGCGGGACGCCAAGCCGGCCTGATCGCTGTTTGTGAGTCCGACGATTGTCGCGGCGACAGTGACGGCGAGCTGGAAGCTGATCCGGTCAAGATGGCCTCCGCCCTTCGCCTGCATCTGATGCAGGAGTCTATTCGAGCATTCTTCCATCACAGCGCGATAGCGCGTGGCGATGGCCTTGGGGGTGAAGAACCTGGCAATGGCGGCGCGCCGACGGCGGTGAATCTCGCCATCGAGGAAAATAACCGGCACCTTGGTAGGATCTTCTGCCTTGAAGCGGTCGATGCCGGGAATCACCTCCTTCAACGCACCATTACGCAGTACTTCCCGCGCCTGGGCAAAGGTCTCGGTGACCCGCATGCGGGGTTCCGGCGCCATGCGTCCAGCCGCCAGACGGGCGGACTTGCGGTCATCACGGCTTGCATGAAGGGGGCATGTAGAAGAACCTTCCGGAGCCATGCCAAAATATCCTCACAATTTATGATACACAATGGATCATATCTCAAAGCACCCGAAACCGTCAACGCCCTCAGATGCTCGCATGCGGAAAACGCGCGCAGCGCTTTATGAGGCGTTGTTGGCGCTATTGGAGGAGAAGCCCTTCGATAACATCACGATCCGAGAAATAGCGGCCCGGGCGCATGTCGGCTACGCCACCTTTTTCCGGCATTACCAGGCAAAGGGAGGGTTGCTGTACGATCTGGTTGCGGACCAGATCAGTGAACTGATCAATCAGGCGCTTCCGGCCTTCACGACGACAGACACGGATGCCGCCGCATTCGCGTTGTGCAGCTACGTAGACGGGCATCGACGGCTTTGGTCGGCGTTGCTGACGGGCGGCGCTGCCGGCATCGTACGCGAGGAATTCGTCCGTCAGGCCAGGCAGATGGCCACGCCTTCGCGGAGACATCCCTGGCTTCCTTCTGAGTTGGGTGTCATCTACGGCGTGTCCGCAACGGTCGAAATCTTGGCATGGTGGCTGCAGCAAGGAAGCGATGTTACGGTCCCGCAGATCGCGGGAATCCTCAACCGGTTGGTCATAATGCCGTTGGTGGTGCCGTCGGCCGTCACATCGGAAATTCACACGCCCCACATCTCAAAGGCCGTGCGCGCGCGCAAACTCTGACCGCATTCTGGTGCATTGCGGTCCATTCGCCACCGACCGATGGTCTGCGTGGGAACGCCTATTCTGCCTCGGCGACTACATGTTCAGATCGGCGATGCTCGTCTTAAGGTCTGAATCGTCGTCCTCGGCCCGCGCGAAGCCTTTATAGGCTTCGGTACCGTCCACATTTATGTGTGGGAGATAGCGTGTGGCGAAGGCGCGCC
>SCTM01000263.1 GCA_004297485.1 Rhodospirillaceae bacterium
AAACCGACCACACACGAGCCTCGGAGGGCTCACACCAATCGAGTTCGCAACCCGCCCCACGGAGGGGCAAAACCAGAACAGACTCTCCTCATAAACGAGGGCATCATGGGGAGCAGGTCAGTCACAACGGTTTTGTTTCACCCGACAATTAGTATGCGCGTAAAGGGATGCGGCGTCGATATCCGACGTAGCGCGACGCGATAAGTCTCTTCATCGGCCAAGAAGTAGTCGTTAAACAATGCGAGCCATACCGGGTCGGAGATTGCCACACACTTCTTTGTTTTGGTCTGTATTCTATCGTGGAGGATGATCTGCGCGTTCAGGAGTATGTCCGGGTTTGAGTATTGATTTGGGATAATGCCAACGATCTTCTTGTGCGTTTGGCTCTCATCCCGCGCGATGTGGATAACTGGGGGATCATTGATCCCGAGACTTTGCACATTTTATTGGTTCCAAATGATACCAATCGAGACGAAGCAAAACACATCGTGGGACAAGCGCTGCCCGATCAGATTGACGTGAAAGATATGATTTCCATTCAGGAAGAGGCGAATAAGCTTAGGATTAAATAGGGGTGGGGGAATTGGTAGGGGCCGGTACGTGACAGCAAGAGAGAAATACAATTTTCCTGCACTTGTTCTTATGGGGGCGCTTGGGGCGGTATGCCTAGCAGCAGATGTAATCACGTTTGCTGCCGGTTCTGAAATCCCTCAGTCGGTGGGGTGTGGTCTTGTCCCACTGCTGCACCCCGTAGAATTTTTAATAGCAACCAAGCTATCAATGTTTGTTCACAGTCAATGCTCCGCCAACCCGGTGTTTCCAACAGCGGCGATCATCATGTTTATGGTGAAGATGGCCGCCACAGTAATCACAGCTTCGGGAATGGCAATTAGTCTCCTTGCCTATCCGTCAGGGCGCGACGAACTACGGTGGGTCGTGGAAGCTACGCTAAGACAACCACAAACGAAGAAGTTAGGATGGAGAGGTGCGTTTCGCATTTTCAAAGGCGAAGCTGCACTCGCGCTCTTTGCCGTCTCTCAGATATGGCTAACTTCGGTTTGGCTTATGCAGCCTAAAATCGGTGTTATAAGACTTATCCGGCTAGCGGTCTTTGCCGATCTCAATGCTTTGGTTCTTATGTCTTTAATTACGGGCTTGGTACCGAAACTCGTAATCGTTTTGGGCCACGCATTCCAATCATTGCGTGATACTCCTACCTAGCCGACGGCGAGATTATTATCACCAACCCTAAACGGGCGGTGGCCGAAGCCAACGAAACCACCTCGCTAAAGGCAATAAATACGGTTCCCGTTTATATTCAGGATTGACGTCCCATACATAACAAAAGCGTGAACTCATGGACGGTCTTCATTAAAATTGCGAAAACCCGCTCACACCAGAAGCAAAGCCTCTACAATTGCTGAATATGGTTCTCACATTTGTACTCTTATGGACATGGCACTTTTGGGGGCACTGTCTCTATTTTCACGCCATAGGCCGCAGAGCAATAATCGCCGTCGGTACTGCTGCCACACAGTCCGGGATGGTTTTTTTAGCACTCTACGGGATTGAACGACCGCATCATTCTTGGCCGGACCCTTTTTTCCTCATGTATGTGCTTCTTTGGTTTTGTTGGATGGCACTTGGATTAGCATTTTCATTAAACAGTGATGTTGGTGATCAGCTTTTCGGGCCGTTTAAATTGGATACCTCCTCCTGGTCGGGGGTACTTAAGACGACGCCGCGCCAAAATCAGAGAGTGATTTTTGACTACAAACTTACGCAAGCGATGGCGACCCCAATTGTGAGCCCACTTTTTTGCGTTATTGCCTGTAGCATCGTAAAACGTCTTCGACGCGGGCAAGCAGAACTGCCCAAGACAGGAACAGTCCAAGCTCAATAAAGGGCTCGCCAGTTCATATCGCGTATGGGGTGTTGGTCGCTAACGCGTCATTTTATTGTCTCTAGCGCCCCGTTCTGGGACTCGTTTTATTTCCGGAAGCCCATAACCCGACAGCAAACGTACTTTCGTCGTCATCTATTCCTAGATCACGGCGCATACTGAGAAACAGTTGGCTCATTAACTCATCATGTTTTCTCTGCGACTTATTTGGGTTCGTTGTCTTTATCTCTTCCTGAAACGCACGTAACCGCTCAATAACAATCTGAGGCGCGATAAGATTAAGATTGTTGCAAGCACACGCAAATGCGCCTTGCCCGGCAGGGGTGCTTTCGCCTGAGATGGTGCCGCTGAGAGCAATCACGAAAGCTTTATAGTGTTCTAATTTTTCCTTCCGCAATTCAGCGTCGCGTTCTCGCTTCTTCGTAAACCAGTACGTCGCGCCAGCAATTCCTATACCGCCAAGCGTTGTAATTAGAGCCACGAGGAGAGATGTCATTTAGCTGTGTCCTAATTACATAAATGTCCGACGACGTTTGAATGCATTTACCTCCGCGCGGGTCAAATCGAACCATTCCCCTTTTTGCCGCCTCTCGGCAAATCTGCGGTGCCAATACGCCTCGATCCCACTGGGGTCATCGGTGCGAATATGATGTATAATTTCTAGCTCTTCCGGAAGTTGAACACTTAATTCGCGCTGCCTACGGCCAACGGCGTCTGTCCGACCAATCTTGAAATAGCGCCCAGATTTCATGAGATAGACAAATCCGTCGCCCTCCACGCCATCAAGCGCAGTATTCTCCTGTCCCTCCGCCGGGTGACTTCTGGCAATACGCTCGGCGCAAATTTCGAGCACATCGTCAAGCCCGCCTCGCTTGCGGCAATAGTCGGCAATCGCCCGCGTCAGACCCTTCTTGCCGCCAAGCTTATTGAAAGTCGTATGGCTTGGAAAACCGGGATCACTTTTTGATCGTAAGCGTATTTCGCCCTCTACCGGAAACCGACCCAGTTCTTTTATCAGGACCACCATTTTCTCAATTGCGACCTCAGGACTTATGGCTGCTTGGAGCTGGTTCGGTGCAAACCCAGCTTCCTTGAGCGCATCCCCCCAGCGCAGCCAAAGATTTGGATACCAATCGGCTTTTCTAATGCCTGTCTCGCGTTGAAACAGGTGTACGCCGGGCGCTTTCCCCTTCTGCGCCGCAGCCACACGCTTTATCTCATCAACAATTTGCTGTTTGTCCATGTCACCAACGCCGCCTATTACCCCGGTGCGATAGTATCATGGAAGGCCGGTAATACACCGCCGGGGCTATCCCCTGATTACCTAAGCCGGTCTACGTCGCCTTCTGGCCAGATTTAGAAAACAGTATCTTGCATAGTTATCATGGATGAAGCAGCACGGCCAATCAGCAGGAGGACGCGACTTTGATCGTAGATATCACAAGCGCCATTTGTCAGGCTGCAACAGGTATAATGGGCTTTTGGTTTGCCAGTCAGCAGCAAGATCGGCGCGTTAAGTGGGCGTATGGCACAATCGCGGTTCTCGGCCTCGCTCTAAATATTATTGGGACTATTCAAAATGAGAAGCAGGAAAACAGACGGCAAAGTGATGAGCACGGTGGGGAGTTGGTGCACTTTTCTGTTCTTACCGCTGGTGATCCTAGTCAACCGCGGGAGCTTCACGCGATACCAGATGGCAACATACCTGTTTACGGAGTAAGGATTCGAGTTCGGCGCTCGCCAGAAAATGGGGCAACACTTGAAGATGTCCGTAAAATAGTTGAGGAGGGCGATGTACAGCCATGGACCGATTTAGGTGATCTTCCGGCAGAGAGTGTAGATCCGACAAAAGTTATACTGACTCCGGGTAGCTATCAGATCGACGTAACATTGAAGCACGGATTGATGATCCACGAGATGCTTCGCTTCGGACCTTACGATGGCAAATTCGGACAGACATATGTCGTGACCGATTGGTCCTTTAACAAAAGTCTGAGTAGCTACACTTCACCGGGTTACGTCCCGAATACATGGATTCCTCCGCGCTGAGGCGGGCGGGAATGAAGACGTTGATTGTCTACTTTTCGCCTCCGGAAGTTACGCCCGATAGCTGAGGTCTTTGGGCTGGCAACGCCTCTCAGGTGGGGCACTGAACCCTGTGGCCGTTTGTCCAACTTACCCCGCCGGTCGGCGGCACTTAGCTGGCGGCATTAACCTTTGTAACAAACTATTCGACCGGGCGGCCAGGGCGGCCTCAAATGGCCCCAAAAACGGCCTAGGGCGGCCCGTGGGGTGGGCTTTAGGGGCCGCCCGCTACCACCCCCCTAGCCCATAACCCTTTGAAATACCTCCATTTACGGGGTGGTCGGCCCCTGGTACAATTCGCCGGGGCTGGCGCACCTACCGGTTAGGGCTGGCAAAACGACCACCCCAAAACCTTCGGCCCAACCCCAGCCAGCCACGCTCCCGCAGATTTGGGCTGTCCATTCGGCACCACCACTCAGTCTGACCTACGCCACGCGATTCTATTCGGCCAACGACCGCCGAGCGTCTTCGCTTGCCCGTGGGCAGGGCAATTCACAAAACCACATCAGGAGAGAAGACCATGCTCGTCCAGCAGCTCATCGATCTATTGAAGATTCAGCCACGTGATGCGGAGGTGCGCGTCGCATGTTTGGAAGATCCCTCTTTCGGAGCCAGCGTCCGTGACCTGCCGATCTTCGGCATTTCCGCAGACTGGAACCCAGTCAACGTCGCGAACATGAAATCGCCGCCGGGTCCATCCGTGCATTGGCTCGTAACCAGCTATTTGCTCGAACCAAATCCACGATCTGAGAAGTCCAAGAAGAAGTCCTAGTCGCCGCCTCGCGGCCCCATTCAGAACATAACCGCGCCGATCACACCGCTGGGACAATGAACCGGCGGTGTATTGGCGTGTCCGCATGAAAGACCAACCAAATGAAAGATACGAAAAGCAAGGCCGCCCGCATTGGCATCATGACCAATTCCAAGGGTGACGAGTTCTTTGAACAGAAGGAGTTCAAGGTATGTTGCGCTACTGAAATTATCACTAGCTTCAAACCGCAAATGCGCGGTGACACTGACGGTTGGATTTTCCACATATCCATTCAGTGCGGCTTAGTGCTCACGTCGGCGACCGCTCGTTCCAAGCGGACCCTTAAATACCCGTGTTGGCTTGCCATGCAGCCCGAGCACAGGAACGTCGTGCAGGTGCAGGAGTTCAATGCAAGCGGCGAAGGACGGCACCTTTTTTTCGCTGAGTGGAACACCGCGAAGCTTCCAGTATTCCGAATCTTTGAGCGCGGCTCCTGGAAAAAAATGGTCCTAGCGCGGGCCGACGAACTGATGGCATCCAAGTATTAGAGTCACTTCTTCCCGGTGCGGATCAATTCTTCCAGTCCTACCCCGAGCGCCACAGACATTTCGTACAGTACGACGATTGAGGGGTTCCGCACCCCGGTCTCCATGCCGCTGATGTACTGCTGGCTAAAGCCGGACTTTTCGGCAAAAGCCTCCTGGCTGAGACCCCTGTCGGTTCTCAGTTTTTTCAAATTGCGGCCAACGACCTTACGCATATCCATGCACAAGGCTTGACCGACCTATCGCGCAAAGTTTACCAACGATTGTTGGTAACCTCAAGTAGTTCGTGAGGTCCGATTGTGCGCGGTACTTGCGGCTGACTCATTGCCCGGCTGGGACACCGGCGGGCTTCTAGCGGATCGCCTCCGCGGTCCGCAGGTATTCCCACATCACCACAACGAAGGAACGCTCATGCTTGACATGTTCGAGAACACGGCTGCTGCGAAAACTAGGGCACGTAAATTTCTGCTCGTAGCTTCTCTAGTTTTCGCCGCCACGACCCCGAAGGTTATGGCGGCCAACATCACTGAGTATCCATTACCGGCAATCCAACCGGACTCTATTTTGGTTGGATCAGATAAAGCGATTTGGATTTCATCGTGGGACACAAAGAATAACATAACGCGCATAACGACTGACGGACAGGTGACGTCCTACACAATCCCCACGACTCCCGCCGCGATGGTCAATGGGGCTGACGGTGCGCTCTGGATCGCAGCGAATACTCAAGTTGTGAGCACCCAGATAAACAAGGACACCAACACCCCGTACCTCCAAGACACCATTACTCCTTACATTGGTCGGATAACGACCGGCGGGACATACAGCACCATCTATACCGGGCCGACGAAAAGCGACAATTCGGCGTTTTTAATCACGTCAATTTTAGCCGGACCTGACGGCGCGAACTGGTTCGTGAAAGCGACGAACGATACGTCCCCGCAAGTCATAGAGCGTGTCCAACCGAATGGGACGGTCACCGAGTTTCCCCTTCCTGCTTACACTTCGGTCTATCGCTCAGACGGAACTCTGGCCGCCCAGTTTCCCCGCATAGGTCTGATTGCGGCGAACTCTGACGGCTCTCTTTTGATAGACGAAATTGATACCAATTATAACAAGACGGTCTTCCACATGACTGCGGATGGCCAATTCGCGCGGATGAATAACGTACCCGATAGGCCCTTCGTCACCGCAGCGGACGGGGCTATGTGGTTTACCGGAGGACATCCAGTCAACGGCGCTGGTACGTTTGATGATTCAAAAACCATCAGCCGAATGGCGACTGATGGAACGGTCACAGACTTTAAAGCAAACATACCGAATTATAGTTCCGTAGGTGGGCTAATTGCCGGGCAGAACAATGACTTTTGGTTCATCGAGAACGTCGCCGTCGGATCTTCGACGAGCGGGGAAATTTACTACGGCGCGATTGGACATATCACGGCGTCGGGCCAGATCACGGAATACAAAATCTCGGATTTGGATACTCAGCCCTTCGGTATCACGCTCGGACCTGATGGGAACGTCTGGTTCATCGAGGAAAAGACCCAAAAGGTTGGGGTCCTCAACGTCTCCGACAACAGCGCGATCATTCCGGTGCATATCAGCGGCTTGTATGGCTCCTCTCAGGCCGCGAAGAACCAATCGTTCCTTCGGATCGCCAACACGGCATCTAATGGTAGTGTGACTATCACGTTGTTTGATGCGTCTAGCGGTCAGCAGGTAGGGCAATGGACTAGCCCCATTATTGCACCGGGGACCTCTAGGCAGTTCGCGATGGCTACCATCGAGTCTAATACGCTACAGCCGATCCAGAACAAACCAGCGATGTACACGGCGTTGATCCAGCCTCAGTTCACGGCCCGTCTACAGCACATCATCTGGAACCCGGTTGCCGGTGAACTCTCGAACGTCAGCATGTGCAGTCGTGGGACCGACACCGCGCCGACACAACTTAATTTCGTCCACACTTCGACAGTCGGAGAACAGGGCTACTCTAGTTCCGTGGTTATCACCAACACCGGCGGCATCGGTCAGTCTGTGACTCTGGTTATTACAGACGGCAACGATGGATCGACTATCGGAGAATACGTTAGTCCGCTGGTCCCGAAGAACGGTCAGCTAACTGTGGAGGTTCCCGACATAGAAGCATATTTGAAGTTCAAGCCCCAATCGTCTCAGAGCTACTACACGGTCACGGCAAAGCAGCCGTTCACTGGATACCTTCAGCATCTGCTCACGAACGTCCAATCCAACAGCGTAATAACGGATATGAGCACAGCTTGTGTGGTTCAGCCCGGAATCGGCTAAGCGGACGGCGGAGGGGGAACTCAATGGCAAATTGTAAATTCTGCGGCCAAGCCGCGGGCATGTTTCGGTCTGAGCATGACGAGTGCCGCTCGCTTCATCTAAATGCCGCGAGCAAGATTTCTCAGACTGTGGTCTGGGCCTTCAACGCGCCGGATATATCAACCGAAGAACTGCGACGACAGGTAGGCTCCGTAGCCGAGGCCGGATTCTTGGATGTACCGCAATGTCGCGATGCAATAGTGAAGGGATGGTCGGAGGCCGTGAATACCGCGTTGGGAGAAGATGGCCTCCTCAGTGACGAGAAATCTACCCGACTAATGGCTTTGAAAGACAGTCTGGCGCTGTCAGACGATGAACTAGACCGGCACGGGGCGATAGGACGAATACAAAAGGCGCTCGTGCTGGAAGGCGTTATAAACGGCAACATTCCCGATTTCACCCGCACCCACCACCTGCCGGTCAATCTCCAAAAAGGGGAAACAATTGTGTGGGCGTATGAAAGGTCCGAATATTTTGAGGACCAGATTAAGCGGGAATACGTGGGGCGTTCCAAGGGCGTGAGCTTTCAGATTATGAAAGGCGTTCGTTACCGCATGGGAGCGTACAAAGGCCATATGGTCGATAAAACCCAGCGGGTGCATGTGGACACAGGCGTTACCGTCATCACGGATCGGAACATCTACTTTGCCGGTCCCTCAAAGAGTGTGCGCGTTCCTTACGCCAAGATCGTCTCGTTTATCACCTTCGACGATGGGATCGGCATCATTCGTGATGCTCAGACGGCAAAGCCACAAATGTTTGTCACTGGCGACGGTGAGTTCACATGCAACCTAGTTACAAATCTGGCGCAGCAGCAATAGGAAATCATTAGTGGCACTCAATAGCCGTTGCTGAACGTCGTCCCGCACAGCATCTCCCCGACCAAATTTCATAAGGCCCGGTTCAATGCCGGGCCTTTTTATTTGTTTTGGGAGAGTCGAGTGAGCCGTCATATCCGTTCTAAAAATGCATTGATCTACAAACAAGTCACGGAGGAAATCACCACCCAATTAAAAAAGGGTACAAAGCCATGGGAAGCACCTTGGAAAAACGGGGACCCCTGGCCGCGCAATGGCAAAACTCTGCGGCCTTATTTGGGAATCAACGTGCTCATTCTCTGGAGCGCGTATATGAACGCGGGGTATGGAACGCAGCGATGGCTGACAGAGCGCCAAGCAGTCTCAATCGGCGGCGTTCTTAAAGACGACGAACGGGGTACAACCATTTTCTTCGGCGGTACGGGATATAGAAACAAAGGATACCCGTCATCACGCCGCCCCATCTCAGTTCGATACGGTTTTGAGCGTCACTATACTGTCTACAACCTCGACCAATTTCTGGGGTTGCCACCGCAACCTACTCCACAACCTGGCCCACATTATATAAGCGAACGTGCAGACGCGTTGATTGCAGCGACAGGGGCCGATATCCGGGTGGGCGGTAGCCGCGCGTTCTACGACCCTGGGGGCGATCACATTCAAGTCCCATGTCGCTCAGCCTACTTTCAGAGTGTCAATTATTATCGGACGATCTTCCACGAGCTAGGGCATTGGACAAAGCATCATACCCGGCTCGACCGCAAGATACCTGGCGATCACAAACTAGCGGAATACGCCTGGGAGGAAATTGTCGGTGAGTTAGTAGCCGCATATTTAATCGCGGCGTTGGATATCGTGCCCACCGTGCGCTCCGCTGATTACATCGCAGAATGGCTGCGGGTGCTGAAGCTCGATGAACAAGCGGTTTCTCGGGCAGCGCCACACGCCCGCAATGCCGCTGACCACCTCCTGTCTTTTGCGCCGTCGTCGAATTAGCGCACTTTAAGTCGCCGTGACACCTGACCAGCGACTTAGCCCCGATAAATGGGCACTACCCGGCATTTCGCGAAATCAGGGCTGTACCGAAAGGGCAACGCCAACCCGAAACCAGCAATGGCGCAAAACTGCGGTTTTTTCGGGGTACGTAAGAGTTATCGAAGATGTGCGGAAAACACGTCCGAACGTACACCTAATTCAACGTCAATCACGAAAGGGAAAACGATGAGCAAAGTTGCAGCATTGTACACGCGCGTTTCGACAGACGATCAGACTACCGAAAATCAGCTTCGCGAATTGCGCCTCGCCATTAAACGACAAGGGTGGGAATTCGGCCCGATCTTTACTGACCAGGGCATATCGGGCGCGAAGGGGCGAGCACAGCGACCTGGACTGGATGCTTTGTTGCGAGGCGTCGCACGTCGGGATTTTCAGGTCGTTGCAGTATGGTCCGTGGACCGTTTGGGGCGCTCGCTTCAAGACCTACTTTCTGTGCTGAGCGAACTACTGAGTAAGCGCGTCGATCTATATCTCCACCTCCAGCACTTGGATACGACGACACCTTCCGGGAAAGCTATGTTCTCAATGCTTGGTGTATTCGGAGAGTTCGAGCGGGCGATGATACAGGAGCGCGTGAAGGCGGGGATGGCGAGAGCCAGAGCTGAGGGGAAGCAATGCGGACGCCCCCGTGTCAGTGCAGAGGTAGAAGGTGCGATCCGAATGGAATACAAGGGAGGAAAGGGAATTAGGAAGGTCGCCCGTGAACTCGGCGTGGGTGTTTCCGTGGTTCAGCGCGTCCTCAAGCAAGAACCGCCGTCGCCTCAATAGCCACCGGCGGCGGTGAAAAAATACTCATTTTGACTCCACGCCAATGCCCTTTTGGTATCCCCAAAGGGCATTTTCAGGGGAGTCAAAAGCGCCGCCTGTGCCCAGGCCCGTAAACCCGAATAACTAGCAGCGCCACTCCTACAAAACTTAATACGCTCGAAGTAATGTATTCTACATACCCCTGAGAGATGGACCGGAGCGGGCATGGCAAAAATCACCTACAGGAAGGGCGACGATCCTCACTTCCGTTTGTGGCGACTGATGGCCTATATGCTCTGGCCTTTAGAGGAAAACAAACGACGTCTTGATGACTGTGCCACTGCGCTGCTTGAAGCCGAGACAGCGGTGTTTAATCGGCAATTGCAGAAGTCTCATCATGCACTTCCGCTCAAGTCACCATACCACCCATCAGAACCGTTCCTGACCTCTAGCTTCCAAGAAGCTTGGTTCCCTGAACTAATGCCAGATAAGTCGAGGCAAGCACCCGGAAGTTATATCAGTGTTGCTTTGATGACCTATTTTTACATTGGCCTTCACGCAGCCAAACAAAGCGGTAAGGATATTGATTGTTCCGAGGGGAAGGCCGCTGCCCTCGCCGGATATAACACAGTCACAAGAACGAACGGCACAACCTTGGTACAAAAGAGCGGCAAACAAATAATGAGCGAATGGAATAAACTAAATCGTGTCGCTCACTTCTGGACTGCATACCTGCTTATGATGCCGATGCCAGATAGAGGTGATCCCCTCTTTCATGGACTGGATCGTTTCCTCAAGCTATCGAATTATGTCGCCGAGAGACTCGCCGTCGTCACAAGCGAACCCATAGATTTGTGGAAGATGAACGACAAAATCATACGAGATCACGTCTCATTCGAGATTTGCGAGAACACTCTCGCATTGCTTCAGAGTAACTACGAAGTTGATCGCTCAAAGGGCTCTCGCATTAAGTCTGAGACGTCTAGCAAATAGAAAGACAACCATTTTCGGTGTGCTGGTATCCATTCTTGACAATGTGGAGTGTCAGCATTTGCACGTAGTGATCCAATTGCCTCGCAAGTCCACCAACCAGCGAGGCAACCATGACTACGAAACGCTCACGCAAAGGCTTACAAAGCGACACACCACCGGCGAGCAATACTGAACAGCACCTCCGCACTTCTGCGGCGGATGACTCGGCGGGCATTGAGGAATCCTCACGAGAAGAGACGTTGCGGCACGTTCTCTTCACGGCAAATTCAGCAATTAACGTATGTCAGTCCGCTTGCTCCAAGCGTGGAAAGGATGAGCCGGTACTTACGAGTCTGGGGACTTTGACCATTGTTCTTCAGTCTCCGGGTCATCCAGTTCCGGTGTTCTATGAGGATGACAATAGCCACGATCTCTTCCGTAAGTCCTTCGGCGTAGTCGTGTGGGACGGCCCACGTGCTGTGCTGAACGTGCAGTGGGATTACGGCCACAAATACACAGTCCCGATTTTTGAGCCCGGCGATTGGATGGAAGTAGTTAACAACGCTGCACATCCCTCCCACGGAAACGACGGCAATGAGTGATCGGACCTCTACTAAGCCGGAGGGACTATCGTGAGTGCGCCGTTCATTAAAGTACGGCAGCGAGCGCGGGGTATTAAGGTCTCAAAAGATGTTGCGGCCAGTGAAGACCCATCAACCCAGACGGACTCCTTCGCGGGCTTCAAGTCAGACGAACTCTACAACACTCCACAACTGGAGGACCGCACAGGTCAAAAGGTGGCGTTCTGGGAAGCCCGTCGCGCGAAGGAGTTGCCCCCGAAATATTTGAAATTGGGGCGCAACGTCAAATACCTCGGTGCGGACATCATCGCGTACTTGAGGGACTCCTACCAGGGCGGCGGGGGCGACAGTGACTAAGCGCCACCACTCTTCTGGCACTGAAGACGGGTCGTTCACATGCGACGACTCGTTCGTCAGAGCGCCGATACCTTCGCAGGACCTAGACGCGAAGTTCAGGGTCAAAGGCTTCGAGACCCTGACGAAGACCAAACAATGGCTGCGCCAGATAATCGGATCGCTAAAGCGGGGGAACCGCCAGCACCGGCGTCTCGCGGCACACCTCGAACGGTGCGCTCGCGGACGGCGTTGCGGCTCTCCTACTTGTCCGATTTGCTTTCGGAAAATGCGGCGCGTCACTATCGGGCAAATCGTCTCGATCTTTGAGTCTCTTAGTCTGCGGGTCTACCGGGTGTCCCTAGTCTCGCCAGCATGGGCAATGCCTCTTGGCGAACTTGAGGCTGAGACCCTGTTGGACATAGTGGCGCAGTTGCGGAAGGCTATCTCACGGTCCGCCTTAAAATATGCCGTCATATTCGCGGCGTGGGATTTCACGGTCCACGTCGATCAGCGCAATGACGACCCAGATTACTGGCAGCCACACTTATATATGGTGGTAGCGACAACGGTCCCCGAGGCTGTGCTCCGCCGCACCTTGGATGCCTTGGTCGGCAAACGCTCCGCCGACGTGCCCATTCCCAGGAAGTTCGGGGCGCCGCGTTGGCTCTGGCGCTCCGTAAATTACACCCTCAAAACCAAGTTCCAGCGGCGCGAGCGGCTCCGTGACGGAAAAGGTGACAGCAACACCAGCTACGAAAAATTACGCGCAGACGAGCGCCGTGAACTAGCAATGGTCCTTCACGACCTGGGAATTACAGGGCGATTGTTCATGCGCGGTATTAAGCGCAGCCACTGGACGTTCAAATTGATCCGGTCTGTCCCCAGCAAAAACAGCCGAATTTTGCTGAAGATTGATCTGGAAGTGGTGCGGATGCGTTGGCGGGCCAGTTGGACGGAAAAATGAACAATCGAAGCGACCATGCTGCGATTCCGGGCAACGCCGGAGCCGCGAATATTTCCTCTCGCCGCCGCCCACGAGGACGCCGGTATTGCGGCCCGTCAGTGCCGATAAACAGGTGAACACGTGAACACGTGTACACCAATAAACCCCGACAACTCTTGACGCACAAGGCTTTACCATGAAGTCGAAACCTCACCGCGATGGCAAGTTTAAGATTAAACAGGACGGAATCTGGTTTGAGGATTCCGGCGACACACCGGAGCGGATTGCCCCGTATATCGAGAAGATCGCCGATCTAACCTCCAGCAAGGGCTGGCAGACCCTAATCAAGTTCGAAAACCGGCGCGGAGAAATCTGCACACTGACACCCCCAAGAAGCGAGGTACGGAAGCGACAGATACTTCGCGACCTGTTGACCGACCAAGGATACGACTGGCCGCCAACGGGGTCTGAGCGGGAAACACTTTTAACCCGCTTTTTGGCTGATGAGCCCGGAAAGCAAATTGCGATAGTCGAGAAGACGGGGTGGTACAAGAACGACACGTTCGTTTCTCTCGATTCCGCAATCGGCCCTAAAGCTGACAATGTCCGCTACCGTGAAGTTGGCTATGCGCCGGAAATCCCAAACATTAGGGGCAGTCGGAAGATTTGGCGCAGGGTTGTAAGCGACATAGTACCGTGCAGCGCATCGGCCATGCTGGCGCTCGGCACTCCTTTTGGTGCTCCGTTTCACCAAATACTGCGTATCGAAAGCGGCGGGTTCAATCTTTTCGGTCCTCCGGGCAAAGGCAAAACGTCGTGCGCGGTCGCCGCTGTTTCGGTGTTCGGTCCATCGGGTCGGGAGAATTTGCAGACCTGGGATGCTTCGCCAGCGGCCCTTGACGAAATGAGAAGTGAACATTCTGACATGCTCGTCTACCTGGACGACACCGGGCGAGCCGGAAAGTCCGACCATCAACGCATCGACACGTTAAGTGATGGAATTTTCCGGCTGACCACGGGTTTGGCCCGGCGTCGGTCGAAACGGTTCAAGGTCGATCTTGGGCTTGGTTCTTCCTGGCTCGCTCTTCTCAGCACAAGTGTCCGCAGTATTCGGGATATTTCGCTGGCCGCAGACTCTCATGTTTTTGGAGGCGAGGAAGTACGGTTGATCGACGTCCCCGCCGTCGCTTCCGAGAAACTCGGGATATTCGAGAAGTGCCCCGAGAAATATGAAAATACGGCTGCTGCGGTGTACGCATTGGAGAAGGCTTGTGCTGCCAACTATGGGGTCGCCGGGCGCGAGTATATTTCCAAGATCGTCGCGGATAAGGCTGCGTCAACCGAGTTCGTGCGAAAAATGGTTGACCGATTCCTCAAGCACGTGGGCGTCGAGGATAGCAGCGAGAGCCGGTATGCGAAGCGATTTGGTCTAGCCTATGCGGGCCTCAAGCTGGCTGAGAAGCATGGTGTTATTCGGCTACCCAAGAACTCCGCTTGGAAGGCCATCAATTTGTGCTACCGGCGAGCCAGGGAAGTCGCTCCGTCGTATCCACGTATGGTCGCCCAAGCGTCCAGCAATCTGCGAAAGGCGCTGCTCGAACTTGACGGCATTATTGATCTGAGCAGGAACGGTCGAACGACGACCAAGGCCAAGTTTGCAGACTGTAGGGGTATCCTCCTCGATTACGCCAAGCATGGCCTCGTCTACGCCGTGAAACTTGAAGAGCTTGGTGCACTTTCCGGCACCCCACTTACATCGCGGCAAGTTATGGATCGGCTCAAGGAGCGCGGTCTGCTCATTCAAGTGAAAGGGGGCAAGGCCACGATTCCGATTTCAGTGCCCGGAATTGGCAAAGCGGATCGTCAGCGCCTTGTGTGCATTAAGACCCGCGAACTGAAGGCGCAAACTCCGGACGGATCAGATGATGACTGAAACGTGGGCGGACGATCTGGGGAAGCCTCGGCAAATTGAAGCGTGACTCCGCGAATCCGTCGCTGCCGGGGCCGCAAGGTCAAATGCCATGGGGTGGCCTCAAGCTGCGGTACTACGTCATCACCATTTCGGACTGAGCGACTTGCACTATCGACCCCAACTGAGCCTGTCAGTCCCGCCCTGGCGTGATTACTCGGTGATTACTATTGGTGATTTTAGCAGCATTTTGAGAAGTATGAAAACGCCGTAAGTCATTGATTTTAAAATGGTGCCGACGCGCGGAATTGAACCGCGGACCTACTGATTACGAATCAGTTGCTCTACCCCTGAG
>SCTM01000264.1 GCA_004297485.1 Rhodospirillaceae bacterium
GTCGGTACCGATCATCAGCAAGCCCTGCCGCGGCCAATCGCTGCGGGTGGTTTCGTGGAAATTCCAGTCGCGCTCGACACCGAGGGGAATGTCCTGCGCCGCCAGTTCCTCGAATCGATAATTGACCATGTCGTAAAACAACAGCGGCCCCTGCCCGGCGCTGATCCAACGCAGCTGACGATGCGGGGCAATAGGGTCGATCACCATATAGACCAGGGTCACAAACCTGCCGGCGGCGGCATCGACCGCCAAGTGATGGTTCACGGCCTGCATCGCCGGCAGAAGTTGTGCGCCGTCGCCGGCGTAACTGCGCAACAGCACGCGCACGGCGGTCATCGTCAAAGCCGCAACAACACCGTGACCGGCGACGTCACCGACAACAACGCCGACGCGACGCGCACCGGCCCGGTCTGTCATCTCAAGGAAATCGTAGTAATCGCCGCCCACGTCCTCGCTGTAGAGGCTCAATCCTGCGACATCGTACCCCGGGATAACCGGTGGCGCGGCCGGCAGCAGCTTCTGTTGAACCTCCCGCGCAACAGCCAAACCTTCCTTCACCTTGATATGGCTTTGAAGTTCCGGAACCATGGCATTGAAGGCGGCTGCCAGCTCGCCGACTTCATCATGGCTGACGACGCGCGCGCGCGTATCGAGGCGGCCCGCCGCCAAGCCCTTGGCAACGTGCGCCAGCTGCCGGAGCGGCTCGGTGATCGATCGGGCGGCAAAGATGGATATGACCGCCACGATGACCATGAGGCCGACGGAAGCAATCCCCGCAAGACGCATCTGTCGGGTGGTCACATCCCAAACCGAATTCCGCGTCTGGTCGGCGATAGCGGCAACATTCTGGGCCGGAACGATATAAAGGAGCGCAGCACCCAGGCTTTCGATGGGGCCATAAACCCAGACCGCATCGGCGCCGTCGCGCGGCATGTGCCGCAAACCGCCATGACCGGCGCGTAGATCCTGGATCATACCATCCATACCGGCGGGCGCCCCTGAAGCCAACACGGGCTCATCGATCTGCGCGTCCCAGGCCGTTCCAGTATCGGTGTAGCTCGATGTCGCGACCACGCGCAGCGCCGGTCTTGAGTCGGACGTCGGCGGCCCACCATCCGCGCCCGCGACGCGAACAATATAGCTTGCGGCATTGGCGCCCAGATGCAGACGGCTCTGGATGTCCGTCAGGCGTGAAAGAATATCCACATCGATTCCGGTTACCCCCGCAATTTGTCCATCAGCGGCGTAGACCGGCATCGACGCCGTCAACAAGACGCGGCGCGTCGCGGCGTCGAGGGTCGGTGGAGTCCACGTCAACTCGCCCTTAGCTGCGGCCGTCACATACCAGTTGCGCGCACGGGGATCGAAGCCCTCGGGATAGCCGCCATGACCGGGAAACACCGCGTGCAAACCGTCGCGCAAGCTGACGTACTGCCAGTAGAACAGCCCCGGCGCCGTGTCGGATAATCGGCGATACACCGCGTCCATGGACGCCAGTCGCCGCATTTCCAGTTGCATCTCGGGCGAAACATCCTGCGAATCGTGACCCGGTCCGGCAATGTGAAATGCCTGATGCACGCGCGAAATCGGCACGGCCTTCATTTCCGGCCCGGTGCCGCTGAGAACATGATCAAGAGCCAACTCGGTGCCCGGCGGCCACGTCGCGGGCGTATCGAAGTCATGATCGCTATAGAGTGGAACTTCATCCTGAGGGAGTGGTCCCTCCAGCCGGCGTTCGATTTCAGCGGCCTGCAACCTTAACGCCAATTCGACTTGCCGCTGCTGTGTCGACAGAATGTCGGATGAATACGCGATGGATTGCTGAAGGCGAGTCTCAATTTCACCGCTCATGAGCGCCCGGTCTTGATCGGCGATCGCCGATCCGAGATTCTCGGTCGCGCGCTGGCCGCGCAGACTGAGGGCCACGAGCGGCAACAGCGCGATCACGAGCAGAAGAATCAGCAGCTTTGTCTGGATGCGCATGGTGGTGAGAACATGTCGAATTCAAGGAGCGACCGGCGGTTGCGACCACCGTAACGTACCGGCGCCTCAATTACGCGTGATCCTTTGATTCTCCCATTCGCATATCAGCATGCCGAATCCGGATGCGAATGCCAGAATACAGACCACAGGCATCTTGCGCCGACGTCTGTTCCAAATCCAGCAGCGCTTAGGCTGGAGATCAGTTCGACGCGGTGCCTTGCTGTTGTTTGAGCATTGTATCGACGAGGAATCCCTGGAACGTCGTGATTCCCAGGCTGGCGCCGATTTCAAAGGCCTTCGGATCGTCGACTCGGATGAGGATAGGCAGAACCCCGCAATCCTCGATGTATTTCAGCGCACGCTTGCGTTCGTTGAGGATTTCTTCCGCCCCCTGACGCCAGTGAATTTTGGCGATGCTGGCACCGATATAATCGATATCCACCAACCCCACGGTTTGGGGAAAAATCTGGTCGACCGCGATCCGTGCGCCCTTCTCCTTGATCAGACCGCGTGCGACTTGAAACTCATCGAAATGCTCGACGATGTTGGATTGGCGAAACTCGAACACAACATTCTTGAGCTTTTCCGCAGAACTCCGCGCGATGAACTGGTCAAATTCGCTTGTGAAGACGCTTTGCACGTTGAGATTGATGGAACAGTGCGCGTTATCGGGCGCAAGCGCATGAAACGCTTCAAGCATGATCTGGTCGAGGACCAGCGTAAATTCATTGAAAAGCCGTCCGGAGCCGCGCATCTCGATATCGATGAACAGCGGCTTGCGCAACAGATCCATGCTGATGAAGAACTCCGTCATCATCGGCGCGAGCGGCTTGCCCGGCTGCCCGACCGCGGAGTCCTGATGGCGGACGAAGGCCTTGATGAACCGTTCGGCACCAAATTTCTTATAGGCTTGCATCACACGTTCGATGTCAGTGCCGGTGAGCGGTCGCAGCTTGCCCTCGCCTTCCGGGCCCTCGGCCATGCGGCTCGCCGTCTCCGCATAACGAGTCACCCGGTCGGCCGCAGACCGGTAGTTGTGAATGAGGTCATAGCAGACGACCAATCGGCTCTGATCGATGGTGCCGAACGTGCCGGGGAAATGATGCTCGATCATGCGCAGCATCTCGACCTTCAGGTCCCGCACGATCGCGACCAAACTGCCTTCGTCGGCCTTGACCATGATGACAAAGTCGCCCGGCGTCGCGCGATAGAATGTACCGCGCACGCGCGCGGAAATGATCGCCAAACCATTGAGCATGGCCTCAAGCAGTTCCGGCGTGCGCTTGTTTTCGGGCAATGCCGAGAGGACGCTGACGGCAATCAGGTTCGTCCCCGACACCGGCGCTTGCCGCCATTGGGTCATGTCATGAACGAGACCCCGAAGATCCTTCGGTTTCGCCTCGTTGGGCCCACCTCGTGCTGCTGGTTCCGGCATGCCGCTAACGCCCCTTGCGCTGACGCTCCCCCCCTGGAAGCGGCACTATACCCCTCGCCGAGCAAGCTATATCCTATTGCGCGAACAGGTCAAATAACGTGACCACTTCTAGGCGCACATGTCGTTGATCAACGTCAACAACAGGCCAAGTGAGGGGGAGTTCAAATAATTTCGTGTCACAACAATTATCTGTATTTAAGTGTGCCGCGCCCGGACATCGACCAATGACGGTTGCCAGGCACGGGGGTATTAACCGCTAGGGTATTCCATCAGGATATGAACGCGGTGGGAATTCAGACCTAAAAAGGGGACACGTCATGGCCTTGGACGAACTCGTTGCGTCGATGCAGAGTCAGGCGGAGAAACTGAAAGAACTCAATCACACGGTGCTTTTCGACCTGGGCGATGACGGCCGCATCCTGCTCGATGCGACCGGGGATACGGTCAAGATCATCGCCAACCCCGATAGCGATGATGCGGACACCACGCTGGCGCTCTCCACGGAGAACCTTGCCAAATTGATGGAGGGCAACCTCAATCCGATGGTTGCCTTCACGATGGGTCGCCTGAAGATCTTTGGATCGAAAGGCGTGGCGCTCAAACTCTCGGGGCTCCTGGACAAATAGCTTACCGGAGTCGCCCCATCCGCCGACGGTAGACGAAATTCGCAGAACCCTATGCCGATGGACGCCCCGGAACAGCGGCCTCTGTTCCCTAGGTATGGGGTTTAACGGCCCGCAGACCCCCAATGGGCCCCTAGAGACCCGAGTCTTACGTTAACGTCACCGAATTTCATTGAAGAATTCTACAGTGACACTAACGTAATCGTGTCGAAACGAAAACGTTGCGACATCGGACGGCACGGAGGGTGCTGTAAGTAGTCCGGCCTCTACATCCGCCGTCGCGGAACGAGAGAACGGCCTGCTCCTTCGAAAGCTGGCGACGCCGGTCAGACGAAATACGCCGTCTGACAAGCACCGTCGGCGGGTGGCGCGCCAGAGGCGGGCGCATGGGGAGAAAGTGGCACAGGACACGGCCCGATATCCCTGGCTTAAGACCTATCCGCCGTTTGCCGCGTGGGACATGCCCTTGCCCGCGACACCGGTCTTCAAGATCTTGCTGGATGCGGCGGCGAAGTTTCCAACCCGCCCGTGTATGGAATTTCTCGGCAAGCGCTGGAATTATGCCGAGACCGCGGCTTTAGCGGCGCAGGTCGCCCGTGGCCTGCAGAATCAGGGCATCGGTAAGGGCACGCGGATCGGCCTGCTTCTGCCCAACTCACCATATTATATCGCCTGTTATTGCGGCGCGCTGATGGCCGGCGCGACCGTGGTGAATCTCAATCCGCTTTATGCGCCACGGGAGTTGGAACGGCTCGCCAACGATTCCGCCGCTGAAGTCATCGTCACCATGGACCTTGCCGCGACCTACCCCAAAGCGCGAGGCCTTCTCGACAAAACTGCCGTCAAATCCTTGATTGTCTGTTCCATGGCCGACGCTCTCCCCTTTGTCACCGGCGTGCTCATGCGCCTGTTCAAAGGGTCGGACCTCGCCGCCGTCGACAACGACCCGCGCCATATCCGGTTCCGCGACCTCGTCGCCAACGACGGAAAATACACGCCGGTCGCCATCGATCCCCACAACGACGTGGCCTTGCTGCAATACACCGGCGGCACAACCGGCGAGCCCAAAGGCGCCATGCTGACTCATGCCAACGTCTCGGCGAACGTGCGCCAGGTCTCAGCGTGGTACGCCACGCCGGAATTGGGACATGAGAAGTTCCTGGCCGCCCTGCCGTTTTTCCATGTCTTCGCCATGACCGTGGCGATGCTCGTCGCGTTCGAGTACGGCGCCGAGATCATCATGATGCCGCGATTCGACCTTAAGGAATGCTTGAAGAATATCGACCGCAAGAAGCCGACGTTCTTTCCGGCGGTTCCGACCATCTACACGGCCATCAACAACGCGCCCGATGTAAAGAAATATGACCTGACGTCAATTAGGCTTTGCATCTCGGGTGGCGCCCCGCTCCCGGTCGAAATCAAACGCGAGTTCGAACAGCTCACCGGCTGTGTCGTCGTGGAAGGCTACGGCCTGAGTGAAACCTCGCCCGTGGTCTGCACCAATCCCACGGCCGGACTGAGCAAAGCCGGCTCCGTCGGCATGCCCATGCCGGGAACCGTCGTCGAGATCCGCGCCACCGACGACAATCGCGTGCTCGGCGTCGGCGAGAAGGGCGAGATCTGCGTGCGCGGACCCCAGGTCATGAAGGGCTATTGGAACAAGCCCAAGGAAACCGCCGACGTCATGACCGGCGGCGTCTTCCATACCGGCGATATCGGCACTATCGACGAGGACGGGTACGTTTTCATCGTCGACCGTATCAAGGACATGATCAACGCCTCGGGTTATAAAATCTATCCGCGCATGGTCGAGGAAGCCATTCAGCTTCATCCTGCGGTGGAGGAAGTGACGGTTATCGGCGTTCCCCACCCTTATCGCGGACAGGCCCCCAAGGCCTTCATCAAGGTTCGTACCGGCATGACGGTCACGGAGGACGAACTGCGCGCATTTCTTAAAGACAAGCTATCGGCCGTGGAACGACCGGAATTCTATGAGTTCCGCGATGAGCTGCCCAAAACTCTCATCGGCAAGCTGTCGAAGAAAGAACTTGAGGCCGAGGAACTGGCCAAGGCGAGCGCGCAGGCGGGCGGGGCGAAAGCATGACCCGGAGCGCGCCGCCGCCCACGTCAATCTCGAAAGCCGGCACGGACGAACGCAGGCGCCTCTACAGCACCAACGAATTGGCGGCATCGGTCGGCGTGACACCACGCACGGTGCGGTTCTACGAGGCGCAGGGTCTTTTGCAGCCGCAACGCGCCGGCATCATGCGGGTCTATACATATAGAGATCGCGCGCGGCTGGCGCTGATCCGCCGTGGCAAGCGACTGGGGTTCTCGCTGCAGGACATCGCCGAAGTGCTCGCGCTTTACAATGTCGATCCGGTGCGTACGGAACACGCGCGCGCGGCGATAAAGAAAGCCCGCGGCCGCATCGCCGAATTGGAAGAAAAGATGACCGACCTGCAGCAGACCCTGCGCGAATTACGGAAGCTGGAACAACAGGCGACCGCGCAACTCACGACACACCAAGACGACACAGGCCTCAAGAGCCGCGACAAAGGGAGACACCGATGACCAACGTCGTTATCGCGGGCTATGCCCGTTCGCCGTTCACGCTCGCCAACAAGGGAGCCTTGCGCAAGGTTCGGCCGGACGATCTCGCCGCCGCCGTGGTGAAGGCTCTGGTCGAGCGCACCAAAGTCAATCCCGATCATATCGAGGATTTGCTTTTGGGCTGCGCCTTTCCCGAAGGCGAGCAAGGGCTGAACGTTGCCCGCAACATCGTCTTCCTGGCGGGATTGCCGATTTCCGTGGCCGGCACGACGATCAATCGTTTCTGCGGCTCGTCCATGCAGTCCATCCACGCCGCGGCCGGCGCCATCAAGATGGGCGCGGGCGATGTCTTCATCTGCGCCGGCATCGAGAGCATGAGCCGCATCCCCATGAGCGGGTTCAATCCCATGCCGAGCCCCAAGCTGGTCGACGCCGGTCACGCCGCCTATATGGCCATGGGTGAAACCGCCGAGAACCTGGCGCAAAAATACCAAATCACCCGCGCCGCCCAGGATGCCTTCGCCGCCGAAAGTCAGAAGCGCGCGACCGCCGCCCAGGCCGCCGGAAAATTCAAGGACGAGATCGTGCCCGTGACAGGCGACGGCGGTACGGTGGATACGGACGGGTGTATCCGTGCCGACACGACAGCCGAGATTTTGGCCGGGCTGAAGCCTGCCTTTAATGAAAAAGGCTCGGTGACCGCCGGCACCTCGTCGCCCCTCACCGACGGCGCATCGGCGGTGCTGGTGTGTTCCGAGGAGTACGCCAGCAAGCACGGCCTTACGCCGCTGGCGCGTATCAAGTCCATCTCGGTGGCAGGTTGCGCGCCGGAGATCATGGGCATCGGCCCGGTGGCCGCGACCAAGAAGGCACTGGCAAGGGCGGGCCTCAAACTCGAACAGATCGACGTGATCGAGCTTAATGAAGCCTTTGCCTCGCAGAGCCTTGCCTGTGTGGAGGACCTTGGCATCGACCTGACCAAGACCAACATCGACGGCGGTGCCATCGCCCTCGGCCACCCCCTCGGCGCCACGGGTGCCCGCATCACCGGCAAGGCCGCCCAGATCATGAAGCGCGAGAAGAAGAAATATGCGCTGGCGACTCAGTGCATCGGCGGCGGCCAAGGTATCGCCACCATCCTCGAAGCAATCTGAGAGGAGCACTGGCCATGGCCGAGATCAAGAAAGCGGCGGTTATCGGCGCCGGTGTCATGGGCGCCGGCATAGCCGCCCACATCACCAATGCGGGTGTCCCCGTGGTGTTGCTCGACATCGTCCCTAAAACGGGAACCAACCGCAACGCCATCGCCGAAGGCGCGGTGGCAAAGCTGCTCAAGACCGATCCGGCGCCGTTCATGTCCAAGCGCAATGCGGAAATGATCACGGCCGGCAATACGGAGGATCATCTTGAACTGCTGAAGGACTGCGACTGGATCGTCGAGGCGGTGATCGAGCGCCAGGACATCAAGCAGGACCTCTACAAAAAGATCGATGCCCACCGCAAAAAGGGGTCGATCGTATCGTCCAACACATCGACGATTCCGCTGAAGGACCTCACCGCCGGCATGCCGGCGGGTCTGGTGCCGGACTTCGTCATCACCCATTTCTTCAACCCGCCCCGTTATATGCGCCTGCTGGAGATTGTCGCCTCCGACAAGACCCGCAAGGATGTCGTGGAGACCATGCGCACGTTCTGTGACGTTCGCCTCGGCAAGGGCGTGGTCGTCTGCAAAGACACACCGGGCTTCATCGCCAATCGCGTCGGAACTTTCTGGCTGCAGCTCGGCCTCACGGAAGCCATCAAGAACGGCCTGACCGTGGAAGAGGCCGACGCCGTAGGCTCAAAGCCGTTCGGGATTCCCAAAACCGGCTTTTTCGGTTTGATCGACCTGGTCGGGCTCGACTTGATACCGCACGTCCTCAAGTCCATGCAGGAAAGACTGCCCAAGACCGATGATCTCATGCGAATCGCGGCTGAGCCGATGGTCATCACCACGATGCTGAAGAACGGCTGGATCGGCCGCAAGGCATCGGGCGGCTTTTATCGCGTGAACAAGACCGACGGAAAACGCGTCAAGGAAAGCATCAATCTTGTAACGGCCGCGTACGGTCCGTCGGTGAAGGCCCAGCTCGACAGTTTGGAAGTGTCGCGAAAGGGCGGCCTCCAGGTCCTCGTCAAGCAGCCGGACAAGGGCGGCAAATTTGCCTGGGCCGTGGCAAGCCAAGGTCTCACCTACGCGGCGTCGCTGGTGCCGGAAATCGCCGACACCATTTATGATGTCGATGAGGCGATGAAGGATGGCTACGCCTGGGACATGGGCCCGTTCGAGACCATGGACAAGATGGGAGCCGCGTGGTTCGCCGAACAGCTGGCCGCCGCCAAGATCGCCGTACCACCGCTGCTCAAGCTGGCGGCGGAGAAAGGCGGCTTCTATCGGGTCGAAAACGGCAAGCTGCAATACCTTACGACCGCCGGAACCTACGCCGACGTCGCTCGCCCCGCCGGTGTGCTCAAGCTGGCGGACATCAAACGCGCGTCCAAGCCGTTACTGCGCAATGGCTCAGCCAAGGTATGGGACATCGGCGACGGCGTATTGTGCTTCGAGTTCACCTCGAAAATGAACGCCATGGATCCCATGATCATGGCGCTCTACAAAGACACGCTGAAACAGTTCAAGTCCAACAGCGCGCTCAAGGCGCTGGTCATCCACAACGAGAGCCCCAACTTCTCGGTCGGCGCCAACCTCGGCCTCATTCTTTTCGCCGCCAATATCGCCGTATGGAGCGAGATCGAAAGCCAGATCGAGGAAGGCCAGAAAACCTATCTCGCCCTCAAGCAGGCGCCTTTCCCGGTGGTGTCCGCGCCGCTTG
>SCTM01000265.1 GCA_004297485.1 Rhodospirillaceae bacterium
CTGCACGCCATCGACTTATCCAAGACCGGGATTCTCGCACCCCGCCCTGCGTTTCTACAGCGCCTGGCAGCGGATCATGGGGATGGCCTCGATATCCTGGTGGACGGCTGCCAAAGCCGGTTCGGCCCGAATCAGGTCAAAGCCTATCTTCGCCAGACCTCCGGCATCGTCCTCACCGGCTCGAAATTCTACACTGGCCCGCCATTCTCCGGGGCCGTCCTCCTGCCGGCGGATCGTCCCGGACCGGATCGGGAAAAACTGCCCCATGGACTGAGCGGCTATAGCGCGCGCGCGGATTGGGCCAATTCCCCGCCGGCCGTAAAAAAGCCCGCGAATGTCGGACTGATTCTGCGCTGGACGGCCGCCCTCGCCGAGATGAAAAGCTTCAAGGATATTCCGGTCGGTGAGACGACCCGGATACTTGAACGCTTCGCCACGCGCATCCGCAATGCCATCGCCACGAATCCCCGGCTGATATTATTTGGAACACCGCCTCCCGAGCGCGACGCGCATGATCAATGGGACCTGGTGCAGACGATTTTCGTTTTCGGCGTGCGCGATCCGCTTTCACCCGGCCGGCTTCTCGACCAGGCCACATTGCGGCGTGTCCAGCAGTGGCTCTATCGAGATCTGTCGGGGCACTTCCCGGACCGGGTGGCGGCACGAATCTGCCGCATCGGCCAGCCGGTTCAGCTGAGCGCTGGACCGCTTGCCGCGCTTCGCATTGCCGCCGGCGCGAGAATCGTGTCAGGCGAACCGTCCCACGTCCTGGCGCGCGGCGAAACACACATCGACCGGGAAATCGCCGACCTTGACGATGTGATGGCGAAGCTGGAACTCATTCTCGGCAATCTGCCGCGCCTGCTTCTTGAACACGCCCCACCGTAGACGGATCACGAAGCCGTACCAGGCTCCTCGGTTCGGGCCCGCCCGCGGGTAAGAACCGCGTCGACGAGGGCGTGGATATCCTGCGGAAGCGTCCGATGATTGAACAGAGCCGCGCGAATGGCGACGCATCCGTCGATGACCGTCGTTGACGGCGCGGCAATGCCCATTTCCTGAAGGTCGGCAACGATGTCCGCATTAAGCCGGTCAAGATTGACGGATGCGGCGCGATAGCGAAAGCAGACGATATTCATCGCCACGGGTGCCAACCGTTCGAGGGCGGGCTCGTCATCCACGCGCGCGGCAAGTTCCCGGGCAAGAGCGCAACTACGTGCCACCACCTCACCAAGGCGAGCGGTGCCGTAAACTTGAATCGTCATCCATACCTTGAGGGCGCGAAACCCGCGGGAGAGATCGGTGCCAAGATCACATGGCCAGGGAGACCCGGCGGCAAGACCCCGCGCTTCACGTCCGAGATAATGGGCCGGCGCGGCAAAAGCGGCGAGATGGGTTGCCGCGTCGCGGACGATAATGCAACCGGCGTCATAGGGAACCTGCATCCACTTGTGGAAATCCAACCCCACGGAATCGGCCAACTCGATACCGCTTAGAAGCGGCCGCAGCGACGGCGCCAGCATGGCCATGGCGCCGAATGCGCCATCCACATGGAACCACAAGCCCTGCGCGCGACAGAACGCGGCGAGCGCCGCCAGATCATCGACCGCGCCGGCATCCACCGTGCCCGCGTTGCCGACCACCAGGAACGGCATGGCGCCGCTTGCCCGGTCGCGCGCAACCGCGGCAGCCAGCGCCGGGAGATCTATACGATGGGATGCATCGCATGGGATCATCCGCAACGCCTCGGTCCCGAGGCCGACAACGTCCATCGCCTTGGCGATGCAGCCGTGCGCCATCCGCGACGTATAGGCCGTGAGCCGCGCCGCTTGCAGACCGTCTTGCCGCACATGGGAACCGAGCGCATGGGTGCGTGCAACGACAACGCCGATGAGATTTGCAAGCGATGTGCCTGTGACAAGGACGCCGCTGGCATCCTTGGGGAAACCCAGCATCTCCGCGACCCATCGGATGACCTGACGTTCCACCTCGATCGGCGCCTGATCACGACCGCCCAGATTGGCGTTAAGTCCGGCCGCCAGCAGTTCGGCGAGCATACCGATGACATTGCCGCCGCCGTGAACCCAGCCCATGAAACGGGGATGCGTATTTCCCACCGCATACGGCAGAATGCGACGGCGGAAATCCTCATAGACCTCGGCCGGATTGTTTGAAATCTGTGGCAAGGGTTCATGGAACGACGACCTGATGTCGTCGGGCATCTTTTGCCACACCGGGCGGTCCCGCGTCGAAGCCAGGTAGTCGATCATATCGTCGACCATGCGATGGCCGAGCTTGCGGATGTCGCCCCAGTTATCGGGGTCAAGACTTAGGCCGGATTCAGGCGTGTTTTCATTCACAGGTGGACCGGAGACCTTTCTGCCGACGCGTCAAGCGTCAGGACCAACGGCCCCATATTAGGCGGAAGGCGCGGCCTCTGTAAGCAACTTCCAGATGGCGTCATAGACCCGCATAACCGGGCCGCGACGATACGCCCAGACCTCGCCGGCTTCGGGCATGGGGACGATCATGTTGGCGTTAGCCTCGTAGAGTAGAATATCGCCTCGGTCGTTGAGGCTGAAATCGACCCCCGCATAGTCAAGACCCAAGGCATCGCGAATGGCCTCCAGCGCCGCCATGGCGCGGGGACCCAGGACGCCCGGCATGTCATTTAGAAATGCCGCGTCCTCGGCGCGGTGTTCAGGGCTGTCGGCCATTTCCGCGCTGAAGTAATGGATCTTCCAATGGGACGAGACCGCCGCATGCAGGGGATAGAGATTTCCTTGGATGGCCATGACCCGGTATTTGCGGATTTTCTGATCGATCCCGCGGGCATCGAGAAATTGAATGGCTACAAGTTCGGCACCCGGCAAGCTTGCCGCAGCCGGCCCCAGCTGCGTTCGATCGTCGACCTTCAGGAAATGGAGTCCGGTATGGTAGCCCGACGACCTTAGCAACAATGGAAAGAACAGCTCCTGCCGCGCGAGCACATCAGCAGCATCAGGGGCGGCGAAATCGGCACGCGGCAAAGTGACGATGGTCGGCGCGACGACCCCGGGGACGGACCCGAGACGGCGCGCATTGGCGGCCCGGCCCGTCAGAGAAACGGCCCTCGGATGATTGATGATCGGCGCCGCACTCAGCGCGATGATCTGAAAGGCCGCGTCCAGCGCCTCGGCGCAGAGGTCGGCGTCGCCGACCGCATTGATGAACAGCTGATGCGGCGGAAGCGGTGACGCGAGATCAAAAAACTCGGCGACGATCACCGTTACATGGAAAACCCGATCGTCGAGAAGGTGGCGGATCGGCAGATTGCCGCCGGCAGCCGAGATCAGCATGATCGCGAATATGGGTTGTCCACTGCCGCGATAGGGCAGTACCGAGACGGCATCGCCCGCGAACCCCAGGCGCCTGTGGTATCGCGCCTTATCCTCGTCGCCCAGATCTCTGAAGATGTGGGACATGCCGCGATGGGCCTCGACATAGCCGGGCAAGAGCTGCAGCGCTTTCTCGAAGTGCAGCAGAGCAGTCTCGATTTCGCCGCCCTCTCTCAGCGTATTGGCAAGATTGACGTGACCCACCGGCTGATCGGGATGCCGGGCGACCGCCTCGGCATAGGCCGTGCGCGCGGCCGTGCGATAACCGGTATCGTGGAGCAATGCGCCCAGATTATTCAACGCGCGGAAATGTGTCGGATCAAAAGCCAGAATGTCGAGATAAGCCTGTCGCGCCTCGTCGGTGCGCCCTAATTCGGTGAGGAGCCGCGCGCGGTCACATTGTGACGTTGCGTCCTGCGGCTGACGCGCAATCTTGGCCTCGACATCCCTGAGGGATTGTTCGCGCAGCAGATATGGCTGCCATTTCTCAGGAATCGGCACGTCGGCCTTCCGTTCTCTTAACGGCTATCGCATACACGTTTATGGAACGCGCCGCCATGGTGTCAAGCGAAGCGGGAGCGCGCTTACCTGATCGTCACAATGATTTTGCCGATAGCGGTACGCTTCGCGAGGCAATCGATCGCCTCGGCCGCGCGCGCGAGCGGAAAGCGCGCCGAAATGAGCGGTTTGATGGCCCCTTGTTGGTACAGGGCCATAAGCTGACGATTGTTTTCCTGATAAGCCGCAGGCTCATGCTGACTGAAGTCGCCAAAAAAGACACCCACAATCTGGCAGTTTTTGAGCAGCGGCAGGTTCAATGATATCTTTGCAATGCCCGCTGGAAATCCGACAACCAAAAAACGGCCGTACCGCGCGATAGCGCGCAATGCGGCTTCCGAGTAAACGCCACCGACCGGATCGTAGATCACGTCGGCTCCGTCCGGTCCGCAGGCTTCCTTGAATGACTCCGTCACCGCCCTGGCGTCCTCGACGACGCGTGGATAGACGACCCCTTTGTCGGCACCCCGCTGCATGGCAATTTCGACTTTCGCCGACGACGACGCGGCAGCGATCACCCGTGCGCCGGCCGCCTTCCCGATTTCAACCGCCGCCAGCCCTACCCCGCTGCCCGCGCCCAACACCAGCAAGGTTTCGCCTTTGCGGAGATTCGCGCGATCTCTCAGCGCGTGATACGCCGTGCCATAGGTGAGCGTGAGTGCCGCCGCATCCTCGAACGGCATGCTGTCGACAAGCGGCGCGCATACATGCGCGGGAAGCGCAATCTTTTCCGCCATCCCGCCAGAGATGCCAAATCCCATCACACGATCGCCGATCTTCAGGGACGTCACACCCTGACCGCAGGCCAATACGACACCCGAAATCTCCGCACCCGGCGCGAACGGCCGTTTCGGCTTGTATTGGTACAGATCCTGGATGACAAGCACGTCAGGATAATTAACGCTGCAAACCTCAACCCCGACCACCACCTGGCCGGGGTTGGGAGCGGGATCAGGAAGTTCACCCAAGACCAGTGTCTCCGGACCACCTGGTGAACGGCTCAAAATTGCTTTCATCGTCTCCGGCATCCTTGCTTGTATTATGCTCAATCTGCGGTTTCTCGTAGGCCGTCCATCCGCGTGCGGCCCAGGTCCCAACCGCGCATTTTTGCTCCTGCGGGGTGGGCCCCGCCGGGGATATACTCGCATCCCCGGCGTGGCAGGAACACCTGCTCTCGAGATCATTAATGCGCCCATGCGACGAAACCGCAGAATGGTGCGTTTTGCGCCGACACTTCTTTTCAGCATGACCGGCCGGTTTTCCCAGCCTATTCTGGTATCTTGCCTGGCGCAAAAAGCTCGCTTGGGGCAGGGGATTTCGACTAAGACCGGGGTGATTTCGTGAGAGCGGAAACCGTCCTATTATGAACGAGCGGCGCGTCAATCAACCGGTTCGCGTCCAGGCTCAGAAATGGTTCGATGCCCTACGGACCCATCTCGCCGCGGCGGACACGCAAAGTGATGTGGCCGAACGGCTCCGCCATTGGGCTACCCTTGATGACCTCCTCGGGGATTGCCCGCGTCTTCTGCCGCCCTTGCTGGTGATGGCCTGGCAGCTCCGCCATGAGCCGGCTTTTGCCGACCTGTTTCAAACCGCGTCCGGCAAGATCGCCGAGGAAACGTCAGTCGCGCTTAGCCCATGCGGAAAATCCTTCGACAACGTGGTGCTCTCCCACCTCCACGGCGCTGTCCGGGTTTATTGCGAACGGCAAGAAGAAGCCTTTCTCGCCACCGAGCGGGCGCGCCACCGCCCGACCGGCCTCGCCAAAGTGGGCTTTCTCGCGCCGCTCATAAAGATGCTGAAGCGGCAAAGAGATGAAGACTTCCTGGCCCATTATCCGCAGCACGGCCTCTATCTGTCCGTAAAGCCGCACTTGCGCCACCCCAACCAATTCGCCCTGATTGAGGCTCTCGCGACCCTGCCGACGAGCACGGTTTCAATTCTCGGCGACACCATCCGCGGCTTGATCCATGACTCGTCGATCCGAAACCTGGCGGCCTTGGAAACGCGGAAGTGCAAGTTCGTCACCGGCCTGGCGCGTCTCTTCGCCGAGACCTTGATCGAAGAGGCCGCCGCCGCCCAGGCCGCAGGCATTGAGTTATCCATGACTCCGGCGCCCATACGGGCAAACCTGGCCGAGATCGCCGGGACGGCCTTGTCCCATCTCGCGGTCGATGGATTGCATCTGGCTAAAAACGCCATCGCCGCGCGCGAGGTCGCGCGGGATGTCGTCATAAAAATGAGTGCTCCCATGGGCTACGAGTTATGGCGGGTGTTTGCCGACAAGGATGCGCCTCTGAACATCGCCTACTGCCCGGCGGTGATGGCCCGTGCCCTCGGGGGGAACGCCGCATATGTTCATCGCAAAACCTCAGAGGCCCTCAACTCCCTTCCGGACAAGCGGATCGTCGAGTCCGTGGTTGCGGCGCTACATGACGCCGCCGGGCCCGAGGCGCTGTCCACGTGGGCAGCCAGCGCCGCATGCGTTACGGTTTGGGCGCGGCTGGCAAATGAGATTAAGCAAGTGCTGACACAGCGCGGCGAAGGCGCGGTGACCCCGGACTCCGTGGCGGCTTTCTGCCAGTCGCTTGTCCCCACATTTGCTGCGCTCAGCGCGGAAGGCCAACAACCGGTCGCCGAATCGGCGCCGGTCTAGCAATCCACACAGCCACATCACCGCTTGCGCATCGCAAACCTTCTCGCCGATACTGGCGCTGCGGGGGGCTCAGGCCTGACAATTGCGACACATCACCCGGCGCGGGGTAATGGGGAAATTGCACCTCTCCGGTGCCATTTAGTGCAATTTTCAGCTGTTATTTAATGGGTTGCGCTATATGTGAGGCCGTCGCGTATTATTCAATGCGAATAGGCCCCCTATTCAGCAGTTACCCGCAACATACCAGCGCACAGACGTGGACACACATAAGTTATGACTGAAAAAGCAAACATCCAGTATTCCGAACAGGAAGCGCTGGACTTCCACGCATTGGGACGGCCCGGAAAAATCGAAATTGTCGCCTCCAAGCCCATGGCGACACAACGCGACCTGTCGCTCGCCTATTCTCCGGGCGTTGCGGTTCCGGTTCTGGCGATCGCCGCGAATCAGGAC
>SCTM01000266.1 GCA_004297485.1 Rhodospirillaceae bacterium
GCGATGAAGGCAAAATTCATACCCACGAATTTCCGGTGCTTGAGGGGCTCAGGGACGATTTGTACACGGCGATTTACCGAGGCGTGAGATAAGGTCTAGTGAGCCCACAACGTCATTTCTGGTGCGGGTATCGTTGGTCGCGGATCGGTGCCCGGCGGCATCTTGCCGGACAGCCGGGGCGAGTTTAAGGTTATGCTGCTGCCTGCGGATATGCCTGTGATTTCGGCCCAAGCAAGGGACGAAACACCTGTGTTCGCAAACGAGCCTTTCAACCCTGGCACCGGTGGTGAAGCAATGAGCGCAGCCGCATCGCGGCCACCAGTTCCTGCTGATTCCTTCCGCAACATCGAGAATTCGCCTACGGCTAAGACAACGAAATCCCGTGCACTGCATGAAAGGATAGCGTCATGAGCACCGATCCTCGCGATATGGCGACACGCCGGCAAATGCTCGCGGTTACGGGAATGGCGGGGTTGGCCGCCGCGATTCCCCAAGGTGCCCTCGCCGCCCTCGCTGCGGACAATTCCTCTGGAAAGACAATAGCCGCGGTCAACAGTATCGGCCCCACGATCCTCGAATATCTGACAGACCTTGAGGGCGCCGTTCATCAACTCGCGAATACGTGGCGCCCCGATGATCCGCAATATCGTGCCGACGTCTATCGGCAGATCATGATGAATCTGTCCTACTCATACTTCGTGTATTTCCACGCCGATGCGGAGCATCCCGACTGGGCGCCGTTGTGGAATCCGGTTTATACGATGCAACCGAATCCGGATGACATTTACCTTTACTGCCCGATCAGGGGCGACCTGAAATACAAGGTGAAGGGCAATCGTGGCACGGTCAGACTTCTGACATTCAGTACGTCACGCGGCACATCCGGCATGGTCGACGATATTTCTGAGGTTAGCCATTTCAACGATTTGGATGACCGGGCTTTGAAGATTGGGTCGGACGGCGAGTTCGAACTTCTGTTCAGTGCGGAGAAGCCTGCAGGCTATTCGGGCAACTGGGCACCGATCGCCGCAGAGGCTAATGTGATGATCGTTCGATACAGAAGTTGGGATTGGGGCCGCGACCGTGATCCGCAGCTCTCCATCGAATGCCTTGATCGGGTTCCGCTCAAGCGCCGGCTCAGTCCCGATGAGATCATCGAACGCATCCGGCTGATGGCCAAGTTTCCGGGGCGCATGGCCAAAATGTTTTACGATATGCAAAATGCGATCAAGCAACGCGTCGGAATTAATGTGTTCGAACCGGTGCGCATACCAGGTGGCCTGTCTAAGCAGGTATACTGGCCGGCCGTATTCGAACTCGACGACGGCGAGGCCCTGATCATCGAAACCGAGCTTCCCAAGGTCAGGCCTTATTGGAATATGCAACTGAACGATCCGTATTACAACGCCGTGGAATACGTCTATCGCCTGAGCAGCCTCAATGGCGCGACGGCCAGGATCAGCTCGGATGGCAAGCTACGCGCCGTTATCGCTCTGGAGGATCCCGGCGTCCCGAATTGGCTCGATTCAGCGGGGTTCAAGCAGGGCACGGTCTATGGCCGGTGGTACGATTGCGACACCAATCCCCTGGCCGTCATCAAACGTGTACCGCTGGCTAAAGTGCGTGATCAGCTCCCACATGACACGCCGATCGTCACCCCCGAGCAACGTGCCACTGAACTCAGGGAGCGCGTACGCGCGGCTCAGCGCCGCCGCCGCTGGTAAGGAGGTTCGTCACCTCATCCATTTTGATGCTTTACCAAACCGGATAGGGCAAGCGAGACCACAGGGCTCCGGCACGCATACCGCGATATCATCTACCGCTCGACTTCCGCCAGCTTGCAATATTCAACCCGTGACACTATACATAGATAGTAATTACTATCGAACGGCTCTATGGAAAAAGGCGGCGAGGACTGCCGGCGAAACATAATGAGGCTATGTCATGAACTCGCGTATTGATGCGAAGACGACGAAGACCGAATCATCGGACAAATCATCGCTGCTGACAAAATTTGATCTTAGTGGGCGCGTGGCTATCGTCACAGGAGGCGGAACCGGAATCGGTGCCGCGACGGCGCGGCTGCTTGCCCAGCACGGCGCCGATATCGTTCTTGCAAGCCGCACGGTTGATGAGCTCGAGCGTAAAGCGGCAGAAGTGCGGGAAGCCACCGGCCGTCGCTGCTTGGCTGTTCCGACCGACGTCAAGGACGAGGAGCAGGTCGCGCGCATGGTCCAGCGCACCGTCGACGAGTTTGGTCGTGTCGACATCCTTATTAACAATGCCGGCGGAACGCGCATGGGGCCGCTGACCGGACTGACCACCAAAGGGTGGGATGCCAGCTTCGATCTGAACGTCCGGTCAGCGTATTTCTGCACGCGTGAGGTTGGCCGACATCTTGTGGCGCAGCGGTCTGGGGCAATCGTAAACGTATCGTCCGGCGCCGGCGTGAACGGTGTCAAGGGTGGGGCACACTACGCGTCAGCCAAGGCAGCATTGCAGATGTTCACCCGAGTAACTGCCGCCGAATGGGGACGTCATGGCATTCGCGCCAATTGCGTGGCCGTTGGGCTGGTGGCGTCTGAGCGCGCGGCCGAGGCTTGGCGGGTGGCAAAAATCGACCCAGCGGACGTTTCAAAGAGCACCCCGCTCGGCCGCCCTGGTACGCCTGACGAAGTTGCCAATGCCATTCATTTCTTCGCCAGCGACGCCGCGTCATACATCACCGGCCAGACACTTGCCGTGGACGGCGGCCCGTTCATGGGAGGCATTCCGGACTGCTGATCATAGGGCGCGCGAGCTGGCCGGATGCTCCCCTGCCCTCACAAGCAGATCAGTAGTTCATAAACGACGGCCCTCCACGCCGACAACGACCCGCTGCAGCACACGGCGGCCGACGCTTGCGAGCGGACCACGGGCGTGCTGGAAGGTGAGGTTATCCCAAATCACCAAGTCGCCCTTGTGCCAGACATGCTCCATCGTGTTCTCGCGCGCGTAGAGATGATCATAAACCTCGCCGAGCAACGCTCGGCTCTCCTCCCAGTCCATGCCGATAAGGCGCGCGGCATGCATCTCGC
>SCTM01000267.1 GCA_004297485.1 Rhodospirillaceae bacterium
GGGAAAGCAGCCATTAGCCGAACAAGCCATCGTCAGCAGGGTGACGGGTTATCGCGGGCCTCAAATCGCGGTAACTCGTTGCTGGCGAAGATCGTATTTCGTAATGATGTCGCTCGTTTGTCTAGTCCATGGTCGTTCGGTCATTGCACGCTGAGCTTAAATGATGACTGCTGAAACTTGGCATCTCGCTTCAAACAAGGGCCGTGCCCTGCAGGAAATGGCGCGCTATCTGTCCTCGCGGCAGCGGGACGACAGCGCCGGGCCTGTTGCCGAACTTCTTACGGCTTACCTGACAGCGGGAGCATTTCGACGCGCCTTAGTCGATAGTTTCACGGGCGAGGATATTCGCCGTCTTTGCGATGCGGCGCTCGGACCCAAGGACCGGGCGCTTTTAAACAACACGATATCGGGGCTGACCTGTAGCAGCCGGCAATAGCAACCAGACGAGCATGGCGTACCTTTCATAACTATCTGAAGATCATTGCGGTGATATCCCATGATCGAGGCACTGCGCACCATTACATTTCTAGCCGCGCTTATGACGGCTCCTGGAGCAATCGCTGATCTTATTGTCCGCATGATCCAGGCCATGCACCTCCCGATGTTTCCGTTGATGGCTCCGGAGCGCGTTCCGCATGCGGTAGCGATTTACGTGACGCAATGGTGGATGACATTCATCGGGGTGGCCATAATCGCGGCGGTCACCCATAGCTGGATACATAACCGCAATAACGATAGGGCAAATGGACCATAACCCAATCGGGGAATCCGCCCTGAGTATGCGGAGAAATTCGCGCGCACGTCCCCAAACCGCCGGGCAAGCTCCGGTATCTACCTGATTCCAGTGTCTTTGAATGCGGGTCATTTTGTTGCGGTAACTAGAGGAATGACAACGAGGAGTATCCCACGATGAATATTCAACGGCGCCACTATGAATCCGAATTCAACGACGCAACGCCGTCTCCTCGCGGCCGGCTGGCCTCGGGCCAACCCAATCCGGTGGACGTCCATGTCGGTAGCCGACTTCGTCTTCGCCGAATACTTCTTGGAATAAGTCAAGAAAGACTTGGAGAAGCAATTGGGCTGACATTTCAGCAAGTACAGAAATACGAGCGTGGTGCTAATCGGATTGGCGCCAGCCGCCTCTGGGATCTAAGTCGGGTTCTAAACTGTTCGGTCTCATATTTTTATGAAGAGATGAGCGACGGTGTTGCGGGCACGAGCCCTCGCAATCTCCATCATTTGGAACCTGCTGCCCAAATCCCCGATAGCCAGGAACTCCGCAAGGACGAGGTCGTGGTCAATCGCGAAACGCTTGATCTCGTACGCGCATACTATTCGATCAAGGAAAGCCGCGTCAGAAAGCACGTCTGCGACTTGGCAAAAACCCTCGGATCGGCAGAGAGGAGAGCAACCCCAACTTAATCCCGATTAACGCCAACCATCGTCTTAGCTCAATAGCGCCAACAATCCTCTTAGCAACTGCTCCGGAGTGGGTGGGCAGCCTGGGATATTGAGATCAACTGGAATTATTCCCTTGATGCCCCCCTCGACGGCATAACTACCTGAGAACAGCCCACCAGAGATCGCGCAATCGCCGACGGCAACGACCCACTTCGGGTCGGGCGTGGCCCGATATGTGCGCTCAAGCGCTTCGCGCATGTTCTTGGTGACAGGACCGGTCACGAGCAGCACGTCAGCATGGCGCGGCGATGCTACGAAACGCAATCCGAATCGCTCGAGATCGTAGATGGCATTGTTCAGCGCGTGGATTTCAAGCTCACAGCCATTGCATGAACCAGCATCAACTTCGCGAATGGAGAGACTTCGCCCGAGCCGCCGCATGGCTGCCTGATTGACCGACGCCGCAAGCTGCTTGAGCGCTTCGTCAGCGACCGGCGGCGATGGCTCCGTATATGGCCCGCGAAAGAGATTACGAAGAACAATATTCCTCATGGCTGCACCGGGGTCATAAGTCATGCCCTGCGTAGGAGCAGTTGAACGACTTATTGCAAAGCGGAAAATCAGCAACGATGTTGCCTTCGATGGCCGCCTCCAGAAGCGGCCATTGGAACCACGACGGGTCGCGCAAATGGCACCGTGCAATTCGACCGTGATCTAGCCTGAGCCAGGCTAGTACATCGCCGCGGAAGCCTTCGACCACGCCTATACCCTGACCGCTCATACCGCTGAAATTGGCATCAGCACACACAGGCCCATCAGGGAGGTCCCCTAACAACTGATCCAAAAGATTTAGGCTCTGCTCGACTTCCTGGATACGTACCCATACGCGGGCATTCACATCTCCCGCTTTCAGAACGGGTACAGCAAATTGCAAGTGATCATAAGGTGCTTGCAAAGGCAACCGGCGGGCATCAAAAGTCCGCCCCGAGGCGCGGCCGACGACGCCCCCTGCCCCGTACTGATGTACAAGCTCGGTGCTGACAATGCCTGTGCCTACAGTCCGGTCCTGGAGCGACGCGGTTGTGTCATAGATTTGCGTGAGATTCTTGAGTTGCTTGGCGACATAAGCGCGCAGACTGCGCAGATCGATCAAAGAGTCGGCCGACGGATCGGCGGCGACACCACCGGGCACGACAAAATCCATCATCAGGCGATGGCCAAAGCAAGCGCGTGCTGCCCGCAACACCCGTTCCCGCACAACGCCGAATTCCATGAAAAGCAGCGTAAATGATGCATCGTTGCAGATTGCTCCGATGTCGCCGCAATGATTGGCAATGCGCTCTATCTCAGCGGCAAGGGCGCGCAGCCAAAGGGCACGCGGAGGCACCACGATACCGGCGGCCGCTTCTGCCGCCTTGCAGAAAGCGATGGCGTAGGCAACGGTGGAATCGCCCGAGGCGCGGCCCGCGAGCTTGGCACCGTGTCCGACTTCGGCACCTTGCATGAGCGATTCAAGTCCCCGGTGGACATATCCGAGACGCGGCTCAAGCCGCACTACTGTTTCGCCGTTGGCTGTGAAACGAAAATGCCCGGGTTCAATAATGCCCGCATGGACGGGACCGACAGGGATTTGGTGAAGCCCGTCGCCGGTTGCCGGCAAAAACGCATACGGCAAGAGGGGCTGAGCGGCGCTCGCCGTAGGTTTCATGGGATGGCGCACGGTCCATCGGCCGTGATCCAGCCATGGCCGGGAATCCGGCAACCCTTCTGCTGTTAGACCATGCAAATCCTGAATAGCCCGTTCGAGCCTTAATGCGGGCGGATGAACAGCGCCGATCGATGGAAACCGCCCGTCCGGGCAAGCCAACGTCAAAACCACGACCTGATGTGTTGTTTCCGCGAGCAACGCGAGATGGACGTGTGGCGGCTCCTGACTTTCGGCCCACAAGCCAAAGCACGTTAGCTTGCCGTCTTTGAGGTGTGCAGCGGCCAATTGCCAGACAGCGCGATCAACTTCAACGCGTGGCCATGGACGGTGCGCTGCGACGACGCGGCCAGCCCCCATGAGCTCATGAAGAATTGCATCCGACATGCCACTAACCCAACATGGCCGCAACGGTTTGGAACCAAGCGACAAACAACGGCGGTATGAAAATGCCTGCCGCGAGTACCAGGCCGAAGTGTGCGAACAATGGAACGAGCGAGGCGCGATCCGGAGCGTTTGATCCTGTCGGCTCACCGAACACGAGACCTTGCATGCGTAAGATCAGCGCTCCGAATGCCAGCAATATGCCAATAATGAGCGGTAGCGCGAGCCATGGCTGACGCGAAAAGGTCGACGTTACGACCAGAAATTCACTCATAAATATCCCAAAGGGTGGCACGCCGGAAATCGCCAGCACACCGATGACAAGCGTCCAACCCAGAACCGGATGTGTGACTGTAAGCCCGCGGATACCGGCCATTTGCTGGGTGCCTTTCACCTGAGCGACGTGACCAACGGCGAAGAAAATGCCCGACTTGGTCAAGCTATGCATGGTCATATGCAGCAGGCCGGCAAAATTTGCGATTGGCCCACCCATACCGAAGGCAAACGTAATGATCCCCATGTGCTCGATGGAGGAATAGGCGAACATGCGTTTGATGTCACGCCGACGATAAAGCATGAACGCCGCGAATATGAGCGAGACCAAACCCATGGTCACCATTAACGGGCCCGGCGCCAGGGCTTTTGCATTCGCCGCCATGACCATCTTGAAGCGAAGAAGCGCGAACAACGCGACATTTAAGAGTAAGCCGGACAATACGGCTGAAATCGGCGTTGGACCTTCGGCGTGAGCGTCAGGCAACCAGGCGTGCAGTGGCGCCAGCCCCACCTTCGTGCCGTAGCCCAGAAGCAGAAACACGAAAGCCAGATTGAGCAGGGCTGGATCGAAACTCGCTGCGCGCTTGACCAGCACGCTCCAAGCCATGGCATCCAATCCTTCGCCGATGGCTCCTTGGGCCGCAAGGTAAATGAGAATAGTGCCGTAAAGCGCGAGCGCGATTCCGACTGAGCCGAGAATAAAGTACTTCCACGCGGCTTCGAGCGCCTGTGGCGTGCGGTATATGCCAACCATCAAGACGGTCGAGAGCGTGGCAAGCTCGATTGCCACCCACATAAGCCCGATGTTGTTGGAAACGAGCGCCAAGTTCATGCCGAACAAAAGTACTTGGTACATGGCATGGTAAAAACGCAAATAGGTGGGTGTCAGCTTTCCGGATTCCAGCTCATGGTCTATGTAAGATGCGCTAAACACGCTCGTCGTGAAGCCGACGAATGTGTTGAGCACGATGAAGACTGTGTTCATGTCATCGACGATGAGATAAGAGGTCGTCGGCGGGCGGTCGACAAACAACAATGCCGCGCTCAAGAATGTCGCCATCGCCGCCAGGACGTTGATCCGGGCCGAAATGTTATAGTTGGCGATAAGTGCGAGGACAACGGCCGCACTCACGGGAATGAGCAACACAGCGGTAAGCGCAAATGAACCAAAGCTCATGGTTGATCGCCCCGCGCCCGATCAAGGTCCGGCACATCCACCGAGTCAAAGCGCTCTCTAATTCTGAAAATCACAATGCCGATGACGATGAAGGCGATCAGTACGGAAAAGGCGACGCTGATCTCGACCACCAGCGGCATGCCTTTGGCGCCGGTCGCGGCGAGGATCAATCCGTTTTCCAAGGACATGAAGCCAATGACCTGACTCACCGCATTCCGGCGCGAAACCATCATCAATAAGCCCAGCAGGACGACCGACAAGGCGAATGCCATATCCTCGCGTGCAAGGGGATCAGAGGCTGCGGTAACTGGAAGCATCACAACAATCGACAGCGCGACCAGAAGCATACCGAGCAACATTGTCGCGCCGATACCCACGGCCGTATCTATGGTGCGGTGAATATGTAGGCGCTCGACAATACGCACCAACGCAATAGGGATAACGATGGCCTTGAAGACAAGTGCCATAGCCGCCGTAAAATAGAGATGTGGTGCATTTTGGATATACGCTTGCCAGGCGATGGAGGTGGCAAGCACCACGGCATGAGCCGTAAATATGTTGATCACGCCGATCATCCGGCTTTGATAGAGCAGCATGAAACTCAGCAGCACGAGGCTGCCGGCCAGAAGATGCGCAAAGTCGAAAAACAGTGAGGGCATCAGAAACTCTGCGATACAAAAAGCAAAAGGGTAGCGAGCAAGCCAAGCATCAGAGCCGCGCCCAGGAATTCGGGAACGCGGAATACACGCATTTTCGCAATAAGGCTTTCAAATAGAGCGAGCATGCCGCCCGCACCCACCAGTTTGGCGAGATAAATGAGCGCGCCTAATGCATAGTCGGAGATGCCGGCACCCCTCCCGGCGATTCCCCACGGGACGAAAATGCTCCCGATCAGCGACACATAGACGACCAGCTTGAGGGCCCCTGCAAGCTCGATCATAGCGAGGTGGCGACCCGAATATTCCAGGACCATCGCTTCGTGCACCATCGTCAATTCGAGGTGCGTGGCGGGATTATCGATGGGAATGCGGCCATTCTCGGCGACCGCGATCATCATGAGCGACACCAGGGCCATGGCGAGCGATACCCGCAAGCCCACGACCGACGTGTGCATGAACGTCGAGATGGCCGACAGGTCGGTGGACCTCGCGACAAGAGAAACCGTGAAGACGACCGTGATAAATGCCGGCTCGGCCAACGAGGCGATCATGACCTCACGGCTTGAGCCGATGCCGCCAAAGGAGGTGCCCACATCCAGACCGGCAAGGGCCAGGAAAAACCGGCCGGTCGCGAGCAAACCGACAATGGCAATCAGGTCAGCCGACCACGTAAACAACAAGCCGCTGGCGAAGGTTGGAATCAAAGAAAGCGCAACCCAGGTTGTCGCAAAAACTAAGTAAGGCACGCTCCGGAACAGCCAGGATGCATTGGTCGCAAGCACCACTTCCTTCTGGACGAGTCTGTAAAGGTCACGATACGGCTGGACGACAGGCGGGCCGCGCCGACCAAGAAGCCGGGCCCTCACCTTGCGCGTAAAGCCCACAAATAGGGGCGCGAGTGCGAGCACAAGAAACATCTGAGCGAACTGCGCAGCAACGGCTTCGAGGGACGGAATTAGGGGCTGATACGACGCGTTCACGAGCGGCTCACAATCGCGAGGATCAACAGCAGCAGCACAAGTGTGCCGAACACGAGACTGAGATAGCGGCGAACTGTCAGGAATTGAAAGCGGTTGAGTTTGTCGGCAATGTTATTCACCAACCCCGAGATCGGCTGGTAAATAACGTCCCAGATGCGGTCATGGATCGTGACTGCGAAAGTCGCCGGATTTAGATCTCCGGGCGACGGTATAACGACGTGTTCTTTTGCCCCGAAGAGAAGTGGACCAAATACGCGTCGCAACGGCTGAGCGAAGCTTGAGGCTGTGTATTGTGTTTCAGGTCTGGGATCTGGAAAACCGCAATCCCATGCGGCGCTGCGGCGCAAGCGGTGGGAGGCAACCTTCCGCACCAGCACGGCCATAAGGCTTGCTGAAGAAAGGACAAAGATGAGAAGCAGAATACCATTATAGGAGCTGCGATCAGGAGCGACCGGGACAAACGACAACCATGGCACGGCTGCCTGCGGCGCCATGGCCCCATTCGGAAGAAGGAGGTCCACAACCGGCCGTACGAAATCCGCCGCAAGGCCGGGAACAACGCCAGAGATAACGCACAGAGCGGCGAACATCCCCATGGCGACGAGCGAGTATCTGTCCACCTCGTGCGCCTGCTCCGCTTCTGCGGAACGCGGGCGCCCCAAGAAAATGGTTCCGAAATAGCGCACGAAACAGGCAGCCGCGATCGCCGCCGTGAGCGCGAGCAGCGCCCCAATGGAAGGCGCGAGCAACTTCAGGCTCCACGCGCTGAAACTGGGACTCAATAGGATCGTCTGGAATAAAAGCCATTCCGAAGCAAATCCGTTGAGCGGCGGCAGTGCAGAAATCGCCGCAGAGCCGATCAGCGCGGTAAACGCCGTCACGGGCATGCGGTGAATAAGCCCGCCGAGCTTCTCCATAGAGCGCGTGCCGGTCGCCACCAGGAGCGACCCGGCGCCGCAAAAGAGTAGACTCTTGAACATTGCGTGATTGAACACATGCAAGAGCGCCGCAGTCAGCGCAACGCCCGCATATAGCGGATGGTCCTCGCCAGCGAACGACATGGCGAGACCGAGGCTGATAAAAATGATGCCGATGTTTTCCACGGTGGAATAGGCAAGCAGGCGCTTGGTATCGGTCTGGAACACCGCCGAAAGGATTCCAAGGAAAGCGGTCGCGCCCCCGACAACCATCACCGGAATTCCCCACCACCAAGCGTGAATTCCCAACAGATCGAACACAATGCGGATAAAGCCGTAGACCGCGACTTTGGTCATGACGCCGCTCATGAGCGCCGAAACATGGCTGGGCGCTGCGGGGTGCGCCAGAGGTAGCCAGACATGGAGCGGCACAAGTCCCGCCTTTGAGCCTGTACCGGCCAACGCCAAAACCAACACAAGTCCCGCCGACATCGCCGATAAGTGATGTGCGCGCATACCTTCGAAGGTGTAGCTTCCATCAACTCCAGCCAGGAGGCCGAATGTAAGGAGGAGTGTGAGCGTTCCGAGGCTTGCCATCACAAAGTAGATGTAAGCGGCGCGCATGTTTTCCGCTTCACGGTGTTGGGCAAGCACCAGCGCCCACGATGTCAGCGACATAAATTCCCAAGCCAGCAGAAAGCCAAACGCGTCGGCGGCGAGTACAACCAGATTCATACCAGCCAGAAATACCGGATAGAACGGCAACACACGTGCGTTGGCGTGTTCGTGCCTGCTGTATCCAATCGCAAAAACACTCGTGATGGCCGCGGTTAAATTGACGACGAGCAGAAATATTGCGCTCAGGGAATCAATAGCGAAGTGCATCCCAATCCAGGGAATGCCGAGGGGAAGCGTCAGTGTCTCCGCGGCCGAGGTCGGCGCGATCAGAGTTGCACCGGCAATCGCCAGGAGAACGAGACAGAAAGAGATGCACGCAAGATATGTGATCGCGGGCCGATCGCGCCCCACTAATACCGCGAGCAACGCAGTGACAAAAAGACCCGCGACGCTTGCAAGAGCGACGAGGACTATCATTCGAATTTACCGTGACTAATCATTGTTACTGCATCGCCCCAATAGAGCTGCTGCCGTCACTGGGGCGGGCAACAACGCTTCCTTCGGTCGGCTATGTTCTCTGAACTCAAGGGCCGATCACGTGATCAACGTTAACTACCGCCGCCCCTAGGCGGCATTATTCGATCGTCCGCGCGCAGGCTGACCGGCTGGCTTAGCGGGTTTCAGGCGATCGCCATGCGCCACAACTTCTTTCAGGCGGACACCGCGGCCGACCCCTGATGATTGGGCGAAGTCACTGATGAGTTCGACACCGGCACGGTCGAGCGCGCCGACAACTTTCACAAGGGTGTCGATCATCCCGCGGACCGTGCCGTCGGACGATTCCATGCGCTGGATCGTCGGCAAGGAAACGCTGCAAAGATCAGCAAATTGGCGTTGATCAAGCCCCAATAAGGCGCGCGCCGCTCGCATTTGTCCTGAGGTAATCATGACTCCACCTGATGTTTAATATATCAATTAAGCACTTTAAACATCAATCAGCAACTTAATAATATCAATATCGACGCCGTGACGTCCTGCGCTCGGGTTGTGTCGCGCTGGCCAGACCCGGTCCGGTCTAACGATGGGGAAGCAGGGACAGGTACGCGCACACAATTCAGAGTTTGTATGCATATGCCCGCATCTGATGAGGCCCAGAGGCCATCTGCCAAAAGGCCAAGGGCAATGCGTAACGGAGACACAAGAGATCCGGGCCGTTGCATGAATGGCTTCATACGTGCCGCCCTCTTGTCTGGGGCATCACGTCCGGTCGTGACCGACCGGACGGCTTTGCGGTGCCGCCTTGCCGCTACCGAGCCTTTCTGCTGTTTGCAGGTAACTTTGCCTCAACTTGAGGATGTCCGCTTGAACTATTTGATCACCTGTGAGGTTAGCCAAACGCACGCACTCGGCTGCTCGCTTGATATAGCCTTCTCCACTGAGCGACATTTTGAACTCCACGGACTTTCGTGACAGTGAGGAACGAAAATTCGGCCTAGCGCATTGACCTAAGTCAATGCACCGGTCTTGATGTGTTCTCGGTCTAAATGGGTGGCGCGAAGAGACGATAGGAGAGCCACCGCCAAATGCTGCAATTTCCGTGGGCCGGAGAATTCACATTTGTCTGTCGTCATTCGCGATTCAAATGAGGAGAACTTTCAGGCTTGGGTTTTTCCCGACTCTTGGTTGGGCGCGACCGCGTGAGCGTGGGTCTCGAACTCCGTAGCCTCACACCGCGGCCCCCAGCCATGCTGACGGTGTTTTCGCTAATCAGTTCAATACCCGCGCGCTCCAGAGCCTCGACCACTTTTGTCAGCGTATCGACCACACCCCGAACGTAGCCGTCACTCGCCTCCATTCGCTGGATTGTCGGAAGCGACACACCCGCCAGGTCCGCCAGCGTGCGTTGATCGATATCGAGAAGCGCGCGCGCCGCGCGTAGCTGGCCGGGTGTAATCATTGCGATGATGTATCATACATCAATACTAATGGCAATATTAGCTACCTACATATATAGTATTCTCATTATCAAGCTTTTGCCTTGTCAGGTGTGCAGTCAAATTGCTACGGAATCCACTGTCGGCGCAAGCGATCGTCGTTGCGCCGGAGACACATTTGGGAACTTGAGATGCCGCACGCCAAAGCCGCGCAGACGCGCCCCAGTCCATTGCAAAATCATCGTCGCCTTGCCACTTGGGTGGAAGAGATTGCGGCGCTTACCGAACCGGACGCCATCCATTGGTGCGACGGCTCCGATGCTGAATGGTCACACTTAACGCAGCAGCTTGTCGCGGCCGGCACATTGCGCCGGCTCGATCCAAATAAGCGGCCGAACTCATTCTGGGCGGGCTCAGATCCGCGCGATGTCGCGCGCGTCGAAAGCCGCACGTTCATTTGCTCCGAGAAGCAGATTGACGCTGGGCCGACAAATAACTGGGTTGAACCGCAGGAAATGCGCACCAAGCTCAATGCCCTCTTCGACGGGTGTATGCGCGGACGCACGATGTATGTCGTACCATTTTCAATGGGGCCCATCGGCTCGCCGATCAGCGCCCTCGGCGTCGAGATCACCGATAGTCCCTATGTTGTTCTGTCGATGCGAATCATGACTCGCATGGGGGCCGCCGTTACCCAAGCACTTGGGACTGATGGCTTCTTCGTGCCTGCGGTTCATTCCGTCGGCGCGCCATTGAAACCGGGTCAAAAGGACGTTTCCTGGCCGTGCAATGACGAGAAATACATCGTCCATTTCCCTGAAACGCTGGAGATTTGGTCCTACGGCTCAGGGTATGGCGGCAATGCGCTCTTGGGTAAGAAATCCTACGCTCTCCGGATCGCATCAGTAATGGCGCGCGACGAGGGCTGGCTGGCCGAGCATATGCTCATCCTAAAGCTCACCTCTCCACAAAACGAAGTTCATTACATTGCGGCGGCCTTTCCGAGTGCCTGCGGCAAAACGAACCTCGCGATGCTGCAACCGACGCTACCCGGCTGGAGGGCCGAAACGATCGGCGATGATATTTGCTGGATGCGTTTCGGGCGCGATGGGCGGCTGCGAGCGATAAACCCGGAAGCAGGCTTTTTCGGCGTAGCGCCGGGTACGAGCGCTAAGACGAACGCCAATGCGCTCGCTACGATGCGCTCGAACACGATTTTCACAAACACCGCTTTGACCGCCGATGGAGATGTCTGGTGGGAGGGCCTTACCGCGGAGCCGCCAACAGGACTCACAGATTGGAGAACTCGGGCTTGGTCACCGGAATTAGGCGAACCAGCGGCGCACCCGAATTCGCGGTTCACGAGCCCCGCATCCCAATGCCCCATTGCCGCTCCCGAGTGGGATGACCCAAACGGCGTTCCGATTTCAGCGATCCTTTTCGGCGGGCGCCGCGCGACGACGGCGCCACTCGTAACAGAAGCTTTCGACTGGGAACACGGCGTGTTCATGGCGTCGAATGTGGCCTCGGAAGGCACGGCCGCCGCCGAGACAAAAATCGGTGATGTGCGTCGCGATCCATTCGCAATGCTGCCGTTCTGCGGGTACAACATGGGAGACTACTTCACTCATTGGCTTGAAGTGGGCCGCCGGGCACCTGACGGAAGGAAACTGCCGCGCATCTTCTATGTGAATTGGTTTCGCAAGAACGAGACCGGAAAGTTCATTTGGCCGGGATTCGGCGACAATATCCGCGTCCTGAAATGGATCGTGGACCGCTTGGAGGGTCGCGTTGACGCTCACGAGACCGCCATTGGCCATTTGCCATCGTCGGCTTCCCTCGACACGTCCGGCATTGCAATCAGCGGCGACGAAAAAGAAACGCTCCTCAAAGTCGATCCCGACGAATGGAAAGCTGAAGTCACACGTATTCGGGCGCACTATGAGCGCTTTGGC
>SCTM01000268.1 GCA_004297485.1 Rhodospirillaceae bacterium
GAAGAGCGGCCCGGTCAAATCCGCAGGACCCAGATAGTGCGTTTGGAAGAGACGCCAAGAAAATCTCCACCGATCCCCCTGGTTGATAAAGCGCTCATAGTAAATACCGATCGAAGAGCCGGGCCGACCGTCGACGAAGACGTTATTCTCGGTGACGTATGTTCTCCCGGTCGCCGTTCCGTTTCCAACCTCAAGGATCGGTGTCCGGAAGGTCATGAGAATTCGGTGAAAATTAGGCATGAGGCGTTTCAGGTTGTCCACGATCTCAGCACGGCCGCGCAAGATCCGGCCCCCGATCCTCCACTCGGCGTCCTCCGCAAAGCAATCTTCGAAGGCAGCAAAATCCTTGCGCCAGACCGCATCCGCATAGCGCGCATGCAGCTGACGTATCGCACACTCGACGGCGACAAAATCAGTCATTCCATTCCTCTCCCCAAGATTGGCTGTTGTGACGATCGTGCCAGAAAGCGCTGATCCTATTGGTGCGCACAATCGGGTTTTAGATTCGTCGGCTTTCCCCCCGATCTTGGCGAGTGTTGTGTCACCCTGAAACACAGAGCCGTCGAGGAAGGTTTAGATCCCCGCGAAGGTCAACAATGCCTTACCAGTTCCGCGCCATGGGGCACCCAGCGGGGCCACCGGTCGCCCGTTCATCTGCGCCTGTGATCGGCGTACTCTGATGCGTCTGCGTAGCGGATGTTGTCCGCGAGCTGTTCGTGGTCCGATTCTAGCATTCGCATCCTGCTTCGGCGAATCGCCTTGCGAGTGTCAAATCCGCTCCACTAAGCCATCAAGTCTATCCGGTTTTTATTGGAAAAGGCCACAATCCCAATGGGTGGTGTCGTTTTCATCGACCGTGCCATCGCCCGCGAATATGGTGCGAACGATAAGCATCATGTTGAAATCCGGCAAGAGACGAGGGCCCATCGCGACGAACGATCCGCCGACGGCGGCGCGATGCGGAGTTGCCAAGTCGCTTTTCGTCGCGCATGGGGATGGGCGCTACAAGGTCCTTTGTTCTTGACGCTGTGGGCCATAAGCGTGATACGGGGAGACCCAATACCTCGGAGTAGTCAACATGCATGAAAAAGTTGGCCCGACCTGGGCTGGCCCGCTCCAGGGCATTCGCGTGCTCGACTTCACGCGCGTGTTGTCAGGACCATCGGCTTCACTCGCGCTCGCCGATCTCGGCGCGGAAATCGTAAAGGTCGAACCTCCCGGGGAGGGAGACGACACGCGCCTTTTTCCTCCGTTCCGTGAAGATGTAAGTCACTATTTCTTGAGCGTGAATCGCGGCAAGAAGAGCATCGTCGTCGATTTGAAGACCGAGGCTGGTGTTGCGCTTATCAAGAGCTTTGCGGCCAAGTGCGATATCGTAATTGAAAATTATCGCCCCGGCGTCATGGATCGCCTTGGGTTGGGATACGACGCGCTCTCCGCCGTGAACCCGCGGTTGATATACTGCGCGATCACTGGGTTTGGGCTGACCGGGCCGCTGCGTGACCGGCCGTCCTTCGACATTGTGCTGCAAGCCATGTCGGGTGCTCTGAGCGTGAACGGTGAAGCCGGTCGCGCACCGACGAAACTGGGAATCCCGCTTGGGGACCTGGTGGGCGGAATTAACGGTCCGATCGGCATATTGGCGGCGTTGCATGAGCGAAATACCACGGGTCGCGGCCGTCTTGTCGATGTCAGCTTGTTTGACGGTCTGATCGGTATGCTCGGTTATCTGGCGCAACTCGCATTTTTCACCGGAGAGGATCCGAAACCTCAAGGATCCGAACATCCAAATCTCGTTCCCTACGGGATCTTTCCCGCGAAAGACGGATCAATCGTCATCGGTTGCTTAACGAATGGCTTCTGGCTTCGCATTTGCCGGGCTTTTGGCGTGGAGGATTGGATCCGGGACCCTCGTTTCGATACCATCGAAAAGCGTCGCGATAACCGACGCATTGTGAACGAGATGATCTCCGGGTTCACGACCCAAAAGCGCGTGCAGGAACTGGTGGAGTTGTTCACGCTTCATGAGGTTCCTCATGCCCCTGTGCTCGGCATTCGCGATGCGCTTGCGCAGCCTCAGGCCGTCGATCGTGAAATGGTGGTGGAGACCGAGCATGCGGTTTTGGGAAAAATTCCCATTGTGAATCGCTCAATCAAATTTTCGGGGAGTCCGCAGCCTGTTCCAGCCGCGCCTCCGGTTCTAGGGCAACATACCGACGAACTCTTACGGGATATCCTTGGCTGCACGTCCGAACAGATCGCGGCGTTGCGTGCTTCAAAGGTCGTGGCCTAACAGCAGCTGATCGATCGTTGGCAGCAGGTCTCGTCGGGTAATATTCTATCGAAATATCGACGCCGCCCGACATTCGGGGCGCGCGTTTGGGTGTGCATTTTGCCCTCTTATGGACCCCCCTTAGACCACGCTGTTCCGGCAACAAAAATATTGATTCAGATCAATGACCGCCCGCTTGCAATTCGGTGAATAATCGACAACAATGTTGATTACTAATCCAGCGTCGCCGTATCATGGGATCGGATATGAACTGCGAGCCGACAAAGACGCCTGACGACATCGATATCCCCGCGTTGAGGGAAAGGTACCGTCGCGAGCGCGATAAGCGCCTGCGTCCCGAGGGCTCGGAGCAATATGTGCAAGCCGCGGACGGGTTTGCGGAATACGCCGAGGCCGATCCGCACTCGCCGCCTGTGGTCCGTGGTCCGATCACGGCGGAGATTGAGGTGGCCATTGTCGGGGGGGGCTTCTCGGGCCTCATGGCCGGTGCCCGCCTCAAGCAAAACGGCATCACGAATTTCCGGATCATCGAATCAGGCGGCGACTTCGGCGGCGTCTGGTACTGGAACCGTTACCCCGGCATCCAGTGCGATAACGAATCCTATACGTACATTCCGCTGCTGGAAGAATTGAACTACATCCCGAAAGCTAAGTTTTCCGACGGCTCCGAGATTCATGGGCACTGCCAGCGGATTGGCAGGTATTTCGGCCTCTACGAGGCAGCACTGTTCGGAACCGGAGTCAGGTCCTTGCGCTGGGACGAGTCGATCAAACGCTGGCGGGTGGGGACGAATCGCGGCGACGACATCCGGGCCCGCTTCATCATCATGTGCGTTGGCAGCACCAACCGCCCGAAACTGCCGGGCATCCCCGGCATTAAGAGCTTCAAAGGGCGCAGCTTCCACAGTGCGCGATGGGAATACGAGTACACCGGTGGAGATCAGAATAATCCGGTGCTCGATAAACTGGCCGACAAACGCGTTGCGGTGATCGGCACCGGCGCGAGCGCGATCCAGATCGTCCCCTACGTCGGCCGTTACGCAAAGCACCTCACTGTCTTCCAGCGGACGCCGTCGTCTGTGGATCGACGCGGCAACATGCCGACCGATCCCGAATGGGTAAAGACGTTGAAGCCCGGTTGGCAGAAGGAGCGGCAACGCAATTTCCATGGGTGGAGTTTCGAAGCCTTTCCCCCTGGGTTGGCTGCGCAGGACGCCATCTGTGACTTCTGGACCGAGATCAACCGCAATCTCGCCGCCAAGCTGGAAGCCATGGGCAATCCGCAATTGCCGCCCGAGAAGTTCTTCGAGATGAAGGAGGAGGAGGACTACAGGGTAATGGAGCGGCTACGCCGCCGCGTCGATTCCATCGTCATGGACAAGACGACGGCCGAGTCGCTCAAGGCCTACTTCCGTTTCGCCTGCAAGCGGCCGTGTTCCAACGACGATTTTCTGGAAACCTTCAACCGTCCGAACGTCACGCTTATCGACGTGTCAGAGCAGCAGGGTGTCGAGCGGATCACGGAGAAGGGCATTGTTGCAGGCGGGGTCGAATACGAGGTCGACTGCATCATCTATGCGAGCGGCTTCGAGGTCACCACGCGTATGGACCGTCGCCTCGGAATTCAGCCCTATGTGGGCCGCAACGACCTGTCGCTCTATGCGTACTGGGCGGACGGGTTGAAGACCTTCCACGGCATGACCGCCCACGGCTTCCCCAACCACTTCTACACCGGCTTCACGCAGGCCGGCGTGGGGGGCAATATCACAGCGATGTACGACCAGCAGGTCACCCATATCGCCTGGATCATCAAGGAGGCACTGGCGCGCGGGGCCGTCGTCGTGGAGCCCAGCAAAGAAGCCCAGGACGATTGGATCAGGACCATCCACGAGACCGCGGTCGACATGACCGAGTTTCTGCTGGAGTGCACGCCCACCTATTGGAACAATGAAGGCGGTGGCAAGGGCTCTGACGCTGACCGTAAAAAGAAGCTGCGGTTCATCTTCGGCGAACCCTATGGGCCTGGCTTCTACGCCTTCGACGATCTGATACGCGCGTGGCGTGACAAGGGCGACATGGCCGGCCTTGTCCTCGGAAAATGATCAGCGATGGCGTCTTTGTACTCGTGGAGCCTGGGCATATGACCGCGAATTACAGTTGAATCCGAAGGGCTTGCGGCTGAAATGAATTTGCGTCGCATGTCCTCTTGAAGCCGTCGGAACAAGAGTGGAAAAATGATTTCTAGTGGTCCGATTCTGACATTCGCATCCCGGTTCGGCAGGCTGTCTGCGAATGTCAAATCCGCTCCACGCGAGCGTGAGCAGGGCTAGGCGGGCGGGGTTGCACCGACCCACGAGGCTTCCGCGCTCGAAGTAAAAAGGGAGAACGCCATGAACAAACAGTTCGAATTCGACATCGCGGATCTTGCCAAACCACTCACGTTCCCGGTCGAAGCCTACCTTTCCAAAGAGTATGCCCAGGCGGAGAGCGAGAGGCTGTGGCCCAAGGTGTGGCAGATGGCCGGCCGCGTCGAGGAAATCCCCGAAGTCGGCAGCTACATCACTTATGATATCCTGGACCAATCATTTTTAATCGTCCGCGTTGCACCGGACCAGATAAAGGCTTTTTACAATGTGTGCCCGCATCGGGGGCGCCAGCTCGTCAATACCACCGACACCGTGAACCGCGCCTGCGGCAAGAGGCAGCGTTTCGTATGCGGTTTTCATGGCTGGACCTTCGATCTTGAGGGGAAGAACGTCTACGTCCTTGACCCTCAGGACTGGAAGGGCGCGCTCAACGAGGAGCGCACCGCGCTCACCCCGGTCAAGGTCGACACCTGGGGCGGCTGGATCTTCATCAACATGGACCCCGATTGTGTGTCGCTACGCGAATTTCTCGAACCCGCAGCCAAAGTGCTCGATCCCTTTGAGTTCGAGAAGATGCGTTTCAAGTGGCGTCAGTGGGTTATTTATCCGGCCAACTGGAAGACGTCGCTGGAAGCATTCATGGAGCCCTATCATGTCGCGGGCACGCATTCCCAACTTCTGAAATACGGCGACTACTACGCCTATAGCAAAGCCTACGGAATACACGGCGTGAGCGGTTTCGATGTGCGCGACCCCGCACTGAGAACGCGCGCCAGCACCTCCAACACGCGGGCCGGCGGGCTTGGTACGGATCCCCGTATCTCGACCTATGAGTTGGCGCACGAGAACTACGAGACGGTGAATCACTCCACCACGACCGAAACGCTCGTCAATGCGGCAAAGCGGCTGGTCGACGAACTCCCGGAAGGAACACCACCAGACGAGGTGATCAAGCACTGGCTTGCGCGAGCCAAAGCCGATGACGCCGCGCGCGGGGTGATCTGGCCGACGATCACGCCGGAGCAGATGACGGAAGCGGGCCTCGCCTGGCATCTCTTTCCCAACGTGTCGATCCTGCAGGGTGTTACCTTCGCCCTGTGCTACCGGACCCGGCCATATGGCGACGACCCCAACAAGTGCATCTTCGAAGCCTACGCAATCGAACGCTATCCGGAGGGCAAGGAGCCGAAAACCGAGTGGGTCTATGCGGAACCAACCGCGGAGAAATGGGGCCCGGTGCTGGCGCAGGACTTCTCGAACATGGCTTATGTTCAGAGGGGAATGAAATCACGGGGCTTTCGTGGTCCTCTGCCCAATCCCCATCAGGAACGTAAGGTCACCAATTTCCACCGCGTCCTGTCCCGATACATGGGTGCTGGCGCGCTAAGTCTGCTGAAGTGAGCGAGTAGATGCGGTTGTCGGCGGCGCAGCTGCAGCAATTTACTCCGCCGCTTGCGCCTTATCGGCTGGGATAGGCGAGGCGATGGGCTTGGTCTGCGTCAACGAACTACCGAAGCTATGTAGGCCGAGGGCGTGGAGCCCGCCGAGTCCGCCGGCCACGAACATCACCATGTCCTTCGGCTCGGGCGTTGCATAGATCCTGCCGTCCTTGCGCACACGGCCCTGCGCCTCCAGTTGTTCGCGATGCCGCTTTTGCAGGAGGTCCGCCGGCACGCTGGCAAATCGCCACAGGCGCTCCTGGACATCTTCAATTCGCGGTATCTCGCGGGCGATGATTTCGGCGCAGATCGGGTTGATCGCCACCATCATCTCGCAGAATGGCATCGACGGGCTGAAACAGTTGGCTCCAACATAGGCGAGCGACTTGCCGATCATCTCCAGGAAGTCCGAGGCGGCCTGAGATGTGGTGTCGAGGATATTCATCGTCCCCATGGTGCCGAACGACGTCACCGCGTTGCCGCTGACCCCGCGGCGTTCCGCCAAGGGAGCCCAAGGCGAGCGCTCTTCCCACTCGCCGATGAGCAGACCGCCAATCCGTCCCGGTGAGCCGAAGGTGGTCTGTGAGGTCACGCCCGGAACCTGTCCGGCGACATTGCGCATGATGAGCCGGAGCGCACGCCCGATCGCGGTGGCTTTGGTTGCTGCGCCGCCGGTGCAGCCGTAACTATAGGGGATGTTCAGTTGGTCACGGATCGGTCCGTTCACAATGAAGGCGGGGTAGACCGGCGCCGTGGTGGCGTTGACGCCATAGAGTTCGAAATCCGGCTCGGCGATCGCTCTCACGGCCGCGATCAGCAGCTCAAGCGATTCCGGTGGCGCACCGGCCATCACAGCGTTGATCACGATTTTCTCGACCGTGCATTCCACCTGCGTCGGCGGCAGCGCGGCAATCACTTCATCCGGATAGCGATCGTTCTGCGCCAGAAATGCCCGGACCCGCGCGTCGGTCGGCGGCACCAGGGGCAACCCGTCGCCCCAGCCCATTTTCAGGGAAAAATCGGTGAAAGCCTCGATATCGCCATCCGCTTCGTGACGGCGGCTGGTCAACCAGTCGACTTCGCAACCGGCCGGGCCGCAATCGCGGCTCATAAGCGGCTTGGGTGCCGGTGCGACACGGTTCGAAGGCTTGATGAGGCTGATCGTCATTCGGCAGCTTCCTTGGCCGCGATGTGCGCGCCCATGGTCTCGATCACCCCCTGGTAGTGGGCTTCGCCGATCGCCATCACCTCGTCGCGCGCCAATTCGTTGAGTGGGTAGGGCAGAACGTGGACGCGAAGCCCTGACCGGCCGCCGCGGCCGGCGAGTTCATGAGCGAAGGTTTCGAAGTTTTTGGTTGCGATCGCCGTGGTGGGCAGGCCGGCATTGGCTGCGGTGATCGCATCGCGGATCGTCCAGCCGGTACAGGAGCCGCAATTGGCCAACCCGACGACGGCGACGTCGATCGTTTCCAAAAATGCCTTGAGCTCGCGGTTCATGCGCTCGCCCTCTTCGCCGGAGCGACCTGCGCACCGCCAGAAGCTCACGCGCGCACCGGCGGCACGAAACTTGTCTGCCCAGAGCTCGCTGATCCAGTCCCAGGATCGCCAGATGTTGTCGAGCCGGAAGCCGATCCGCTTGCCAGCGAGCGCGCCCGCATCCGGACCAGGACTGGTGATATCGTCGGTCCGCGTTGCAGTAGGATCCAGAACCATTACTCGTGCCATTGCTATCTCCATGGCGAGTTTTGCATACGGTAGCGGACGGCAAATGAGCGGAGCACATCCGATGCCTATTGAAAATGCTTGGTGCCCGGCCTGTGAACCCGGTGCGGGGCCTTTGCATCGATCGTCATCGCCAACCATTCCGCAATGTGGACCTGATGGGATCGGACGTCGACGTTGGCTCCCAACCATAGGTAAACCGCAGTCCTACAGATGCTTTCAGCAGAAATCTGCTTACAATCGCGTAGGGGAGATGGGGCTGATGCGTGGCCAATTGCTTTACCCTAGACGGCGGGTTGCCCGTGACATGGCGCGCTGTCCTCGCTGTCTCTTTTCAACGGCCTATACCCTAAGCAGGATATTCAAATGCAGCCTTCACGCTCCGACTGGGTCATGTATCACCACACGGTCCGTAGCCTTCCCTTGAAGGAGCAATTCCGCGCGGCATCGCTCGCCGGCTGCGGCGCGCTGACGACCGGACCGCACGAATACCTGACGATGCTCACGCAAGGTATCTCGACCCGTGACATGAAAAAGATGGCGGCGGATTTCGGCATACGTTTCGATCATCTTGATGCCTTCGCGCGCTGGGTGCCTCAGCGGCCTGACCAAATAGCCGAGATGATGCGATACGACGAGGACGATTTCTTTCGCATCGCTGATGCGCTTGAGGCCAAATCACTCGGCGCTATCGCATTGTTCCCCAAGGGAGCCATATCGATGAACGAAATGATCGACGGCTTCGGTCAACTGTGTCGCCGTGCGGCACGGCACGGCCTGAAGGTGGCTCTGGAATTCATCCCTATGGGGGCCGTCTACGATCTGGCGACCGCATGGCAGATCATCAGTTCGGTGAATGCTCCCAATAGCGGCATTGTCTTCGATTTCTGGCACTACTATCGCGGACATCCGGACGATGCGCTGCTGCGCAGCATTCCCGGCCGTTGGATCGCGGGGGTTCAATTCGACGACGCGACGGCAACGCTACCGACAGGCGTGACCATGGTTGAGGATACGGTCATGCGCCGCAAGGCGCCGGGCGAAGGCGAATTTCGCATCCGCGAGGTCGTCGCTATCCTGCGTGATATCGGTGGGCTCAATAATCCGGGGCCCGAGATCCTATCTGCGGAATTCGACAAGATGACCGCCGAAGAGATCGCTGCGAAAGTCCGAAGCAGCATGACGTGGGCCCTGTCGGTGAATTGAAGCGGCGAAAGATGCCCACTACAATGCGGTGAAAGTTTAGGTCTTCGGTCCCACCATGCCTTGGTTCAGGAAGGGGTCGTTACCGATGAATATCGGCGTGCCGTAGAAGGCCTTGATGCGCCACACGCCATCCGTGTCGTGGCGACACTCAAAGCGCGTATCGGTGACGATTGTTGGAGTCGTCGCGTTCATCAGCGGCGGCCCTCCCTCTCCGGAAAAGTTGATGATGAGGAAGGTGACGTGGGCGCGGTCTTTGCCCTCAAACACAATCCGGATATTGGTGATCCCGTGACGCTGGGTCCGAATGCCGTCCTTTTGTTGGGTGCGAACGCGCTCAGCTCGATCCTGGTAGAACTTTGTCGTGGCCGCACGGCCGGTATAGGAAACCCGGCCAAAATCGACGATGCAATCTTCGGTAAAGAGCTTCGCGACATCGAGGCCCCCATTGGTATCAAGCTCGTGACACCAATCCGCCACCAATTGCTGCAACTCGATAACGTCCACTGCGGACTCTGGCGTGAACTTGCGCATTTCCCCTCCGATGTTTATGCGAGATATCGGCCGCGCCGTGGCCTAGCTCGCATTTTCGAATACTGAACCGAAACCACGCATTCTGCCATACAATCCACCTCGGCCGCGAACGGCTGAGACTAGCTCCAAAGCGCTTTAGAGAACAATACATGCATTGCCGGCCATGCGTGCTGTTGGGATTTCAAATGGACTTTGAGGCAAAAAAGGCGAAGATCGTGGCGGGCGAGCAGTTCCGTGTCGGGCTCGCAGATGCTTCTGTTGCCGGCTCCGAATTCGCAAGCCTGACGCAAATGTTCAAGCGTCGACATTCGCAAGGGAGTGTTCCATGACCAACGCCACAAGTGCCGTCATCGCTGCAGCGCGACGTGACTGGAAAACCACGCATCTGGAAATGTACCTCAAATCGGGAGGCGCCGAAGGTCACGTCATGGACCTACGTGATATCGGTGGACACAGGTTCACGACCCATGCGTTGATCAAGTATGTCGGGCGCAAGAGCGGCAAGACGATCATAACGCCTCTGATTTACGGTGACATCGGCGGAGAGGTGGTAATCTGCGCATCAAAAGGCGGCGCCGACCACCATCCCGCTTGGTATCTCAATATTGTGGCTAGCAAGGAGATCGAGTTCCAGATCGCCACTCAAGCTTACCGCGCCACTTGGCGCGAACCCGGGGGCGCGGAACGCACCAAGGTATGGGACTTCATGCAGGGTGTGTTCCCTCCGTACACGGCTTATCAGGCGTCGACCACACGTCAGCTGCCACTGGTGATGCTGTCTCCAGTCGAGCCGGTCGATATTTTCAAGCAATAGGGCCTTCGTCGGCACGGTGGACTCACCGTGCCGTATAACAAGGTCTCTGATGTAAGTATCTAATGCGTGTTCGCCGGCAGACAGTCACGTGGCAGGTACTGCGACCCAACGCTGCATCGTGCCGTCGGCGCCCATGGGCGAATCATATTCCACGACGGTACACACGGGATTGCTGTTCGTCGCGAATAGCTTCAGCTCATCCTCTAAGCGGGCCTGCAGGAATTCCGGATTGCCCAGCCCTTTCATCGCGGCTTCGAAATCTTCCCGGGTATTCCACCAGATTTCCATGATGCAGTCGTAACCGGGATGGATCACCTCGCCCGTGAGCGGGTTCTTTTCCGGCGTGATGTAGCGCCGCACATAGCGCTGCGCGTTGGGCAGTGACGGCTTGGCACCAAGCCGTTTGGCCAGCTGCGAGTGCTGGTTCTCGTAGTAATCCATGAACTGCTCCATGGATATGTCCGGGCGTTTCTTCAGAAAGACGACTTGTTTGATCATATCGACTTCTCCACTCCCAGTGTGTCTTGGATATCGGCGTAGAGGCCGGCGCGGCATCTCACGCCGGACGGAGCGCCAGCACGGAGCCCTCTGCGTCGGCCGAGACGTAGAGCGTGCCGTCCGTTCCGGCGGCAAGGCCTGTGAATGGGCCCATCGCCCCCGCGAGGGGCGGAATCGCATTGAGAGCATGTGGCTTCACGCCGGGAGGAGAGCCGACCGGCAGATTGGCCGCGATCGTGCGGCGGGCCCCACGTTTCATGTCATATTCAATCAGCTCCTTTGTTCCCACGTCGACGACATAGAGCAGTTCGCCGCGCACGACGATGCCGTGCGGCAGTTGCAGGCCGTCCATCACGGTTTCGGCTTTGCCGCCTGATACCTTGATCACACGACCGGCTTCCGTTTCGGAGACGAGCACGGCGCCATCCATGCCAACGGCCACGTCTCGCGGAGCGCGTAGGCCGGTGGCCAGTTCTTCGACATCGCCGGCTCGGATGGTGACCACGCGCCCTTTACCGAGTTCCGCGACGATGACCGCCCCGCCGGGAGCAATTGCCACTCCATAGGGTTGGTCGAGGCCACTGGCGAGCACCTCCGTCTCCTGCTTCGCGGGCCGCCAACGCGCGACATCGCCGTTGGCGGTGGTGACGACAAACTCACCGGGGCCGGCAGCGGCCACACCACGGGTGTACCCCGGAAACCCCGGCGTGAAGAGCATGCCCAAGCACTGGAGCTTGCTTCCCGGCCGAAGAGAATAGGTGAAGCCACCATCAGCCACGAACAGCAAACCGTCTTCGCCCATGGCGAGACCCAGCGGCCATTGCAGGCCATTGGGCACAAGCGGTCGAAATTTGCCATCGCCGAGAACCTCGGTGATCTGCCCCGAGATGCTGGAGACAAAAATTCGGTCACCGACAAAAGTCAGGTTATCCAGACCGGGCGCGATGTCGGCCAGCACCTCGCGCTGGCCGGTGCGCGGATCGATCCGTAGTACCTGGCCGCTCGCAACTTGGGTCGAGACGATGCGACCCTTGGAATCGAACTTGACGGAGTCCGGGACGCCAAGGTCCCGGGCCACTGTTTCCGGCGCGCCGCCTTTCAGATCGACCCGCCAGATCTCGTTCGTTCCCATCACCGGGAAGTAGAGCTTGCCGTCCGGTCCGACGTCGAAAGCGTTGGGCATCGGGACGTTATCCAATACGACCCGCGGCGCGCCGCCGTTGAGGTCAAGCTCCATGATCCGCCCATTGGGCAGTAACTCGCCGGCGAACAGACGGCCGTTGTAAAAGGTAATGGGATTCGCGCACGGCATGTCGCCGCGCAGCACTCGGATCGTGCCATTGGGGGCGCGTACGCTGACCCGTCCTTCCGTAATTTCTGTAGCGTAGATATTGCCGTCCGGGTCGAAGGCGATGTCGTCGGGAGAGACGATGCCGGCACCCATGGGGCTGATGGCTTCGACCGCGCCAGTGTCGATATTGACCGCGCTAATTTGGCTGCCGGCGACCTGCGCTACATAGATGCGGCCATCGCGACCCGTGCGTAGGCCGTTCGCGCCGAACAGGCGGCTGGCGGGTGTGAGCCGCTCCAGGCTCCATCCTTCGGCGAGACCGGGTGGCCTCGCGGCCGTGTAGCGCCCGAGTTGCAGCGACATCCTGATGGCCTCCCTGCCGCGTCGTCCTTGAACTGCCTTGTGTTTGTGCCCCCACCGGTTCAACCATCGTTGGCAATGGTCTTGGCCCAGCCGTCCTCTCAGGGGCCTATGAACGCCGGCACGAAAGGGCGGACTGGATGAACCAGCCTCTACGATCCGTACCATAGCTTCGCTCTCTTTGCCGATAAACACCAATCTATCGTATTTATCTGGATGTATCTTTCGCCGCGCCCGCACATGATTGCGTCTCATTGCAACGACGAATACGCGTCATTTTCGGGATATTAAGTCAGATATCTATTGGACATATTTGTGCGAACATTGACGTGCAATTGTCGCTGACCTGGCGGCGCGCCGTTCCTCTGGGCTGGCGTCCATGGCAAGGAGTTCCCTTGAGTGCACTTTCAGGCAAAGCCGCTGTGGCCACAGGCGTTAGTCGCGGCACTCGCCTGGGATCCGGACATCATGACGCGGTCGGGCGGCACCTTCATCGTTGTGGAGGTCGCACGTGACTACGGCGTCACTGATGTTGATGGAAAGATCCCCGCGTCTCTTCGCGCGGGGCGCCGATCTGGTCGCCGGTTCAGCACCAGCGTAACTGATTGCATTATCTAGCGGGAGGAACGTTCGATGAAAGAGCTCAGATTCGATCAGCGTGTTGCCGTCATAACGGGCGCGGGCAGGGGGCTGGGGCGCACCTATGCTCTGCTTCTCGCATCGCGCGGTGCAAAAATCGTTGTCAACGATATTGGCGCGAGCACGCAGGGGGAAGGTTTCGACGCCGGGCCCGCGGAAGATGTGGTGCGAGAGATCAAGGCCGCGGGAGGCGACGCCATTGCTTGTACTGACTCTGTCGCCACACCGGAAGGCGGGGAGGCCATTGTCAAAACGGCCCTGGACAAGTACGGCCGCATCGACATTCTCATCC
>SCTM01000269.1 GCA_004297485.1 Rhodospirillaceae bacterium
CGCGCTTGATATAGCCATAGGCGGTCGCGGGACCCGTGGGCTGGATGCCGAAGGTGACGAGATGGCCGGCCGATGCAACGGTTGCCGCCGATGCCACCGCCGCCCGGAACGCATCGGGATTACGGACCAGATGATCGGAGGGCATCACCAGCATCAAGGCATTGGGATCTTGTTCCAGGAGCAGCGCGGCCACCGCGGCGGCGGGCGCGGTGTTGCGGCCCTGGGATTCGATCACCACCGCGCGGGGCCCGATGCCGACGGCGCGCATCTGTTCGGCGACGATGAAACGGTGGGCCTCGTTACAGATCACAATCGGCGCCTCGACGGCGACACCATCCACGCCCGCGCCGAGACGCAGCGCGGTTTCCTGCAGCAGGGTGCGATCCGAGGTCAGCGGCTGGAGTTGCTTGGGAAATTCCTCGCGGGACAAGGGCCACAAGCGCGAGCCGCTGCCGCCGGACAGGATGACGGGATAGAGACGCATTGCCGGGCTCACACCCCGATCCTTCCTGCGCGTGCGGAGATGTTCTTCATTTCCTTCTGATACCCGAGGAATCCGCGCCGCGCCAGCGCCGGTGCGCAACACCTCATGATCTGATTTCGTCCTTCAGGGGCCGGTCGAGGAGCGCCATCAGGACCGCGTCGATGGCGGCGTCATGACTGAGAATCTTATCGACGGCCGCGCAGATGGGCATGTCGACCTTGAGCTGCGCGGCGAGACCGACCACCGCGCTCGCGGTCGTCACACCCTCGGTCACGGAACGCCGCGCGCCCAGCACCTCGGCCAAAGTGCGTCCCTGACCCAGGGCCACGCCCAAGGAAAAGTTGCGCGACTGCATCGATGTGGCCGTGAGCACCAGATCGCCCAGGCCGGATAGTCCCATAAGCGTTTCCCGTTGACCGCCACGGGCAACGGCAAAGCGGACGATTTCGGCGATCCCCCGGGTGAGGAGCGCGGCGCGGGCGTTGGCGCCCAGATTCCGCCCCTCGCAAATGCCGCAGGCGATGGCGAGGACGTTCTTGACCGCACCGCCCACCTGGGCGCCGATCAGATCCGACGACAGGTATGGCCGGAGGGTGCGCGAACCGATTGCCTCGGCCACGACACGGCCGCGCCCGGGGTCGGCCGTGGCCAGGGTCAGAGCCGTCGGTAGTCCTTTGGCCACTTCGCCGGCAAAGCTGGGCCCCGACAGAACCATGAGTGTGGCATTTGTCAAAGAGTCGGCGGCTTCGGTCATGAGCGCCCCGGTCCCCTGCTCGATCCCCTTGGCGCAGATCACAACCGGAAGGTCGCTATGGACATGGGCCGCCAGTTTTCCGGCGACTGCCCGCAGGTGCTGCGCCGGGACCACCAGGAGAATCACGTCCGCGTCGGCGGCACGGATCAGATCTTGGGTCGCCACGATAGCAGGGTCGAGGGGTGCGTCGGGGAGATAGAGCCCGTTGACGTGGCGTCCATTGATGGACTCCACCACCTCCGCCTCCAAGGCCCACAGGACCACCTCGCGGCCGGCCCGGCGAACCGCCGCGGCCAGGGCGGTTCCCCAGGCTCCGGCGCCTATGATTCCAATACGCTGCATGGCGCTTACTTTATGGGGCCCGCCGCATTGCAGCTAGTGGATTGTAAATCCAGACGCTTCGAACTTCCCGCCTTCCCCCGGACGGTTGATAGGCTTAGATCATTGTTATGGCAAAGCACGCTTCATCCCCCATCGACGATCCGATCCTGGTCACCGGGGCGGCGGGATTCGTGGGGTTTCATGTGACCCAACGTCTGTTGGCCGATGGCCGACGAGTCATCGGCGTCGATAATTTCACCCCCTACTATGACGTCCGCCTGAAGCACGCCCGCTGGGGCCAGCTTGAGGACCGCAAGGGATTCCTCGGCGTCCAGATGGACCTGGCGAACAAGGATCAGCTGTTGGCCCTTTGCGACGACCACGCGCCGGGCGGGTTCATTCATCTCGCCGCCCAGCCCGGCGTGCGCTACGGCATGGAAAATCCCGGCGCCTATGTGGATTCCAATCTGGTGGGGTTCATGAACGTGCTGGAAGCGGCGCGGGCCCATGAAATTGCCCATCTGGTGTTTGCCTCGACATCGTCGGTCTACGGCGCCAATCGCGCCATGCCCTATGCCGAGCATCAATCCACCGCGCACCCGCTCAGTCTCTACGCAGCGACCAAACGCGCCAACGAGTTGCTGGCCCATTCCTATGCGCACCTGTTTCGCATTCCGTGCACCGGCCTGCGCTTCTTCACGGTCTATGGCCCCTGGGGCCGGCCCGACATGGCGCCGCAGAAATTCGCCGCGCGCATTTTCGCGGGCGATCAGATCGAGGTCTACAACGGCGGAAACTTGACCCGGGACTTCACCTTCGTCGAGGACATCGTCGAAGGTGTGGTGCGGGTGCTCGATCACGTGCCGGTGGCGGATGAAGGCTGGGACCCCATGGCGCCCACGCCGGACGCGTCGGGTGTGGCGCCGTTTCGCATCTTCAACATCGGGCGCGGCGCGCCGGTGAATCTTATGGATTTCATCGCCACCCTGGAAAAGCACATCGGCCGCAAAGCCAACATGGTCATGCTCGACATGCAGCCGGGGGACGTGGAGGGAACCTGGTGCGACGTCAGCGCCCTGGAACGCGCCGTGGGCTATCGGCCACGAGTGTCTTTGGACGAAGGATTGGCGAAGACGGTGAAGTGGTTTCGGGCGTTTTATAAGGTCTAAGCCTTCACGCCCGCGCCGTGACGCGCAGGTGCGGTGGGATCGAGTGGCCAGCGTGGCCGCGGCCTGAAATCGAGCGGATCGGTGAGGCCGAGGTGAATCCGCTCGAGCCCCGCCCACGCGATCATCACCGCATTGTCGGTGCAAAGCGCCAGCGGCGGCGCGACGAACTTCAATCCGGCGTTATCGGCGATATTCTGAAGGGCACCTCGCAGGGCCGTGTTGGCGGCGACGCCGCCCGCAACCACCAATGTCCGGCCTTGGTACGCGGCGGTGAAGGCCGCGACGGCGCGGCGCACCCGATCGGCGATGGCCTCAACCAGCGCCGCCTGGAACGACGCGGCCAGATCGGCGACATCCTGAACACTGAGTTGCGGCAAAGCTTCCACCACCAAGCGCACGGCGGTTTTCAAACCGGAAAAGGAAAAGTCGCAACCGGGCTTGCCTTTCATCGGTCGCGGAAATGGAAAGCGATTAGCGTCACCCGTGGCCGCCGCGCGCTCGATGGCCGGGCCGCCCGGATAACCGAGGCCGAGCATCTTGGCGACTTTGTCAAAGGCCTCGCCGGCCGCGTCATCGACCGTCGTGCCGAGGCGGCGATAGCGGCCAACGCCTTCCACCGCCAGCAACTGGCAATGACCGCCGGACACCAGCAGCAGCAGGAAGGGAAAGTTCACGCCGTCGGTCAGGCGCGCGGTGAGCGCGTGGCCTTCCAGATGATTGACGGCGACGAATGGAAGGCGGGCGGCAAGCGCCAGGGCCTTGGCGGTCATGACGCCGACGATCACACCGCCGATCAGCCCGGGACCGGCCGTGGCGGCGACCGCATCCAGGTCGCCGTAGCCGATGCCCGCGTCGGCCATGGTTTTGACGATCAGGCCATCGAGATGGGTGAGATGGGCGCGGGCGGCGATTTCGGGAACGATGCCACCGTAGGGTTTATGGTCGGCGATCTGGCTTAGCACGGTCTGCGCCAAGGCACGGCCGCGCGGGACCGTGCCGCCCATGTCCCCTTGGACCACCGCCGCCGCCGTCTCGTCGCAACTGGTTTCGATGCCCAGGATGATCATGACAGGTATTGCGCGGCCGACCCTAAATGCAGGGCGTGAAACGACTTTCCTCGCCTGCAGGCAGCCTCTACAACACTTGTTGGGCTGACGCTAGGCGATCAGAGTTCCATGCGCGTTCTCATCCCCGAACTTGCGGAAGATGCCGCGACCCTGGCCACCGCCTTGGTGGGCCAAGGCCATGAGGTTGTGGCGATTCCGGCCATTACCATCGCGCCCAGTAGCGAGACCGCCATCAATCTGACCGGCGCCCAGGCATTTCTGGTGGCGAGCCCGGTGGCCGCCCGCGCCTTGGCCGCACGGGTGGGCGTGCGGACCTTTCCGGTGTTCGCCGACAGCGCCGTGACCGCCGACGCGCTACGGCGGTTGGGGTTCAAACAGGTTGAGGCGGCAAACGACGCGCGGGACCTGGCGAATATTGTCGGCAACCGCCTCAAGCCGGCGACGGGCGCTCTGATTCATCCATGCGCCGCCGGAACACCGTCCAATCTGACGGCGGTGCTGACCAACATGGGGTTCGCGGTACGGCCGCTGCCGCTCTACACCCTGACGCGGATCGACACAGCACCGCCGGAACTGCGCGAAGCGCTGTCCGCCGACACCATCGACGCCGCCGTGTTCACCACCGCCGAAGCGGCACGCGCGCTGGTCACCGTTCTCCAGCGCAGCGAGCTGAGCACAAAGGCGCGCGGCATCAGCGCGCTGGCGGCGACCACGACCGTTGCCGCACCCCTGCGCGGCTTGAACCTGCTCAGCATCACCATTCCCGCGCAGGCGGATGAGGCTGGACTTGTGGCCGCCATGGTCACAGTGGAGACCGACCGCGCCAAGGCCGCCCAGGCCGCGGCCACGCAGGAACAAAATCGCCTTGAGGCCGAGCGTGCGGCGACGCTGGCGGCGGAAGAGGAACAGCGCAAACAGGAAGCAGCCGCCGCGGCGGAACAGGAACGCAAGCGCGTCGAAGCCGAGCAGGAAGCGGCACGCGCAGTCGAGCGCGAACAGAAACGCCGCGAAGCCGAACACGCGGCGGTACTGGCGGCGGAAGAGGAACAGCGCAAACAGGAAGCAGCCGCAGCAGCGGAACAGGAACGCAAGCGCGTCGAAGCCGAGCGCGAACAGAAACGCCGCGAAGCCGAACACGCGGCGGTACTGGCGGCGGAAGAGGAGCGGCGCAAACAGGAAGCAGCCGCCGCAGCGGAACAGGAACGCAAACGCGTCGAAGCCGAGCAGGAAGCGGCACGCGCAGCCGAGCGCGAACAGAAGCGCCTCGCGGCCGAGCAGGAACGCAAGCGCCTGGAAGCCGAACAGGAAGCAGCGGCAGCAGCGGAGCGGGAGCGAAAACGCCTCGAGGCGGAACGTGCGGCTGCCGAAGCGGCAGCGGAGGAACAGCGCAAACGGGAAGCGGCCGAGGCTGCCGAACGGGAACGCAAACAGCTGGAAGCCGAACGGATCGCCGCAGCACAACGGTGGCACAAGGAACATTTGGAATCTCAGCAGGCGGCGACGCGCGCCGCCGAGGAAGAGAAACGCAAACGCGACGCCGCCGAGGCCGCCGAACAGGAGCGCAAGCGCATCGAAGCCGAGCGGGAAGCGGCGGCGGCCAGCCAGCAGGAACGGGAACGGCTGGCCCGCGAACGCGCAGCCGCACAGGTCGTCGCGGAGGAACGTCGCAAACAGGACGCAGCGGCAGCGGCCGAACGGGAACGCAAGCGGCTGGAGGCCGTGCGCGAAGCCGCTGCCGAGGCGCAGCGGGAACAGGAGCGGCTGGAAGCCAAGCTCGCGGCAGCGCGTGTTGCCGAGGAAGCCGCCCGGCGCGCCGCCGAGGAGGCCCGGCGCGAACGCCAGGAACGGGAGAGATTGGAGAGCGCGCGTCAGAAGGCAGAGCGGGAGGCCATGATCGCCGCCCAGCACGCACGAGACCAGAAGGAAGCTGAGCGGGCGGCAGAGCGCGCCGCACAACAGGCCCAGCAGGAGCGGGAGACCGCGGAAGCGGCGGAGCGGGAGCGTCAACGAATCGCCGCCGCATTCGCCGAGACACTGGCCTCCCGTCAGGCTCAAAAGGAGATGGAAGCCGCCGAAGTGGCGTTACGTGAGCAGAAACGCCAGGAAGCCGAACGCGAACGCAGGGCGGCATTGGCCCGTGCCGAAGCCGAAAGGCTGGAAGCGCTCCGGCGTGCCGACGAGGAGGCGGCGCAGGCACAGCGAGAAGCCACAGCGCGAGAGCGGGCGGATCAGATGCGACGGGCGGCGTCGCGGCCGGTCGTCGATGCGACACCCGTCGATGTGACGCCTGCCGATACGCCGCCGCCGGAGCCAATCCCATCACGCGCCGATGAAACTCTTGCGCGCGAATCTTCGGAACACGAACCGTTCGCGCACCGGATCGGCCGCTGGTTGCGGCGGCGGAAAAGTCCGGACCAGGAGCCCCCACAGATACGAAATGACGATACGACCGATGAAGAAACGCCGCCCGGCGCGATATGCGAAGCACCTCCGATCCCCGCAAGTCAGGCCGTCAACATAGAGAAGCCAAAACAAGATGATCTACTACCCTCCGCCCCGATCCCGCCACTGCGCAGCGACCCTCCCCATCAAGGGGAGCAAGCGAAAAGTGGTGAAGTTGCGCCACATGCAATTACTGCAACCACGTCAGAACTCACCGTGCCTGAACCGCCGCCATCGGTTAGACTCGAACCCCGACCTATGCCTGAACCGGATTTACCCGTTACACCGCCCGGCACCATGACCCAGGAC
>SCTM01000270.1 GCA_004297485.1 Rhodospirillaceae bacterium
TCCAGATGCGGGACCAAAAAGAATGGGCCAATACCAGCTGTTCTCACCCACTTCATACAGGCTGATTCGATATCATTGACAATGAATGCGGTCTGCATGATCCGCCGATTTGGCACATCCATATCAGCAGACTCCATTTACATAGTCGTTGAGAATCTCGTGAAACCGCTGCACGCGCTTTTCCTGGTACGCTAGATACCCCCCCTTGAAACCGCGCGAACGCAGTCCTTTCTGTTGTCCAACACAAATTGAAAGATCCTGGTCCGCCACAAATCCCAGCGAAAAGTCACCGTGCTTCCCATACTTTAAATCCGCGATCTCCCATTTGGCGCTCCCCGCCGGCCCATCAATATCTTCCCGTCCGATGATCTCCGGAGCGATAAACCAGTGATCAAAAATGCATTTTTCGGGATCGCCGCTGGGATGGGGTTCGGATCGGAGCACCTGCATACCGTCGGGCCCGATCGTGAAGGTCGTGTTTGGAAAAAGCGTATAGTGGTAAAAGTCCACGATCTGGCTGTCGTCGAGATACTTGAATGTCCAGTATCCCTTCGATTCCCCCAGCTTCCGACGTTGCCGCGCGATCGCCAGACGGATTTCGTTATACTTGCCCCTGTAATCATCGGGATTAAGTTCCCAGAACTGCAATAATCCATCGAGTGGAGCCTCGGGCACCGCATCGAATGCATATCTGCCGGAAGGCATACAGCCTTTCATCACCATCCTGTTGTGCTCATTGGGATACATTTCAAACACCGTATCCGTGTACAGATCGTCGATGGCGGTCTTGAGCTCCGGGTGCAAAGTGGGGAGATGGTAGGCTTCATTGAAATTGTCGCGGATAATCTTCCAATTGCAGTTCACTTCCACGCGCATGTATATGGTCCGCTTCATTTTCGGGAGCTGATAGGCCTCCAACTGCTCGGCAATCGGACCCAGCCATTCCCGAACTGGCTTAGCCTTCTCATCCATACAGAACCACACCATGCCCCCCCACACGTCACAACGAATTTCCGCGAGGGTGACTTTACCGCATGGATTTCCTTGCAGGTAATCCTCGGCATCGGGAACGGCCGTGAGGGTCCCGTCGATAGCGTATTGCCACGAATGATAGGAGCACGTGAACTTCTGCAAACCGCCCATTGGGCTCATCACCAGGAGATTGCCGCGATGCTGGCATACATTATAGAAGGCCTTCACAGTACCATCCTGCTGACGCACCATCAGGATGGACTCTTTTCCTAGCGTGTGAGTGATAAAATCGCCCGCAGACTCAAGATCATGAAGCATGCCTCCAATATGCCAGGAGCGCACAAACGCCGTGTCAAATTCCTTTTTCGCCCAGTCACGGCAGTAGTAGCGGTCGCCTGCGATAGGATCGCCCCGCACCTCGGGATCCAACTCGCTCGGGCTCACACCCAGATAGGTTTTGCGTTCCATGGCTTTCACTTGTCCCAATTGCGCTTCTGACTGAAATCCTCACCGCGACGACCGCCGCGCAACACGCCGGGATTCTTACCAAGAAAGCCGTCAGCGGCAGGATCGGTCCGCGCCCAATCCACGAGCTCGCGGCGCTTTACGATACGCCATGCACCATTCCGGCAGGCATACTCGTCCACATAGCGGCCAGCCACCAACAGATCCTTGGGCGCGCCATCCTCGACCATTCGATGCCATGCGTAGAAATACACTTCGCCAGAGGCTTCATCGCCACGAAGATCAATCTGGACCTGACCAATGATGTGCTGGCTACCTCCCATGCCGGCGAGAAATCCCTGGGCAAAAGCGACGAATTCGTCCGCGGTCCCATTCATCAAACCGCAATCGACATAGGCACCGTCGTGGAAGGCCGATCGATGCAACACCGGATCGAGCCGATCTTGTCCACGCATGTAACGGCAAAGCGCGTCGTAAATATCGCGTCGAGCAGCTAGATCGCGAACCTCTGCTTCCAAATTAAATGTCTTACTCAAAGTCGCTCACTCCGGCGACCGCATATCCGTCTGAACTCATAGCGATTCGCAGCTTTTCCAAGGGGTGAAGACAGAATCGCATTTGCAGATTTCTCCCCGGCTTTCAATTTTTGGATATTAATCCGCCGCGCGATTCAAATGACGAATACGAACCTTCCTGTATCATTCACGGCACATCGCATAGAGGCTTTGCCTCCTAAAATGCCACCTGACCTGTCTTTGTACCGATCGGCCTTTCCTGCTCCAACTGTAACTTTGATTAGTTTTCAACGTGGGCCCCGCGGTCCGCACTCAATAAAGCTCACCAAACTATGGCGGCGGCGAGACAGATTCAGAGAGGAAGGGCTCGAGCCACCTTGTCGTAACGCATGGCAATGGGTTGTGTTCCTGGTCGCGGTGTAGCCGCTAATGCTCCTCCGTTTATTCTCCGAGGTCGACCAGATCGCGATGCATGTCGGCGCCAGCGGCAAGGGCGCCTGCCGGATTCATGAGCAAGTCGCAGGCACGCTTTCCCTGAACGAACCAATCAAAGTACCAGGCGTCATGAGATCACCCCGTGTAGCAAGTCTTGACGATGGTATAGAATTCTCGCGCGTAGGATCCTTGCTCGCGCGGACCGAACGACGAGGCGCGGCGTCCGCCGAACGGCGCATGGTAATCAACGCCTGCGGTCGGCAAGTTCACCATAACCATTCCAGCGCGCGCGCGGCGCTTGAAGTCGCGCGCGTGACGCAGCGAGGTGGTACAGATGCCTGCGGAGAGCCCGAACTCCGTGTCATTCGCCACCGCCACCGCTTCCTCGTAGTCCGCGACGCGAATGACGCTCGCGATCGGACCAAAAATCTCCTCGCGGTTGACACGCATCGAGGGCGTCGTGTCCAGCAATAGCGCCGGGCTCAAGAACCAGCCTTCAGTGGCTTGCTTCACTTTCTGGCCACCGACAATCTTAGCACCTTCATTGTGGGCCAAGTCCAAATAATCGAGATTGCTTTCGAACTGCTTTTGGTCGACCACCGGCCCAATCTCGGTCGCCGGATCGAGAGCACTTCCGACCTTGAGCGATGCCACCCGCTCGCTCATCGCTTTGATGAATCTCTCATGCACCCCTTTGGTGACGATGAGGCGCGACGACGCCGTGCAGCGCTGGCCCGTGCTGAAGAATGCGCCATTGATGCAGGCAGCGATCGCAACGTTCATGTCGGCATCATCGAGAACGACCATGGGGTTCTTGCCGCCCATCTCGCATTGGACGCGCTTGGTGGCTTGCGCACATCGCGCAGCAATGCGCCTGCCGGTCGGCACCGAACCGGTGAACGACACGCCATCGATATCAGGAGAGTCAAGCAGCGCATCGCCGAGAACGGAGCCACGCCCCATCACCAGATTGACGACGCCCGTGGGCAACCCCGCCTCGCGTAGGATCGACACAAGTGCGTGCGCGCATCCGGGCGTCAACTCTGCTGGCTTGAACACAACCGTGTTGCCAAAGGCCAATGCCGGGCCAAGTTTCCAGGCTGGAATTGCGATTGGGAAATTCCATGGCGTGATGATCGCGATCACTCCGACAGGTTCCCGCGTCACTTCGACGTCCACGCCTTGCCGCACGGAGTCCATCCGATCGCCTGCCATGCGAACGGCTTCGCCAGCAAAGAATTTGAGCACCATCCCAGCGCGCACCACCTCTGCAGTGGCTTCGGCCAGAATCTTACCTTCCTCGCGCGCCAGCAACTGGCCCAAGGTGTCTCGTCGCTCCAGAATCAGCGTTCCCGCGCGGTCGAGCACGTCAAACCGGGTTTGCGGCGAACTCACCGACCAAGTCTCGAACGCCGCCCGTGCGGCGGCGACCGCGGCGCCAAGCTGGCTCGCGTCTGCATGCGCATATAGGCCGATTTCGTCTGCCCAGTCAGAAGGATTGACGTTCGGCGTGGGCGCACCTCCGACCCACTGATCACCAATGAGATTGCAATGAACGGCCTCGCGCTGGCGCATCTTCCCTCACTTGCTCATTGGTGCATTGATCGTGACGTTCAAGCTTGGCCATCCGAGATGGCGAGATCTTGCAATGCCTCCTTTTGGGCTTCGCTGAGCGCTTGGGGCCTTCTCGTTGCGCGATCTACGAAGACATGGACGAAGTATCCAGCCGCGGCGGGCGCTTCATTGTCCGCGAGAAACAGCCCCACCTCATAGCGCAGGCTCTTGTTGCCGATTTTGGCTAAGCGAACGCCTCCGTAAAGTTCCTCCGGAAACGTGATGGGGGCGAAGTATCGGCAATAGCTTTCCACGCATAACCCTATGCTCGGGCTCTGCATTGAGATCACCCTTCGCTCAAAGAGCAGCCGCGTCACGGCGGTGTCGAAGAGCGCGTAATAGACCGCGTTGTTGACGTGGCCATACGGGTCGCCGTCGTTCCAACGTGTTTGCAGGGGGGTCCACCATTTGTAGCCTGCTCGGCCGCCATGCTCCATACCGACACCTTGAAGCGCTTCAATTTTGATATTTATATTGCCATATATATATGGTTATATATGGTTAATCTTAGTTGAAGCGCTTTATTAGTCAAGGTCGGAGTGACTTGCGCGGCGTTGGTTCAAAACCACGACTGAAGGATGTGGCGGCGCTCGCCGGTGTTTCCTTGGGAAGCGCCTCGCGCGCGCTCTCCCACCCGGAGGCTGTCCGTGAAAGCACGCGCGCAGCGGTTCGTGCGGCGGCGGAGCGACTGGACTACGCGCCCGACCTCGCGGCACGCGCGCTGGCCTCTCGCCGCACCGCAACAATCGGCCTCTTGGCGCCGACGCTTGCCAACCCCATCTACGCCGCGTTCGCCCAGGCGTCGCAGACGGCAGCGGCAGCGAGAGGGCTGCAATTGCTCATCGCGAGCCATGAATACGAGCGTGCGCAGGGTTTGGCCCATGTGCGCTCGTTTGTTCAGCGCGGCGTCGACGGCTTGATCCTCATCGGTGCCGATCATCATCCGGATGTGGCCGAGATATTGTCTGCAACCCCACATATCTACGCGTGGTCGTATGACGAGGCGCGGGGCAAGGGTTGCATCGGCGTATCCAACCGCAGCGCTATGCAAACCGTAGTGCGTCATCTGCTGGATCTCGGCCACAGACGCTTTGCTGTTTTGACGGGCGATTACCAGCACAATGAACGGGCTCGTTCGCGCCTTGAAGGCATCAGAGATGCGCTGCTCGCCAACGGGACCGCCTTAAAAGAAGAGGCCGTCATCGTCTGCCCTTTTTCAATTCACGCTGGACAAGAGGCCATGTCGCGTGTGCTCACACTATGCCCGCAGCCCACTGCGATTATCTGCGGTTCCGATCTGCTCGCCGCCGGCGCAATGGCTGAAGCCGCCCAGCGCGGTGTGCGCGTCCCAGGAGACATCTCGGTCACGGGCTTCGACGATGTCGACTTCGCCGCCCTGCTCACGCCGCCACTTACGACAATACGCGTGCCTGCCTCAGACATGGGCAGGCACGCGACTAATTCATTGATCGATGCGATCGGCGGACGCGAAAGCAGCGATCTGCAACTCCCGGCTGATTTGATTTTGCGCGCAAGCACAGGGCCCGCGCCACGTCATTCTTCCGCCAACCATGAATAATTCCGTCGATGTTGTGATCATCGGAGCGGGTGTGATCGGTCTGGCAACCGGACGCGAACTTGCGAGGAAAGGCGTCGACACGCTCATTCTCGACGGCGAGCCGGTGTTTGGCAGTTGGACTAGTTCACGCAATAGTGAAGTGATCCATGCCGGGCTCTACTATGAATCGCAGAGCCTTAAAGCACGCACCTGCGTACGCGGCAGGGACCTGCTCTACGCATTTTGCAATGCGCGCGGTGTTCCACATCGACAGTGCGGGAAATTAGTTGTCGCGGTCAATGACGCACAAGTACAAGAGTTGGAACAGCTTTCTCGATTGGCTCACGCGAACGGAGCCGACTCGAGATTGATTGACATCCAAGAACTTCGTCGCTTGGAGCCGGCGGTGCGCGCCGCCGGTGCACTGTTCTCGCCCAACACGGGCATCATCGATAGCCACGCCTACATGCAAGCGCTTCTTGGCGAGGCGGAGACATACGGCGCTCGCCTTGTCTGTCGAACACAAGTGACCCGGATAAGGCAAAGCGGTCAGGGATGGAACGTGAGTATTGCCGGCGAAACGGAACCTGTCGTGCACGCAAGCTGGGTCATCAATTCGGCTGGGCTCTTCGCGCAAAACGTCAGCCGTACCGTCGAGGGCATGAGCGAGCAACACATCCCACGGCTGCGCCTTGCCAAGGGTAGCTACTGCACGTACGCCGGGAGGACACCATTTGGGCGATTGATTTATCCCCTCCCTGAACATGGTGGTTTGGGCGTGCACTTGACATTCGACATGGGGGGACAAGCGCGCTTTGGCCCGGATGTGAAATGGGTGGATTCCATCGACTATTCGATCGATCTCGCAGACCCGTCGCGGTTCACCGAAGCCGTTCGACGTTGGTGGCCAGAGGTGAATGCGGATCACATGTCGCCAGGCTATGCAGGCGTGAGACCGAAGCTCTCTGGTCCCGGCGAGTCGGCCGTGGACTTCAAGATCGCGACACCCGCGCAGCACGGTGTCGCGCGCTTCGTTGCGCTTTATGGCGTCGAATCTCCGGGCCTGACCGCGAGCATGGCCATTGCGGAAATTGTCGCTAAGGAAGTAGGCGACGCTTCATGAGTGAGATTCTTGGCCACTTCGATCACATTATCGTCGGCGCCGGGTCGGCGGGTTGTGTGCTTGCTAACCGACTCAGCGCCGATCCTAAACGGCGAGTCCTCCTGCTGGAAGCAGGTGGCGAGGATTGGAATCCCTGGATCCATGTCCCCATTGGATATGGAAAGCTGTTCACACATCCGAAGCTGAATTGGCTTTTCTCCACTGAGCCTGAACCTGGACTCAACAATCGGAAGATTCCTCAACCGCGTGGACGCGTGCTGGGCGGCTCATCATCAATCAACGGCTTGATCTATATCCGTGGGCAACGCGAGGACTTCGATCACTGGCGGCAGCTCGGCTGCGTCGGCTGGAGCTTTGACGACGTGCTCCCCTATTTCAAGCGCGCCGAACACCAGGTCCGTGGCGAGGATGCATATCACGGCAGCGATGGCCCGCTCACGGTCTCTGACCAGAGCGAGCCACACGAGTTGTGTGATGCATTGATTGCGGCTGCGGAGCAGATGGGTCTGCCCAGGAACGACGACTTCAACGGAGTCACCCAAGAGGGGGCCGGCTATTATCAACTGACCACAAAACAGGGACGTCGGTGCAGTGCGGCAACGGCTTATCTGCGGCCGGTGCGCGACCGCCGGAATCTCGTCATACTGCCGAATGCTCATGCCCGGCGTATCTTGTTCGATGGTCGGCGTGCGATCGGCATAGAGTGGGCATCGCGGGGCGATATCAAGACAGCACAGGCGAACGGCGACATCATCCTGGCCGCGGGCGCTATCAACACACCCCACTTGCTCCAGGTGTCCGGTGTTGGCGGCGGGAAATTGTTGCAAGACATTGGCGCCCGTATTGTACATGACCTTCCCGGCGTTGGCGAAAACCTGCAGGATCACATGCAGGTGCGACACGTCTTCCGCGCCTCAAAGCCAATTACTCTCAATGACGATCTGGCCTCGCTCACACGTCGTATTCGCATCGGATGGCGGTACTTGAGCCAACGCAAGGGCCCATTGACGGTAAGCGCGGGCTATGCCGGTGCGTTTTTGCGCACCGATCCTTGCGCTGCAACCCCTGACCTACAGTTGCTATTCATCAATTTCAGTTCACAGAAGATGGGGGATCGGCTTGACACATTTTCGGGCTTTACCGTCTCTGCGTGCCCACTTCGGCCTGAAAGTCGTGGTTGGGTGCGCGCGGCAACTTGCGACCCACATCAAGCGCCGCGGATATTCGCAAACTATCTCGGCACACTCGCAGACGAGAACGCCATTATCTCTGGCATGAAGCAGATACGCGAGTTGATGAGACAGCCCGCCGTTCTGGACTATTGGGAGCACGAAGTGAGTCCAGGATCGAGCATAGCGACCGACGAACAGTTGCTCGATTACGCACGTGCGACAGGCGCCTCGCTCTACCATCCAACCTGCTCATCAAAAATGGGTGTCGACCTGGCCGCTGTTGTCGATCCTGAACTGCGTGTGTACGGACTCGAAAATCTCAGGATCGCCGACGGCTCCATTATGCCTGCACTCGTCTCCGGCAACACGAACGCCGCCATCATCATGATTGGCGAGAAGGCATCCGATCTCGTCCTGGGTCGGAACCGCGCTTGACGTCACCTCCCGGCACCGGTGGCGCTGGGGGATATTTTCTGGAAGGTCGACGGATCGGAATCGCAGGATCGGCTCCGAAAGTTGAGATATTCCTCCGGCACGTGACTTGTCTCGGAATGGAATTCGACCGGCACTCGCGAACGCGCAATGACAGCGCGTCAGGTGGGCTATTGTCTCCATGCGAGGGCGACACAGCGCCCATTCAGCCTGACCGCGCAACTTCTTGAGCCGGACAATCGATTTGATCTCCGGCGTCTATTTTGCATGGGTTCGTCTTGCCACTCCTGTTCCACCAACGGTGAAAGAAAGCTCCGAACAGCACACCTAACCAAAGAGAGAGGAGATGTAATTTTTATTTATTCATAGAGTGGCCCGCCTAAGAAAATGAGCAAGGTTATAACTCATTGAGGAGATTGTTCGCGGCGGCCGGCTCGGGACGCCTGGTGCACCGGACAGGTGGCCTATCTAGTAGGCAGGGTTTTCCTACAATCAAGAATCCAAGCGTATTTGAAAAAATCCGTAGGCGTAGCGCGTGTAAACAAAATATATGGGGAGAAGGCGTATGCGTAACGTGAGTGTGATTGCGCGTTGGCGGGTCCGAGTTGGCTTTCTGGCTGGCGTTTCAATACTGCCAATGACAGCCCTTGCGGCAACAGGCGATCAACCGGTGGATGGAGCAAAACTGGAAGAGATCGTGGTGACTGCCCAGAAGAAATCCGAGAATATTCAGGCAGTCCCAATATCCGTCACGGCAATCAGCGCCGATCAATTTGCCGGGTCGCATCAGGCCGACTTGCAGGCTTTAGCCGGCTCCGTTCCCAATGTGCAGATCGGACACTTCTCAAATACGCCTCACGGCGCAGTCTTCAACATACGTGGCATGGGCGTCATCGAGCCCGATCCTTATGCGGGCACGACCGTGAGTGTCGTGCTTGACGGCGTGCCGCAGTATTTCAACATGGCTTCATTGCTCGATTTATTCAATGTTGATCGGATTGAAATTCTCCGTGGCCCTCAAGGCACGCTATTTGGTGCCAATACCACTGGCGGCGTGGTGAACGTCGTAACCAAAGGTCCGACGGGTTCGTATGGCGGCGATGGGCAAGCAACCGTTGGCAACTACAATCGGGTAGATGTGGATGCGGCTGTCGAGTTTCCTATCGTTCAAGATGATCTCGCCGGCAAAATTTCAGTGGTGCACAACGGACGCGACGGTTACTTCACGAATATTGTCAATGGTCGCCCCATGGGCGACGTCAACGACAACGCCGTACGTGCTTATCTGAAGTTGACACCGAGTTCCAACTTCGAGGCAAATTTGAGCCTTGAGTATGATCGCTCGAGGGACGGCGCACCGATTGTGGTCAACGGCGCATTTCCCGGCGAGGCGTTGTATGTGGCTCCGGGTACGCAACCGACGGGCGATGCATTGCCTATGTATAGTTCGCCCTGTGTACCGGGGCATCGCTGCGTGGCGCCGGCGAAATATTATTCGGCCAACAATACCGTTCCTGATTTTTCGAATCAGGATATGTATGCGATTACTCTAAATATGAATTGGGATAGCCCGATCGGCCAGCTGACGTCCATTACAGGCTACCGGTCTTTCTCGCTGCATGAAGACACCGATCAAGACGGTACGCCGCTGTTCTTGGACGCCACCGATCGTAAAACCAATGGGTGGCAGTTCTCCCAGGAACTTCGGGACACCTTCCATCCGACGGATCGTGTTGAGCTGTTGACGGGCGCCTTCGCTTTGGTGGACCATTACGACCATTATCAAAATTATCTTATCCAATTTGCGGCCCCCGGTTTTCGGCAACTGAATACACAGGATCAGAAAAACTGGTCGGGATCACTATTCGCACAAGCCAGTGTTGACCTCACACAGCAATTGAAAATGCAGCTCGGTATCCGTGGCACGCATGAAGCGACCCGGATGAACGCCGGAATTTCCTCCTTTATAAATCTGGGCGGCACCGCAACATTTAGTGGCGATACGCCGTTGCCGGGGTCCTTTATCGCGACAGGCCGAAAATCCTGGAACGATTACGCGGCTAAAATTGGACTGAATTATCAGTGGACAGACGATTTAATGACTTACGCATCCTTCTCGCGAGGATTTAAATCCGGTGGATTTGTAGGCCGGATCACCGTTGCAGCCGACATTGGTCCTTATGGGCCGGAGCACGTCGATACATATGAAGCCGGCGTCAAAAGCACGTGGTTGGACCAAACTCTGCGGGCTAATTTAGCCCTCTTTTACAATAACTATCAGGACATACAGCTGGCAGAAATCTATTTCCGTACCGATCCCGCTACCCATGTCACGGTGAACGGGAATTCGATTCTGAACGCCGCCAGCGCCAAGACCAAAGGTTTTGAGTTTGAATTGTCTGCGTTGCCGACCAAAGGCTTGGAGATCAATGCTGCGGTAGCTTATCTAGACGCACGCTATTCCAAGTTTAATTATTCTGACCCGAATGCTGGAGGAGCAATTGTCAACCTGAGCGGCAAGAGGATGCAGAACGCGCCGCCTTGGACGGCAACCGCAGGCTTCAAATATACCTTTGCGGTTCTTTCCGGTGATACGACGATCGGCGCACAATACCGCTTCACGGCGCCAAAATACGAAGAAGGACTGACGAATCCGATTCGATCCTACATTCAGTCGATGAGTTATATCGACGCCAACATCGAATGGACACCTGACAATTCAAAATGGTCCATAGGCTATTGGGTTCGTAATTTGACCGATCGCCACTATATCGAAAGTGTGTATGACGCCCCAGGCATCTTCGGGCTCGTGGCCTATAGTCCGCCGCGGGAAATGGGCGTCACGGTCAAATTCCACTGGTAAACAATGGCTGGAATCCGCACCTGCGTTTGGCGAATGTGAGCGAGGGTTCCCATCTCATCATGTTGCGAGGTGGGAACTTCGTTTCTCCAGCATGCCGAGCGGCGTTATGTCTCAAGCTATAAGCGAACCCAAGATGGGTGGGAGAAAATGGGCAACCGTCAGCTCGCGCAGGCCGCTTAATGGTTCCAATCCCAGTTAGCACTTTGATTGAGAGTCTAACTCGTTTTGAAAAGCCCAATCGATTAAGCCTCTATTGATCCGGTCCCGACCGCTCAGCGAGCGGAATGATGGTTTAGCTGTGACCGCACACATTCAGCGCCCTGCACGAAGGACCGCCAATGTACAAGGTTCTGATGTTCTTTAAGCGCAAGCCCGGGCTGACATTTCAGCAATTCAAAGACTATTATGAATCGACCCATGCCAAGCTGGGGGATAAATACCTGCGTGCGACGGCACTCAAATATCAGCGTCGCTATCTACGGCCGATCAGTCATCCGGTAGGAGATGTGGAGACCGAGTCTGATTTCGATTGCGTGACCGAGGTGTGGTTCGAGAATGCGGGCCAGTGGAAAGAGATGGCCGCTAAAGTTGCCGCACCCGACGAGGCGAAGATCGTTGTCGAGGACGAAGCGCGCTTCATGGATCGCTCGAAAACACGAATGTATGTCGCTGAGGAACATACGTCTTGGGAGCCGGCGTAAACGCCAGCGCATCGTCCCGGCCTTCGTTTCCTGCTAGCGAGATCGTGAACCGGAAACTCATGCAGACTCGAAGGTGAAAATTCGGCGGCGTTTGGCTTCACGCGTCATGCCGGAAGCTGAATCCGAAGAGCGCAATCGCCCTACTATCATCGCCAGAAGTTACACTGACGACTGCCGAGATGCCTATCCCTGCCGATGAATATTGCGAAATGACCGACTGGAGAATAGCCATTTGCCGCTAATTTTAATGCAAATATCTTCATAACGACCGCGATCCCGCTTCGTGACACCGTCTTTGTCATAGACCTCGGAGGTGTAACTGCGAACAATTGCGCGGTTACCGTCAACTTCGATGGATCCCGGCCAAGCTTGGAAAACAATGCCGGGATAGGCCTTCATCGCCTCAATCCACATGGCGACGACAGCGGCTTTGCCCTTTGTTGTCCCGATTTCGGGGTAGTCGGGCAAGGACCATTCGCCATCCTCAGCCCACGTCGCCGCCCAATCCTCTGCATTGCAGCGGGTGACAGCGTCAGCATATGCCTCAAGCAGTTCTCGGATAGCGACGCGATCCTCAGTAGGTCCGGTAAACGGCATGACCTAGATCCTCCCTGCCAATGATGCCCATCAATGTAATCTGTGTTGGCGGCCCGCGAACCTATGCCAATGGTGAGGTGAAAATTGTGTGGACGTTGAAACCTCATTATCCCTGATCAGCCGGAGAGCGGGCACTGAATTTTCCATCCGCACCCTTTCACGCAATGGTCTGACCACTCGCCAAGGCCCGCTCGATGATGCCTGCCGGGTAGGTCCGATTGCGAGACTGGAGAACCCCACCCAGGACTGGCATCGGTCCGCGAGTCAGATCAAAGGCGTCTGGGGCTGCCCCCCAACGGGCGCTTCCTCAATGTTACTTGCCGCACCTCATCCACAGTCCACCAATAATCCACGTTGGGCGATTTGGCTTCTAGCCTTATCGTTAGGTGCAAGCGGCCATATAATTATCAAAGCTGTGGCCGAAGCCCGAATCAACGGGTATAGGGTGATGGGGATGGGCGTTATGACTCATGAGCAGATACTGCGGCTGGTCGACGACCTCTATGCAGCCACCGGCGCGGGTGATTTCGACGCAGCCGAGAAAATGTTGGCCGACGATTTAGTCATCACAGAGGCAGATAACTTGCCGATGGCCGGTGTCTACAAGGGCCGGACTGCACTGCGAGAGCTTTATACCAAAGTGATGGGGATGATGGACGTTGCGGCCCTACGTCGCGTTCAGACGACGACGGGGGGTGATTATGCCATCACAATTCTATCGTTTGAATTCAAGGATAAATCTCTTTCGCCCGCGCATCTCTGCGAGCTATTCCATATTCGAGACGGAAAGATATTCGAAATTCGTCCCTACTACTTCGACCCCACGCCTATCATTGCGGCGTGCAACGCCAAGAAAGCTGAGAGCCTCTAGAAAGCTCCGCAGGCATCGCCGAGTATTGCGGCGGTCGATCTATATAACGCTTGCCCGCACGCGATACGTTTTCACGAGACTTATTCCCTTGAGTTCACCGGGCCGTCTTTAGGACACCAAAACATTTCCCAATCTCGCGTCTTCGAGTATCAAGTCGGCGGCGCGCCATCCTGTGGCCATCGCCGGTCCGTTGGTATTCCCCGAAATTAATCCGGGCATTATCGAGCAGTCCACCACGCGTAATCCATGCACGCCGCGCACGCGCAATCGTTCATCAACGACCGATCGCTCGTCACGTCCCATGCGGCAACTCCGGACCGCATGGGTGCCACAACTCGCGTTCCCGATCATGAAGGCGAGGATTTCCTCGTCCGAGCGAACATCCGGGCCGGGACGTAATTCCTCGGCAACATACGCCGCCAAGGCGGGCTGCGCGACATAACGGCGTATATAGTGAACCAATTCTATTATCTCGCGGCGATCACGCTCGGTCGATGCCCAGTTCGGTGAAATCTTTAGCGGCGCATCGGGGTTGGAAGACGTGATTTCCAAGGAGCCTTCACTCTCCTGGCGTATGAGCTGAGCCATGGCCGTTATGCCGGGTCTCCGCTCCACCGCCTGCATGGGGGCTGATATGTTCCTGTCCTTAGGAACGTCGAGCGTCCAACCGCTGATATACAATTGGGCATTAGGACGGGATTCGGAAGGATTCGTCCGGACGAAGGCCCCTACTTCCAAGGCACCATTGGAGAGCGGCCCGGTGTGTGTAAGGAGATATTGGAGGGTGCTAAATGCCAGCCCAATACCATAAAGCCGATGGTTAACCCCACGATCGCCACGCAGTCGATAGGTATGCATGAGTCCAAGGTGTTCGCGCAGACGACGGCCCACATCCGGACTGTCGTGCACTACGTCGATACCGTGCGCTCGCAACAACTCCCCCGGCCCGATCCCCGATAGCTGCAGGAGTTTGGGCGAGTTGACGGCGCCGCAAGCGACGATGATTTCCTGCTGGCTTTTAAAAATGACGCGCCCGCTCTCGGTGCGGCATTCGATGCCGACGGCACGCGCGTCATCGAACAGGATGCGGTTGACGTAAACGTCCGTGAGGATTTCCAAATTCTTACGACTTCGGATCGGATCAAGAAAGGCTGTTGCCGCACTCTGACGGCGGCCATTTTTGATGTTGTAGCAATAATAACCAACGCCTTCTTGATCCTCGTGGTTGAGGTCTTCATGTCGCGGAAGCCCCATCTGCTCACCTGCCAGAATGGCCTGTTCGGCAAGAGGATAACGGAATTTATTGGTGGTGATGTGAACCGGACCGCCGACGCCGCGGCAACCATCATCACCCAGTTCGTGATTCTCGATGGCACGAAATGCGCGCTTCATCGCCGGCCATCCCCACTCAGGGCCCGCTTCACGCTCCCAATTGGCGTAGTCTTCTGGTTGACCACGGACGTATATCATACCGTTGATGGCCGACGAACCGCCGAGCCCCCGTCCGCGCTGCCAACTTTCGTTCACCCGAATTCCACCAAAACGCTCCGGTTGGACAGGGTATTGCCAACTATATTTTGGATCGATGACGAGCTTGCCGATACCTTTGGGCATGCTGACGAGAAATGCGCGGTTTTCTCCGCCTGCTTCGATCAAAAGAACCCGCTTGGAGGGATCAGCCGACAACCTATTCGCGAGCACGGACCCGGCAGAACCAGCGCCAACTACTATATAATCGTATGCGGTGGCAACATGAGCCTCCATCATTCCCCTCAGTCGCGTGCTCGAACTGAATGCTAATCTGGCGGTACTGCCTGTAGCGATCCCACCAAGGCACTAAGTTCGGGCCTCATGGATCGTGGCCAAGAAATCACCATTCGAGCGAGCCATGATTCTGGAGGAATACCTACGGGCAGGCCCCGCATAGTGAGATCTTGATGGAGGTAGCTAGATCATTTCATCGTCTCGCCATTGTCGATCGTAATCGTGGTGCCGGTGATAAAACGCCCCTCTTCGGAGGCAAGGAAGAGCACCAGGTTGGCCACATCCTCTGGTTTCCCCATACCATGGTCACGACTCTGGGCGAGCCCTACATCGTCTGGACCAAGTTGAGCCACGGCCTGAGCCGTCATGGGCGTTTCAATCCCGCCCGGAGCAATGGCGTTGACGCGGATTTTATAGCCCTTTTCTTGACAGTGGACCGCAACACTGCGGGTCAAGGCGATAATTCCACCCTTTGCCCCGGCGTAAGCCGGTATCGAACTGATGCCCTTGATGCCGCCGATTGAGGACATGTTGATTATGGCTCCCCCTCCACTCTTCGTCATGTAGGGGATTGCAGCCTTACAACCGAGGAAAGTCCCGTTGAGCATAACCTCTACTTGCAGCTTATAATCGGCATAGGACAAATCTTCGATGGTCCCGAAACGCACGAGGCCAGCATTGTTCACCAGGATGTCCAACCGTCCGAACGTTTTGATCGTATCAGCCACGATTTCTGACCACCGTCGCTCATCGCGCACGTCGTGGCTGAAGTACTTGCAGTTGGGAATTTTGGCAGCAACCTGCGCTCCAAGATCATCTTGGATATCGGTGATAACCACGCTGGCCCCTTCGCGCGCCAGCACACGCGCATCCTCGGCGCCGAGACCCGATGCTCCGCCCGTAATTAGGGCTACTTTCCCTGATACACGCCCCATACGACTTTTCCCTCTCGCGATTTAACGACTTAAAGGCTCGCCCAATGGTCATAGATCGGATCGCCCCTACCGAAGCTGCCGCGGGTATCGAGGGGCGCATAAAACCCGTCCGTTTGCATGGTTGTGGGATGATGCGTGTTCCAATCGGAAACGAAGGTGCGGTTCTTGATCTTCCAAACGCCATCACGGCGCTCGTAGCTGTCCAGGTACCGCCCACCCGTCATCACGTCAGTGCCACTTGAGGTCATGTGTGCAATGACATAGTGCTCGCCGACTCCGTGGTTACCACTGACCTCGATCCATTCATTGGAAACGGAATGGAAGCAATAGCCAAGATTACTGGTACAGTAGGCGGTGATCTTCTCCGCGAACTGCGCCCCGCTTCCGTTGACGATCCCTGAAATAACGGTCGAGTCTTCCCAGAAAATCGACGCAAGCAGCGAAGCATCTCCGCGATCGACGCCCCTGCAATAAGCGGTGACAAGATCGTGGATTGCCATACGTGAAATTGCGGCATCAAGCGCAGCGGGGTCAGCAGTCATGGGCTTGGCCTTCTGCAGGTGGCGGGATGAAGCTTCATAATAGGTGAGCATAGCACGGCCGGCATCGGATGCGCCTTTGCCGCCATATGGCGTCAAATTATCGTGAAGCACCGGCGGATCGGCACGTTCGGCAGCATTCGAGCGATTGGCATTGCCGTCGAGCACATAGGTTCGGTGAGTCAACCGCCACTGCCCGTCGCGGCAAGCGTGGCGATCTAGATACCGCCCAAGAATAAATCGCTGCACATTCACTTCTTCGGCATAGGCGATCACGTAGGATTCTGAAATGGCTTGCTCGCCCTTCACCCGGATGATCGCGTTGGAGGTGCGATGGAGCGTAGGTAATGTAGGTTTCTGAGCTTCGGCCAGAATCGTACATAGCGTCTCCGCGGGACCTTTGAAAAATCCATAATCCACGGTTGCCTGTGGATGATAGGCTGCCGAAAGAAGATTAAGGTCCGCCCGATCCACGCCTCGGCTGTGTATGGCCAGCGCATTCAGAATTCCGTTCCGAGCAATTAGCTCATGCGGCCCCATGGCGAATCTCCAAGAACGAACCCGCGAACCTGCGCCAACGGGTCGGGTGCAAATTCCGGTTAGATGTCGAGCTTTGCAGGACTACCCAACTCGCGCATCAGCATAGAGTTGATCTTTGCGGCGAATCCAATGTTATCAATTGGAACGGCAGTCCCTCGCATTGCCGATCCCACCGAAACGAGTTTGGGCATTTGACCGGTCCGCTGCCATAGAGAAATGCAATCAAGGAGTCCCCGAAATCACCGCTGTGACCTCTTTTCCTCGTCTTCTATTTGCGA
>SCTM01000271.1 GCA_004297485.1 Rhodospirillaceae bacterium
TAAGCGCCTATATCAATGATGGTCGGATCGACGACGCTATCAAGGAGACTGAGGCGATGAATGGAAAGCTGCCGGACAATCCCGTGCTGCTCAACAACCTCGCTTGGCTCTATGGCGAAAAGAATAATCCGCGTGCGTTCGAGATCGGCCAGCGGGCACTTGATCTCGCTCCCGATTCTCCTGAGGTAATGGACACATTAGGGTGGCTCGAAACGACGAAACGGGACCTAAAAAAAGGAGTCGCGTTGCTCGCCAAGTCCTACGCGTTGAACTCCAAGGACCCGAACGTCGGATACCATTATGCGGCGGCCCTCCAACGCAATGGCGATCAAGTCCAAGCCAAGGATGTTTTGGTAAAGTCACTCCAGGCCAATCCATCGTTTAAGGAGCGGACAGAGGCCGAATTGCTGCTGAAGCAGCTGGGTGGCTAGTGATTCGATTCTAACTTTCGCTTCGCTGCGGCTGCCCATGGTTTCGGCTCAGAATAATTTATCGCGCTCCTGACTTGGCCTCGAGTCGGTTGGGCAGAAAATCGCAACGGCATTCGTTCGCGACCGATAGATGACATTTGCAATGTTTCGACTCACCAGCCGAAATTCCTAATGCGGCCCCTGGTAAGCACTGGGAATGCGCCGTTGCCACCTCTTCCTAGTGTCAGCTCTTCTGATGGTTGTATCGGGACTAACCGATGCGGTGCAAGAAAACCATCTGTGTTTCTTGCACTTACGCCATGTTCTTTCATCCAAGCCGGCGAATGCGAACCTCAAAAAACCGCTGCTAAATATGATGTTTCGGCTCGAACTGTTTTGGATTCGACACATATATTTCCCGTGGTGGTATGAGAAATGATTTCAAAATTTCTCTGTCAATTTGTCGCGCGCGCGTGTTAAGAGACGGTCGTTCGCTACTGTTACGCGTGAGACCGAGGCGGAAAAAGTTCAGAAATAGAGCTTCCGCAGTTCGAAATGGGTGTGGGGATTTTGCTTCCTGTCTACCGAACTCTTTCGCTGGGCTCCACGAGTGATCCCTGGTCTACGCCAGGGCATTCCTTTGGGAATGTGTATCCATCGCGTTCGAGACATGAAGGACTGCCCTATGCGCGCTAAACTCACAACCACACTTGGATACGCCCTGCTTGCCGTGGTGGCCACCGTGATGATGGTGTACTCTTGGAACAGCTCGGTGAATTTTTCGGACATGCTTCAGCTGGTGGTGTTCGCTGCGGGGGCGATGTCGCTGTTTCTTATGACTCAGACCAGGTCGTCGAAGTAATTTTATTCGATTAGATCACTCGCGGGTGAGGCGGTCTGGTTTTCTTCCCGGCTATGTCCCTCCATCCCCATTCTTCACGGTCCACCACACGACAGAACTTTCGCTCCGTCGCTCAGGCCCCTTGCGGCTGCCGGAGGGTAGCGTCTTTGCGGCCAACTCCCCCTCGCGTATCAGCTGACTGTGGATAGGGTCCGTCGTCGGCATAGCTCCGGGAAGTGAAGCGGAACTAGGAGACTGCATGTCCAAGGCTATGGACATGTCCTTGACCGCGATGAAGCGGCGGTGACGTTGTTAGGATTGAGGCAGGCGTGCAGGGGAAGCCTCCGCATCGTCATGCCGGGCGCCTTTATCCGCTCCAGCAACCAATTCCGGTGTGGCAAAAGCCGGCTGCGACCGGGTAGGCTGCCCTGCAGCTTCGCTGCCGCGCTACCTGTCGCCCGAAGCCGCTGGGACCACTTCACAACGCTCGCGACTTCGTGACATGTCCGTTTGGACGCAGCAGCGGCTACCCTCTCCCGAAGATCGTCCGAATAGGCTCTTGGCATCCCATACTGGCCTCCTTCTCCAGCCAGAATGGTGAATCGCAATTCCCCAGAATTGGGAATCCCCTTTCGATTCAAATCAGCCTCAACCCGCTCTAGACGAGCAAGGGAAAGGTGACGCTCCCCAGGGGACCGTAGCCAATGAAGGCGCTGTCGGAGCATTACGGTGGCTGAGAATGGCCTCTCGGATACGAGCGAAGAAACAAAGAAAAGCCCGGCCTGTTTTCACAGGCCGGGCTAAAGCAGGAGGTCCCGTACTACGTATTAGATCGTCTTAGGCGGCCGCGTCAGAGCGACGCTTGCGCGACACGAAGGCCAGAGCGACCAAGCCGAAGCCGAGCAAGGCGAGCGGTGTCGGGGTCGGCACTTCGTAAGTGATCGTCCCATTGAGGGCAATGTTGGTCACCCAATTCGTCGCCAAGGCGCCGGGAAGAGAACCATCAGGCAGTAAATGTACGCCGGTGACGGGATCTGTCTGCACACCGTTCAGGATTGTAGCTATAGCATCGCCGTTGACCCACACGTTGCCCAAATTACCGTTGCCAATGAATGCGTTCATCAGCGGCCCGGTCAACACCGCAGATACGTCAACTTCGATACCCGGAGGATTGACCGACGTGGTCGACGTCGCACCGGGCGCCAGATTGAAGTTAATCTGGACAGGAGACGGACTAGGAGAGGTAGATACGATCAATGTAGCCGGAATTGTCGAACTGTCATACAGCGAGACTACCGGCGTATCAACCAGCTTGCCCGAAAACGAGTCCGCCAGATTCTTGTTATGGATAGTGATGTCCCCATCCGAGCTTATGAACTCCTGAAACGTGACCGTCACGGAGGACACATTCAACAGAGGGTTCACTTGGGCAAGCGTCACGAGGGAGTCGTTGAAAGTTACGTCGCTACCGGCAATAGAGAAAGTCTGCGTGATCATACCGGCCTGGGCGCTTTGCGCTCCGGCGAAGAGGGCGGCCATGAGGGCTGTAGTGGCGAGAAGCTTTTTCATCGGGATCTCCTTCGGGCGTCGTGTTCTTGTTTCTATAAGGCCGCTTGAAACGCGTTATCGAAAGTCGCGCATTCGGATTATCTATAAGCAAGATCTATGCCATCTAATTAATTTGTTTATAATCAATGCCTTATGTTTTTCCCATAGCGCGCGATTGTAAAGGAATCTGACACCTGAACCTCAAGCCCCCCCTCCTTTTCCCCGTGGGGCAGTGCTTCATTCCAGAGAATTTATCTAATTTATTGTTTTTATTTACTTTTCTTCGGTGTCGATGATTCTTACAAAGTAGATCAGGCCATTTTTACAGGCTTATCATGCGCGAAAGCCAGCGGACAAACTCATCGAAAATCCATCAACATATTATAAATAAACACTTTTCTAATGAGGTTGATGAATTCCACCGTGCTAGGGATATCATCCCAACTCGACACTTCACGCCTGTCAGTCGCTCGCCGTTTGGAAGGACGACTACAACACGCTGCGCCCGCATAGCCGGCTTGGCAACTTGGCACCGGCGATCTACGCCAAGCTCAGCGTTCCCGTTGCACCACCGGACCAGATCGGTCCAAGTGAGGAACGGATTCTACTTACGATTGGATGAGAGATGGGGCTCACGTCACCGAGCCACATTTAGAGGCGCGCATTATATTTGCAATAGCGGTAATTTCTTGCTCGGAAAGAATAGTGCGCCAGCTTTCGTTGTTGCCGCGACCATCTTTGAGGACCGTATAATAACCGCGGCCTTCACGGGTCGTGCTCTTGGCGATGAATGCTTCGGTTTCATGAGCCCAAGGCAACCCAGCGAAATCAAATAGCTTGCGTGAGACGCTTAGCGGATCATTCGCAAGATCAACGTAGCGCAGAACGAACGAGCGCGGATTGCCCGCGAGTTCGTCGATTGCTCTTTCGTTTGAAATGGCCCATTCCCAAGCAAGCCTCTCAGCGAGCGACATTGCACTGAGGGCTTGTTCATCAATGTTGTAGGCTTTGGCTTGGGGCAAAGCGAGGAGTCTTCGATCGAAGTCGATTCCTTTCATCTCGAACTGTCCTGTCTTAATCCCGTTTATGCGCGAAGCGACCTGCGCCAAGGGATTGCGCAAGATAAGTACAATTCGCGCATGAGGAATAGCGTGTGCGAGCAGACCGGCGTGGTGCGCCGCACTTACGGATTTTATAACGACG
>SCTM01000272.1 GCA_004297485.1 Rhodospirillaceae bacterium
TCGTCGTTCACGGCGCGAAATGGATAGAGCATCTGGAAGAAGAACACGAAGGCGGGGATCACCGCCTTCTCCCAGAACGCCGTGCAATGAAGCCGCACCATGAGCGATACGAGATCGCGGGATCTGGTCTCGGCCAGCCCCACCAGCCGCCGCAACGTATCGGGGGCGTGAACAATATCGGCGTCCGAGAACCACAGAAAATCCGCGCCGCCACCGTGATCGGCTTCGGCGACACCCGCATGAAGTGCCCAGAGTTTTCCGGTCCACCCAGGCTCCAAGTCGGGCGCGCGTAGAACAGTCAATATTTCCTCACGCGCCGACGCTGCCACCCGCGCAATCTCCGCGGTTCCATCATCACTGTGATCATCGACCAAAATAACCCGGAACGAACCGGGATAATCCTGAGCTAGAAGTCCGCCGACACAGGCGCCGATGGTGGGGGCTTCATTCCGCGCAGGCACAATTGCCACCACTGAGGGCCAGCGGTGGAGCACCGGCACCGCCGACGGCAAGCGCTGATCGCCGCGCCAGAATCCCCAGTGGACGGCAACCAGATAGATCCAGGCCGTGAGGCTCAGAAGGGAGATCAGCATAATCACGGCGTGGACCTCACAACCACAGCCGCGCCAATCCGCGTAACGTTGCGGCCGCAAGAGCAAATTTGCCCAAGGCCACACGGCCCGCAAGCGGATCCTGATGCCGGAGTCTTGCAACAAGGCTGTCGGCGATCGCCACGATGATCGCGCTCTCCGCGGCCAACCTTCCATGATGCATGGCGCCCGGCAACCGCCGCGCCTCGGCCAGCAGTGTTTCCGTACGCTCCAGCGCACGATCGAGAACCCGCCGCAAGGCCTCGGTCGCCTTGGATTGAGAAAGCTGCTCCACCGTGGCGGTCTCGGTTCTCATCCATGCCAGGGGCAGGTAGACCCGGTCGAGCTGGGCGTAATCATCAGCGCAGTCCTGCAGATGATTGATGACCTGAAGCGCGTTGCAGAGTGCGTCAGAGAAGGGATAAAGAGTCTTGTCCTCGCCGTGAAGATCGATGAGAAAGCGCCCCACCGGCGCCGCCGAGCGGTCGCAGTAATCAAGCAACTCGGCCCAAGTCTCGTAGCGGTTCTTGACCGCATCCTGTTTGAACGCGGAAATGAGATCAAGGCCGTGGCGTGTGGTCACGCCGGTTTCCAGACATGAACGGCGCAGTTGATCCGCCTTGGCCAGGGCGAGGTCCACCGACCCGGACTCAAGCGCGGCAGCGAACAGGTCAAGACGAGTCACCTTGTCCTCGGGAGAGAGGGTCGGGTTATCGGCGATATCGTCGGTGGCGCGGGCAAATCCGTAGAACGCCATGACATGGGGCCGAAGCCGCCGCGGCAACAGCCACGAGCCGACCGGAAAATTCTCGCCAGTGGCCCCCTTACCCGACGGGGTTTCCAGAGCCTTGCCCGTAACGGGACCAGAAGCCGCCATGCGTTATTGAACCTCCGCGTCGCTCGTGGAGCGGATTTGACATTCGTTACCCCGGCAACCGAGGGACTGCGAAGCGAATGTTAGAACCGGACCACTAGCCCCGGAATACGGGTGCAGAGCAATACGCCAGGTATCGCGCCGGTTCAAGCCGAGGCCCGCGCCACGCCAATCCGCCCTAAGCGATTGGCAGCCATGATAAATATCGCATTGACCACGGGCGGCGTGCAGCCGACTATGTGCGTGATTAAGATAACTGCGCTAAAGCCTCGGCCTATGAACTCCATCGCCCAGATCGAGCGTTATCCGGTCACCGCTTGGACCTGGAATCACCCTGGTCCCGTGAAGATCGGTTCGGAAGAACACAAAAGCATGTTCTGCCGCATGCTTTTGGACACGTTTGACCCCTATAAACCGGCTGAACTGGAATGGCCCGAACTGACCGGAGATGCCCTCGCCCGCATCACCGGAATGCCATTCTGGACCGTCGCCGTCGAAACGGAGGATAAAGCCTCCGTCCATGTGGCCAAACAAGCTGCCCAAACCAGCGATCCCCTTATCCGCGAAGCGATTGAGTTGATGGCCTTCGAGGAGGCCCGGCATCAGCGCGTTCTGGCGGCACTCGTCGCGCGATACGGAATTGTCATCGAGAAGTTTCCGCCGTACGTGCCCACGCCCCGCACCGAGTGGAATTTCATGTCCACCGGTTACGGAGAATGCCTCGATTCCTTTTTCGCCTTCGGTCTGTTCGAACTGGCGAACCGTTCAGGATATTTCCCGCCGGAACTGGTAGAGACTTTTGAGCCGGTGGTTCAGGAAGAAGCCCGCCATCTCATGTTCTTCGTCAACTGGGTCGCTTACACCCAGGCGAATTTGCCGATGCTGGCGAAGCCCTGGTTCGGTATTAAACGCCTCATCCATCTGGCCTCGAATGGGTTGTCGCGGCTGGGCTTCGCGACGGGCGAGGAGGATTTCGCTGCCACAGGCAAGGATTCCGTAGGCATCGATATCGACCTCGGAGCCTTCGTGGATTTGTGCCTCAGCGAAAACGCACGCCGCATGGGACAGGTTGATCCTCGTCTGGTACGTCCTACCATCCTGCCGACTACCGTCAGGGCGCTTCGCCGCTTCATCCCCGGCTAATATACCGTTTAAGGAATTCCGTCATGACTTCCGCTCCGGCGCTCACGCCCGTGCCGCCGATCCGAATCGATTTTTCTCCCGAGGACCGCGCATGGATCACTGAGCGCATCTCGGAAGTCCTGGCAAACGGGCGTCTGACGCTCGGTGCCTACGGCGAGGACTTCGAAAAGCGGTTCGCCGCCATGACCGGCGCTAAGCACGCCGTCGCGGTGAGCAGCGGCACGTCGTCCCTGGAAATCATGCTGCGAGTCGCCGACGTGCGCGACAAGGATGTGTTAGTCCCCGCCAATACATTCATCGCCACGGCCTCGGCGGTGATCGCCGCCGGAGGACGCCCGGTATTGATGGATACCGATGGCGCAACACTCTCCACGACCGCCGCCGAGATCGAACGCCGCATCACGCCGAAGACCGTCGGCGTCATGATCGTGCACATCGCCGGGTTCGTGACGGATGAAATGCCGGCGATTGTCGATCTGCTGAAACGCAAGGGCCTGTGGCTCATGGAGGATGCGGCCCACGCTCACGCATCGACTTTGAACGGCAAGCATGCCGGCACTTTTGGTTGGGCGGGGTCGTTCAGCTTTTACCCGACGAAAGTGATGACCAGTGCCGAAGGCGGCATGATCATCACCGACGACGATCATCTCGCCAGCGAGGCGCGCATTTATCGCGACCAGGGCAAAGCCAGCTTCCTGCAGAACAGCCATATCCGCATGGGATCAAACTGGCGCATGTCGGAGCCACACGCGATCATCGGTCTCCGCCATTTACACAATCTGCCGGCGATGATCGCGGCCCGCCGCCGCATTGCCGCCCGCTACGACGTCGCCCTGACCGGGCCCAATAACGGCGTCAGACCGCTGTTGCCGCCAAAAGGGTGCGCCGCCAACTATTACAAATACGTCGTCATGCTGCCGGAGGGATGCGACCGCGCCGCGCTGAAAGCATGGCTGCGCGATACCCATGGCGTGCAGTGTTCCGGTGAGGTCTATGAGTTTCCGCTCCATCGCCACCCGGTCCTCACCCATCTCGATCCCGGAGACCTGCGGGGCGCCGAGATTGCCTGCAACCGGCAGATGTGCCTGCCCATTTTCGCCAGCATGACCGACGATGAGGCGGATCGGGTGATCGCGGCCCTGACATCAGCCAGAACGGCGGGAAGGGTTTAGACAACGGAATCTAGGCGGTATGCCTCTGTAAGTACGCATCTCGCAGAATTATCTGCCCCTGCCCTTAAAACGCCCCAGTCCGGTCCTTGGAAATCCACAATTCCATGGTGCTATGGCGTTGCTGAATAGTGCGCAGGCAACGTCATCATGAAGAACATCGACCACTTTTTTGATACTTACGACCGGCTGATCCCCCAGTGGTTCAGCGACGCATTGATTACCGCGATGATCGTCGTGCCACTGATCTGGATGATCACGTAGCGTCTACCGCCGAGGGCTTCAGCCCGAACCACCCGCCGATGGCGAGTCCGATACCGGACCAGAGCAACTCTCGGCCACGGCGCACCAAAGCCACGGCCAGGCCTGCCGTCGGTGATCCGGTGAGCAGGCCACCCACCAGAACGATGACGCCGTCCTGGGTTCCCAGATGTCCCGGCACGAAGAACGTGATGTTGCGCACCAGCACCACGCATGTCTCCAGTAGCCAAGCATCCGAGAGATCGACCGGCATTCCGAGAAACCTCAGGATGAGGAAAGTCTCGAATGCGCCAAAGGCCCAATTCAGGAAAGCGAAAATCAGCGCGCCCGCGAACTTGGCCGGACGGTGACGGATGAACGTATAGAGACGCTCTTCAATATCGCCGAGCACCACAAGCCCCTGGCTCAACCGCTCGCCCCAGCGGCCTGCCTTGAGACGCTGCTGCAGGGAGGCCAAGAGGCGCAAATGCAGAGCGATGAAAATCCCGATCGTAAAGACGCCAAGCCAGACAACACCAACCGTCATGACGGTCTCAGCCGTCGGAGACAAAATGTGACGGCGCAGAATAGCAACGAGGCCCAGGCCGACAAACGGCACCTCTGCCAGGGTATTCATGGCCTGGATCAAAAGCAGATACGCCGTCGCCTCCCGATAGGAGACATCGTAATGGCGCTTCAGCAACATGGCCTTGACCGGTTCGCCGCCGAGGGAACCAAAGGGCAGGAGGACATTCACCGCCTCGCCCACCATCTGCACCAGCCATAAACGACCCATCCACAGCCAGGATGCGCCCATGTCGCCGAACATCAGCGCCCATGCACCAACGTCGGCGGTAAAGCCAATGGCAAAGAGCACGATGATCGCGGCGCCGCCGGTCCAACCCACGCGCAGGACGGCGTGTGCGACCGCGGTCAGGTCGGTCTCGGCGGCGATCCAGCCCAGCAGGATCAGGCCACCGGCGAAGGCCAGAAACTTGAAGGCCGTAACGGCCACCGCCCTAGTGGAGCGGATTTGACGTTCGCTACCCATTTAGCCGCAGGACCATAAAGCGAATGTCAAATCCTAAGCTCCACTAGAAACATATATGCGCGAGTGACCCTTTGATTCTAACATTTGCAAGACAGCTCGTGGAACCGGAATGCGAATGTTAGAATCGGACCACTAGACACTCGATGAAACCGAGACAGCCTCCGCCCGTACCCAGGCGAGCGTCTGGTCGAGCCCCTCGCGCAGTTTCACCTGCGGCACAAAACCGAGCGACCGCGTCGCCTTGTCCATGGTCGTCACGGAACGACGAATGTCTCCGACCCGCGCTGGAGCGTAGGTGATTGGCGAATTGGATTGCGCCAATTCGAGAATGGTGCGGGCGATCAGGTTGACGCTGACCTCAAGGCCCGTGCCGATATTGATGATCTCACCGTCGCCACGATTGTCGAGGCAGGCTCCGACGACGGCCTGGGCCACGTCCGTCACGAAGACGAAATCCCGGGTCTGCTCACCGTCGTCGAAAATCGTGATCGGCGCACCCGTCACCGCGCGATCCATGAAGATGGAGATCACGCCGGAGTAGTGGCTCTTGGGGTCTTGGCGCGGGCCATAAACGTTCATGAACCGCAGGGCCGTGAACTTAAGGCCGAAATACCGGCTGTAATAGTCGAGGTAAAATTCGCCGGACAGTTTGCTGATGCCGTAAGGCGACGCCGGCCGCGCCAGGGATGCCTCCGACACCGGCACCGGCGCGTCGTCGTCATAGACCGCGGAGGACGAGGCAAACACGATTTTAGCGATGCCGTTACGGCGCGCATATTCGAGGACCTGCGCCGTGCCGCCAAGGTTGACGCGAATGTCGTTGGCCGGATCGTCCACCGACAAGGGCACGGCGGTCTGCGCCGCAAAATGAATGATGCGGTCCAGCGGTCCCATGGACGCAGTCGCATGTTTCAGATGGCCGGCGAGATCGTCGGTGATGTCGGCCTTCAGGACGGTAAGCCGGGGATGGTCGCGCCAACGGGCGAGATTGGCCATGTAACCCGTGCTGAGATCATCCACCACAAGCACCCGGCAGCCCCGTGCCATGAGCACGTCCACCGTGTGGCTGCCGATGAATCCGGCGCCGCCGGTCACCAGGACATGATGGTCGGCCGATGCTTTCACGTTGTCCCCCCAGCCGCCCGCGGCACATTTCCCGAAGTGCGCGGCACGATCCGCCCGTCGCGGGTAAGACCGAACCGGTTCCCACGCCAGACAAAGCTGCGGCGCGTGAGTGCCACATACCAGGATACGAGGGCAAGCAAATCGCGCACCGGCAGCAGCCATAGGGCGCGCAGACCTTCCCAATCCTTGAGATAGACGCCGGCCATCACGGCGGCGGCGCCCAGCCGGACCGCGAGAGCCCCACCCAACACCGCGAGCCCCAGGGCATCGCCCAGCCGCACGGCGCAAAATAATGCCGCGAACGGCAGCGCCCGGATGAGAACCGTGAGGGTGAATCCCACCGGGTTAGCCGCCCAGGTGTTCTGGTCCCAATAGACTTGATGGTGCCACCACTGTTCAAAGGTGCCGTAGTCGGCCACGAGGTCCACGATGTACGGCACCAGCACAAAGCGTTTGCCCAGCCCCACCAGACGCCGGCCCAGCTCGTAATCCTCCACCAGGTAGTTGCCCAGATCGGCCATGCCGCCGATGGACGCCAGGTCGGCTTTGCGAAACGCCACCGAGGCGCCCAGGCAGAATTGCGCCGCGCCGGTGACGGCGGAAAACACCACGTTGGGCACGAAGTCGGCATTGAGACTGAGCAGTTCGTATTTCTCGAACCAGCGGTCGGCACCGACACAACGGTAAAGGCTGCACACGTAACCAACGTTGGTATCGCGCAGGGGCGCCACCATGGCGCGAATATAATCGGGGCGGGCGCGAACGTCGCTATCGCTGATGATGAGAATGTCGTGGCGCGCGGCTTCGAGCCCGTTGACCAGATTCTGAACCTTGCCGTTGACCACCGGCTCGCTGGGCTTAACCACCAGCGTCACCCGCTCGGGGAATTCAGCCGCCAACTTCCGGACGATCGGCAGCGCCGGATCGTCGGTGCGCTGGACCGAGACCACAATCTGCAGACCGGGATAGTCCTGAACACAGAAGCTGCGGAGATTAGCTTCCAGCCCTTTGTCGAGGCCGTAGATGGGCTTTAGCACGGTCACAGGCGGCGTGAAATCGCTGCCGCCGGAAGGACGCGCCATGATGCGCCGGGCAGCCCACAGGCTCAGCAACGAAAAGACGCAGCCGCCCGCCACAGGCACGAGCAACAGGTCCTGGAATAGTGTGAAGCCGAAGGTCACAGCATGAGCGGCGAGAAGGTCAGGCGACCTTCGTTTCGCGGTCCTCGCGGCCGTAAAGGAACTGAAAGAACTCAACGCCTTCACGCAGACGGCGCTTCATCAGTTCCCAATCACGCACCATCTCGCTCGTCAGTTCCAAGATCTTGCTCGGACGGAAGTAGAACTTCTTATAGAACTCGCCGAGGGATTCGAAGATTTCGTCGCTGCTGAGATGCGGATAGCTGATGGAACTGACCTGGATGCCCTCGTCAGCGACCAGACGTCCATCGGACTCATCCATCAGCCAGCCGCTCTGCTTGGCCTGATTGTAGAGATAGGTGCCGGGATAGGCTGCCGCCAACGACACCTGAATGGTGGTTGGGTTAACGTCCTTCGCGAACTGGATCGTTTCCTTGATGGTTTCCTTGGTCTCGCCGGGCAGGCCGACGATAAAGGTGCCGTGAATCTTGATGCCGAGCTTATGGCAGTCCGACGAGAACTCCCGCAGGCGCGGCACCAGCATGCCCTTCTTGATGTTGTGCAGGATCTGCTGATTGCCGGATTCATAACCGCAGACGAACAGCTGGAGACCGTTGTCCTTGAGTATTTTCAGAGTCTCATAAGGCACGTTGCCTTTGGCGTTGCATGACCACCGGATGCCCAGCTTACCGAGGCCACGAGCGATAGCTTCCGCGCGCGGCAAATCGTCGGTGAAGGTATCGTCGTCGAAAAAGTACTCCTTCACCTGCGGGAAGTATTCTTTCGCCTTCGCCATTTCGGCAACAACGTGCTCGACCGAGCGGGTGCGATAGACGTGGCCGCCGATCGTCTGGGGCCACAGGCAGAATGTGCAGCGGGATTTGCAGCCGCGCCCGGTGTAGACGGAGAGATACGGATGCGGCAGGTAGCCGATGAAATAATCCTCGATCACCAGATCGCGCTTGTAGACGTCCACCACATGGGGAAGCTGATCCATGTCCTCAAGGATCGCGCGCGGCTTGTTACGCACGATCTCGCCCGTGGGCGAACGCCAGGTCAGGCCGGTGATGTCGGCGGGCTTCGCGCCGTCAGCCACTTCCTTGACAATGAAATCGAACTCATTGCCGGCGACCCAATCGAGCGCCGGGCCATTCTTCATGGACTGATAGGGGTCGACCGCCACATGAGCGCCGACCATGCCGACCTTAAGCTTCGGATTGCGCTGCTTGAGGGCGGCAGCCACTTTGGCATCGGACCGGAACGACGGGGTCGAGGTGTGCAGCACCGCCAGTTCGTAGTCGTCCGCCATGGGCAGAACCTGCTCCAGCGTCATGCCACGCGCCGGTGCATCCACCAGCTTGCTGTCCGGCACCAGAGCAGCCGGCTGAGCCAGCCATGTGGGATACCAGAACGATTTAATCTCGCGCGTGGCCTGATAGCGCGACCCGGCGCCGCCGTCGAAACCTTCGAAGGAGGGCGGATTAAGGAACAATGTTTTCATCATGGACGTCGATCTTTCCTAGCTCGGCAGCCCCCTCCCGCTTGCGGGGAGGGAAGTTGCAGTGTTCTTTATCAGAAACGCATGATCCAGGGCAGTTCTTCCAGCACCGAACCGATGGAACCCAGGTTTCCGGTGCGGGTCAGAGCCTTGAACCCCTCGCCCACGTTCCCCTGCCGGAAGGCCTGGTAGCTGTCGTGGGCCGACACGGCAATGTGCTGCATGACACTGGAATCCCTGTAACAATCGATCATGCATTTGGTGCAGCCGTCGCGCACCAGTTTGGTCTCGTCGAAATCGCGGATATGACACATGGGTTCGGCCCAATTGTGGCAACGCCACAGCATCAGGTCCCAATCCAGGTAGAAATAGGTATAGCCCCCCAGACAGGGGAACTTCTGCTTCCCGCCCTTGATGAAGCGCTTCATCTCTTCGATGGAGGCCGAGGGGTTCACCACCTGATAGCGCGACTTGAGCGCCTTCACCTTGTCGAAAGCTTCGAGCAATTCGTCATTGGAATAGTTAACAAGGTCCGAAGTGGAGAAACTGAGGAAGTTGGAATCCAGCGAGGTCAGCGGATAGGAAAACGTCACCGACGAAAACCCCAGGGATTCCAGGAACCCCGGCAGCGCATCGTAATCCACTAGGCGACTCATGGTGACCGAGGCAGTGGACTGCACGCCCAGTTCCTTGAACACCTTGTTGGCCTCGATGATTTTCTCACACACGCCGGGCAGGCCGCGGTTGTTCTCGTGCGCTTCAACGGTGGACGCATCGACGGAAATGATGAAACTCGAAATGCCTGCTTTATGTAGCGCGCGGATCTTATCGGGCTTGAACAGGCCGGCGTTGGACACCAGCATGACCTTCATGCCCAGGCCATAGGCGTGGGCGGTAAATTCCAGCAGGTTGGGATGAAGCGTCGGCTCGCCGCCGGTGAACAGGAGATAGCGGGTGCCCTGGCGATAAAGAATGTCGATGGCTTCGAGACCGCCGTCGCGATCAACAAATTTCCATTTGTCCTTGGGGAAGGTCTCGCGCGCGAAACCGCAGAACCCACAATTGGCATTGCAGGCGTTGTTCAGGGCGAACTGGGTGAACCCCGGCCCGCCCTGGTCGCGGACAAGGCGCAGCGTATCCATGGCCCGCGCCACAAATCCCGGCGCAGGGGGCGGCGCCTCGCTCGCGGGCGAGCGGGCAAGCGAACGCTTGACGGGTTGATCGACGATTTGATCCAAAGGGGCCTCTAGTGTCGCAATTCCAAAGTTCGCGTAGTCTGGGCGGTCGGCTCTGATGCGAACTTTGGAATCAGAGCGACACTAGCAAACTATTGAATCTAGCGTCGTTTTGGATTTGAAGTTCCTCACGGACACCCTCGACAACTGATTCGAGGAACTTCAAATCCACGACACTAGGCAGGTGGCCGATCCATGCACTATAGGTGCCTGTATTCGCAACTGCCGTATAGCCTTTCCCGGGCGGGATGACCATGCGCCGTATAGCTTTCTTATTTGTGTGTCTTTTCAGCACACTAGCAGCCACGGTGCCGGTCCGGGCCGAACCGTCGGCGTCCCCTACCCCCACCGAAGTCGTGGAACGGCTGCATAGCGGCCTGCTGGCGGCCATGAAGAACGGCCCCAAACTGGGCTTTGAGGGACGCCGGGCCTTGCTGGAGCCGGTGGTTAGCACCTGTTTCGATCTGGCGACCATGGCACGGGTCGCAACCGGGGCCGCATGGCAGAAACTCTCCGACGGCGATCGCGCCCGGATCATCGCCACCTTCACGACCTTCACGGTGGCCAACTATGCCAGCCAGTTCAAGACCCTGGACGGCGAGCAGTTTGTCACCAAGGCCGAAGCCGACGGCGGTCGCGGACGACGGGTGGTGAATACCAACCTGATCTCACCAGGGGATGACCCGGTTGAGCTGGACTACCAACTCCGGCAGGACAACGGCGGCCAGTGGAAAATTGTCGATGTCTATCTGGACGGATCAGTGAGCCAGCTGGCTCTGCGCCGCAACGAGTTCGCCGCCAGCCTCGCGGCCGGCGGGGTCGACAACCTTGTGGCGCAGATGGAAAAGACGACCGCCAATCTGGCCATGAGCGATTGAACCTGCGCCTGACCTAGACTCGCGGCCTGGAGTTTTCGCCAATGTCACTGGCCATGCCCGTTCCAGACCAGTCGACGATTGAGCGGCGTGCGCAGATCGTGGCCGCCCTGCGCGCCATTGTGCCCGGCGAGGGCGTGATCAGCGATCTCGAGGGGCGGCGGCCTTATGAATCCGACGCCTTCAGCGCTTACCGGCAGATCCCCCTCGTGGTCGTATTGCCGGAAACCACCGCGCAGGTTTCGCAAATCCTCAAATGGTGTCACGAACACGGCGTCAAGGTTGTGCCGCGTGGTTCGGGCACATCACTCTCCGGCGGCGCGTTACCGCTCGCCGATGGCGTGTTGCTCGGCATGTCCAAGTTCAACCGGGTGCTGGAGATTAATATCGACGACCGCATCGCCGTCGTCCAACCGGGTGTGACCAACCTCGGCATAAGCAACGCGGTTGAACACGCCGGCTTTTTTTACGCACCCGACCCGTCGAGCCAGATCGCCTGCTCCATCGGCGGCAATGTGGCCGAGAACTCGGGCGGCGTGCATTGCTTGAAATATGGCATGACAGCCCACAACGTCCTTGGCGTGGAACTGGTTCTCATGGACGGCGAGATCATCCGCCTGGGCAGTGATTACCTGGACGGACCGGGGAGCGATCTGTTGGGCGTCGTTATCGGCTCCGAGGGCTTGCTGGGCGTGGTCACGGAAGTGACCGTGCGCATCCTGCCGAAGCCACAAGCCGCTCGTGCCCTGCTGATCGGCTTTGCCACGGTCGAGAGCGCCGGCGCGTGTGTAGCCGACGTGATCGGCGCGGGCATCATTCCGGCGGGCATGGAGATGATGGACCGTCCCGCCATCCACGCGGCGGAAGCTTTCGTCAACGCCGGCTACCCAATGAACGTGGAAGCCCTGCTGATCGTCGAACTGGATGGCATCGCGGTCGAATGCGATCACCTGACCGACGAGATCATCGTCATAGCCAGAAAGAACGGCGCGGTAACCCTCAAGGCATCATCGAGCGAACAGGAACGTCTGGCGTTCTGGTCGGGGCGCAAGGCCGCCTTCCCCGCCGTGGGCCGCATCGCGGCGGACTACCTGTGCATGGACGGCACCATTCCGCGCCGACATCTGCCGGCCGTGCTTACACGCATACGGCAGATGTCCGAAGCCTACGGACTGCGGGTCGCCAACGTCTTTCATGCCGGTGACGGCAATCTCCATCCGCTGATTCTCTATGACGCCGATGTTCCCGGCGAACTGGACAAGGCGGAAGCCTTTGGTGCCGATATTCTGAAGTTGTGCGTGGAAATGGGCGGCGTGCTTACGGGCGAGCATGGCGTGGGCATCGAAAAGCGCGACCTCATGCCGGTGATGTTCACGGCCGACGATCTTGCCCACCAACAGCGCATCAAGTGCGCCTTCGATCCGAACCTGCTCTTGAACCCCGGCAAGGTGTTTCCGACGCTTCACCGTTGCGCCGAAATGGGACGCATGCACGTCCATCGCGGGCGCTTGCCTTTCCCCGAACTGCCCCGGTTCTGACGTGACATCCACCTTAAAGCCCACGAACATCTCTGACGTGCGGGATGCGCTGGCCTGGGCCAACGACGCGGGACGGACAATCGAAACTCGTGGCGGCGGCACGAAAGCGTCCATGGGACGGCCGGGACGCGCGCATACAGTACTCGACATGAGCGCCTTCGCCGCCGTTATCGATTACGATCCGCGTGAGTTGGTGCTGACCGTCGGTGCCGGAGCACGACTCACGGATGTGGAAGATGTCCTCGCGACCGAGAATCAGATGCTCGCCTTCGAGCCCTTCGACCATGGCCCGATCTTCGGTCTACCGGCGGGACAGGCGACCGTGGGTGGCATTGTCGCCGCGAATGTCTCGGGCTCCCGGCGCTTGTCGGCGGGATCGGTCCGCGACCATGTGCTCGGCTTCGAGGGCGTTTCCGGACGCGGTGAAATCTTCAAGGGCGGCGGGCGTGTGGTGAAGAATGTCACCGGCTATGATTTGCCCAAACTGCTCACCGGGTCCTGGGGCCGCCTCGCCGCACTCACGGCGATCACGTTTAAAGTTCTTCCGCGCCCACGGGTGAACACAACGGTGATCCTGCGCAATCTTTCGGACGAGAACGCCGCTACCGTCATGGCCCAAGCCATGGGATCAGCCGCGGAGGTTTCCGGAGCCGCACACACGCCGGCTTTAGCAGGCCGACCGGCGACCACGGCCTTGCGATTGGAAGGATTTGAAACCTCGGTCACCGCAAGAGTGGAAACTCTGCGATCTCTGCAACATCCCCACGGCGCGATCGAATTGCTTGAGATGGAAAATTCTCGGGCGTTTTGGCGTCGTCTTCGCGACCTTGAGCCGCTTGATGCCGGCAATCACGACTGGCTGCTATGGCAAATCAACGGGCGGCCGACGACGGCATGGAAAGCGGCAACCGCATTCGCAGTCAAAGGCGCACGGTGGTTCTCCGACTGGGCCGGTGGCCTGATCTGGCTCGCCGTGCCGCCCGGAACCGATCCGATGGACGTCAGGCACACGGTTGCTCGGGCCGGCGGCCACGCAACCCTTATCCGCGCGCGCGAGACCGTCCGCGCGAAGGTGCCGCTGTTGCATCCACAGCCGTTCGCGGTCGAAGCCCTGGCGGCCCGCGTCAAGGCCGCGTTCGATCCGAACGGCATTCTGGACCCCGATCGATTTGCGGGAAGTGAAAGCTGAACCCATGCAGACTTTCTTCTCCCCGGAACAACGCGCCGATCCGACTCTCGCCGAGTCACAAGGGATCATCCGCAAGTGCGTTCGCTGCGGTTTTTGCACGGCCACCTGTCCGACCTATGTGCTGCTTGGCGACGAATTGGATTCTCCGCGCGGCCGCATCTATCTCATCAAGGACATGCTGGAGAACGCGCGCGCGCCGACGCCCGAAGTGGTGAAGCATATCGACCGGTGCCTGTCATGCCTGTCGTGCATGACCACCTGTCCGTCGGGCGTGAACTACATGCATCTGGTGGACAATGCCCGCGCCTATATCGAACACAATTACAAACGTCCGCTGATCACACGCGCTATCCGCGCTCTGCTTGCGTGGACACTGCCCTACCCGCGCCGCTTTCGCGCGGCGATGCGTGTCTCACGGCTGACGCGGCCGTTCGCGTTGCTATTCGAATACATCGGGCCTTTGAAACCCTTTGCCGCCATGCTCGCCTTGGCACCGGCGAAGTTGCCGGCGGCATCAACCGCCGCTTCTTCACCGGCATCAACGCCGCGTCGCGGCCGTGTCGTGCTTGTGCAAGGCTGTGTCGAACCGGTGCTCAATCCGAATATTCGCGCGGCGACCGTTCGGCTTCTCAATCGCGCCGGTTACGATGTGACGTTCGCGCGCGGCGAAGGCTGCTGCGGATCACTCGCACAGCATTTGGGCCGTGAGGACGAAGCGCTGGCGGCGGCGCGGCGCAATGTGGATGCCTGGACCTCCGAGATCGAGAACGGTGGTCTCAACGCGATTGTCGTCACCGCCGCCGGATGCGGCACGACTGTCAAGGATTACGGCTTCATGCTGCGGCTGGACCCGGCCTATGCCGACAAAGCCGCCCGCGTCTCGGCCCTTGCACACGATATCACCGAGCTGCTCGACGGCATCGATCTGCT
>SCTM01000273.1 GCA_004297485.1 Rhodospirillaceae bacterium
CCTCGTCGGAACTCTTTGCTATCGCGTCACACTGGCCAAGCCACCCTACGCTTTGCGAACGCATTTCGTCGGCGGAATGACGTAGCGTTAAGCAAAGTGAAACGTCATTCTGACAATCCTATCGCTCCTTTACGCTCGAGGATGTCATGCCCCTGAAGTTAACACTTAAGCCCAACGAGAAGGTCTTGATTGGGACTGCGGTCGTCGCCAACGGGCCGGCAAAAATCGAATTCGTTGTGCTCAACCGGGTGCCGGTTGTCCGTGAGAAGGACATCATCACCGAGGAACGGGCCGACACCATCGCTAAAAAGATCTACGTGACGATCCTCAACATGTACATCGATCCCGCGCATGAAAAGGATTATCATGGCATTTACTTCATTTTAATGAGAGAAATGATCCTCTTACCTGTGGATTCACGGGCGATTGATTTGATGGTAGAGATTTCTCAAAACATCCTCGCCGGCGACCACTACCGGGCACTTAAGTTGTGTCGGCAGTTGATCAAGTTCGAGGCGGAGGCCCTCGCAAATGTCAAGAGATAAGATCGCAGCGTACCAACAGCAGCAGAAGCGCAACCTATCGCCGCGCGAAGTGGAGGCGATGGCTTTCACCAAAGCCGCGCTCATGCTCGAGGATGCCAAGAAACATATTGACAACATCACCGAATATTCAAAAGCGCTGCGCTTTAACCACTTGCTGTGGACAATCATCCAGGCGGATCTCACGGATCCGGAAAATCAACTTCCGCCCGAGATCAAAGCCAACGTGATGAGCCTCAGCATTTTCGTCGATAAGCAAACCACCAAGGCTTTGCGATCCACGACGGTGAATGATCTCGACGTTCTCATCAACATCAACCGCAATCTCGCCGCCGGGCTGCGCTCCACTCCAGAAACCGCGGCTGCAGGGGCGCCTGCGGCTCCCAGCACGGCGGGTTCGCCTTAAGTCGTCGCGGCGGGCACCGCCGTGGCTGCCGCCAAACCCGCACCGCCCATTCCACCGGTTGACCCGCGCGTCATATCCCCGCTGCTCTTCAACGGCCTGAAGTTCCTTGAGGCGGGCGACGCGACCGGCGCCGACTTGCTTTTGCAGACATACCTCGGTGGGGCACCCGACGATGCCGACGGACACAATCTTGCCGGCTTGGCGAAGCGTGAACTTGGCGACCGCGAAGGCGCCTTAACCCACCTCGAACGCGCGGTCGCCCTTGCGCCGGCCGAAGCAACTTACGCCGTCAATCTGGCGACGATGCTGGCTGACACCGGCGAACATGCACGCGCGTTGGAAACCGTCCAGCGGGTGTTGACACTTGTTCCCGGTCAACCCCAAGCCCTTTTGACATATGTCCAGATTCTCCAACGCCTCGGTCGGCTCGCTGAGGCTGTTACCGCCGCCCGCCTGGCGACTACGTTTCATCCGACATTGGCGCAGGCGCACTACAATCTGGGGCTGGCGTTATTCAGGTCCGGGCAAAGTGCTGCGGCTGTTGCTGCGTTTCTGGAGGCGACGGCGTGCGATCCTCAGTTCGCGGACGCCTGGATCAACGCCGGTGTGGCCCAGAAAGACTGCGGTGATCTGACCGCGGCCGAGGCCAGCTATCGCCGCGCCCTGGTTTTGGCGCCACGCGATGCGACTATCTACAATAATCTCGGCAACGTGCTGACCACTGCCAAACGCCCCGACGAAGCCGTCGACGCATTTCGCACGGCGCTTACACTCAATCCAGATTACGTGGATGCCAAAGCCAACCTCGCCATGGTCTTGCGCGACGCGGGTGATATTGAGGAGGCGATTGCTCTCCTCGCGGCCGCGAACGCGGCGCATCCCAATCATGTCTCGTTGCTGAATACCTACGGCAATACCTTGCGTCAGGCTGAACGCTATGACGAGGCGATCGAGATTCTGCGGCAAGCAATTGCGCTCGATGAACGCCATGCTGAAGCTCACAACAATCTTGGCCTCGCTTATGCCCTGAAGCACCGTATGGACGACGCAGTACACCATCTCGGCCGGGCGGCGGCGCTCAGGCCAGAATCGTCGGTGATCAGCAATAATTACGGCGCTTTGCTGCTCCGTCTCTTTCGCTTCGAGGAATGCATCGCCGCCTTGGAAAATGCCATCGCGCGCGATCCGAACTACGACGACGCGCTGGTCAATCTTGGGATCGCGCACTACATGCTGGGGCACGCCGACCAGGCAATTGCCGCCTACAAGCGTGTCATTGCAAGGAACCCGGATAGCAGCTTTGCACATTACAGTCTGGGGGTCTCGTATCTCGAGGATCAGCGCCTGGCCGAGGCGGAAGTGGAAATCACCCGCGCCTTGGAACTCGATCCCAAGAACGCCCTCGCGCGCAATACGCTTGGCGTGCTTCTGCTCGATCAACACCGCGTAGCGGACGCCTGCGCCGCCATGCGCGCGGCTGCGGATGTTAACACCTCATCAGCCCCTACCTTTTACAGCAACTATGCTTTTGCCAGTCTCTATGACCCTGCTCTATCGAATTCGCAGATTCTTGAAATTCACAAGGAGTTCGGCCGTCGCTACGCAACCGCCGACGTCGATCGCACGAAGCCGCATCGCAACGACCGATCGCCAGACCGCAAACTGCGGTTGGCCTACCTGTCGTCCGATTTTCGCGCGCACTCCGTCGCATATTTCTTTGAATCGCTACTGGAGAAACACGATCGCTCGCAGTTTGAAATTCTGCTCTATTCGGACACCACCCGGAAAGACGCGGTTACGGATGCCATGCGCGCGGGAGCCGACCGGTGGGTCGAAACCGGCGGCCTGGTCACGGATGTCTTTGCCCGCCAGCTTGTCACCGACAAGATCGACATCCTGGTGAATCTCGGCGGGCATACGTCGGGCAACCGTCTTCCCGCCTGCGCGGTCAAGCCCGCGCCGGTACAGATCGAGTATCTGGGCTATCCGGAAACCAGCGGGGTTCCGGCCATGCAGTATCGAATTTCCGACCAGCAAGCCGACCCGGCCGGGGTCGCGGAGCCGTGGTGCACGGAAGAACTTGTCCGGATGCCCCATTGTTTCCATTGTTATCGCCCCCATGGTCGTGCGCCGGACGTGGCACCGCCGCCATTTCTCGTCAATGGTTTCATTACCTATACGTCGTTCAACGTCCTACCGAAGGTCACCGATCGGGTCATCGCTGTGTGGGCCGAGATATTGCGTGCCGTTCCCAACGCGCGCTTTCTCCTGAAGTGCAAGCAGTTGCGCGATGTGCGGATACAGCAGCTGATTCGTGATAAGTTTGCGGACGAGGGCGTTGATCCGGGCCGCATCGACATGACGGCCTTCGTGCCGTCGATTCAGGCGCATCTCAACACCTACGCCAAAGCCGATCTCGGGCTTGATCCGTTTCCCTATAACGGTACGACGACGACTTGCGAGGCGATGTGGATGGGCGTTCCGGTATTGACCATCCGCGGTGATAACCATCGCGGCCGGGTTGGATACAGCCTTCTTCATGCGGTCGGATTGGATCACGATTTTGTTGTCGACGGCGTGGAGGCGTATGTTTCGCGCGCGATCGCCCTTGGGCGCGATCCGTCCCCCCTGATCGCGGTGCGTTCGGGCCTTCGCGCACGCATGGCGGCCTCGCCGTTATGCGACGAAGTTGGATTCACGAAGGAGTTGGAGGCCACCTACCGTCGCCTTTGGCGGCGATGGTGCACCGGACCCGAGACCTTCATGCTTAAGCCGCCTCCAGAATTACGCGCTGACGATTCGATTCAGGGCGTGCTCGTCAAGACTCTGTGATGGTGGACTTACCGCCAAAATCCCCCCCATCGCCGAGCGCATTGGTGCTCGCGCTGAGATACCACGATGCTGGCCTCGTTGATCAGGCGTGGGAAAGTCTCAGCACATTTCTCGATCAGCCCAATCCTCCGCACGACGCCGTCAGGCTCGGTGCGGTCCTGCGCTATGACGCCGGAGATTTTTCGCGCGCCCTGGTTCTATGCGAGCAAGCCCTAAGTCACGTTCCGGATGACCAGGATATGTTGCTGTTGCGCGGCCGGTCCCTGCTCGATCTGCGGTGTGCGGCCGAAGCGGTGCAAGGTCTGCGGCTGGCAGTGGCAGCCAACCCGAAGAACGCCGTCGCTCATTTCAACTTTGGTCTTGCATTGGAGCAGGTAGGCCAATGGGATGCGGCCGCTGAAGCCTACCGCGTGGCAACCACGGGTCAAACACCATACCCAGAGGCGTGGAACAATCTGGGCTTAGTGCTCGAACGGATTGGGCAGGCTGCCGCTGCCGCGGCCGCATTCGAAGCCGCGATCAATGAGGCTCCGGATTTCCATATGGCGCGAGCCAATCTTGGAGCCTTGCTGATCGACCAGGGACATCTGGCGGCGGCGATACGCGCCTGCGCCGCCGCCACGGCCAGTGACCCGACGGACGTTTCCGCACACATCAATCTTGGCGTGGCGTTGCTGGAGCAGGGACGTCACCGGGAAGCACGTGCCGCGTTTGCGGCCGCGTGTGAACTCAGCCCGGAGAATAGGGACGCCGCCGACAATGCCCTTTATCTCCATCACTATGCGAGCAATGACCCGGCGGCGGTGATGGCGGCTCACGTGGCCTGGCGCGCGCGGGTTGAGCCGTCGGCTGCGATCGTCAGTTCGGCGAAACGCCATGTCACGGGCCGGCTGCGCGTTGGATATGTCTCGCCGGACTTTCGCCGCCACTCAGTGAGCTTCTTTACGGAACCGCTTCTGACTCATCACAATCATGCCGTGGTGGAGGTTTTTTGTTACGCCGACGGGCAGCGTCCTGACGACGTCACGCGGCGGCTGAAAGCAGGCGCGGACCATTGGCGCGATCTCTCCGGCCGTAGCGATGAAGATGCATATCGCCTGATCCGGGAGGACGGCATCGATATTCTCGTGGATCTCGCCGGTCATACGAAGGGAAACCGCCTGGGTATTTTCGCCAAGCGCGCGGCACCCGTGCAGGTCACAGCCCTCGGTTATCCCGGAACAACCGGCCTGAAGCAGATTGATTTCCGCCTGTGTGACGAGATTACCGACCCGCCCGGATCGGATGTGTGGGCGAGCGAGCGGCTTGTTCGTCTACCCCATGGCTTGCATTGCTATCAGCCCCCCGTCGACGCGCCAGCGGTTGCGGAGCCACCCTCGCGCACGCGGGACTTTGTCACGTTCGGTTCGTTCAACAAATTGGGCAAGGTTTCCGACGAGGCTGTTGCCTTGTGGGCGCAGGTCCTTGCCGCTGTTTCCGGATCACGGCTTCTCGTCAAGAGCAGGGCGTTGGCGGAGGAGGAAACCCGTGTCTTGACCGCCGCGCGTTTTGCGGCTCATGGCATTGCGGCCGACCGGTTGATGTTGCTCAGTTGGATACCAGACGGCGCGGGACATCTCGCCGCCTATGGCCAAGTCGATATTGCCCTCGACACATTTCCCTATAGCGGGACCACAACAACCTGCGAAGCCTTGTGGATGGGGGTGCCGGTCTTGACCTTGACAGGTGCTACTCACGCCAGCCGGGTCAGCACCAGCCTCCTCGCGGGAATTGGTCTACATACGTGGGCGGTTGGTTCAGCGTCCGCATTCGTGGTTCAGGCTGCTGCCATGGCCGCCGATCCTGCCGGCCTGCGTGATCTCCGCCGCGCGTTGCGCGGGCGGATGAGGATGGCGCCCCTTTGTGATGGTGCCGGCTATGCGGCGGCGATTGAAGCGGCCTATCGCGCCATGTGGTCGGGCGATATCCCGCGTTAGACCCCGCTCATCTACGGCTCAGCGATGTTTGAGGGCGGCAAAGAAGCCATCGGCTTTGACGTCGGCAAGGGTGGTCGCGAAGACTTCCGCGGCCTGGTCGATCTGGGTGTCGGTATGCGCCGCCGAGACGAAGCCCTGTAAGCCCGGCTTCAGCAATACGCCGCCGTTAAGAGCGGCAATGGCAAATGCATCCATGGCTGCGTATTGAGCCGCTGCGGGGAGATTGCGCGGCCGGGGTGACCCGAGGGTGATACGAAACACCGATCCCGCATGTTTCAATGCCGCCGGAACGTCAAGGGCGGCGGCGGCGGCATTGAACGCGTCGCTCAGGCGGGCGGTGCTGCGCTGCAATCCGGGATAAAGTGATTCCTGGTTTGCATTGGCGTATGAGAGAAACGCGGTGCCGGCCGCCACAGCGAGGGCATTGCCGGCATTTGCTTCCGCCGCTGAAATTCCTTGGGCAAGAATGTCCCGGCCGAACGCGCGCATGAACTCGGTGCGGCCGGCGACAACGCCGAGTGGGAGTCCGCCGCCGACAACTTTTCCATAAGCGGTGAGATCCGGCTCAATCCCGAACACTTCCTGCGTGCCGCCGTATGCCAGTCGAAAGCCCGCCGTCAGCTCATCGAAGATGAGCAGAACGCCAGCTTTCCGGCAAACCGAGGCCAGTTCCCACAGCCATGGCCCGGCATCGAGATGAGGATCTTCGGCACGTACGGGCTCGACGATCACAGCCGCAAGATCGTTGCGTTGACGGCGGATGAGATCGAAGGCGGCGGGGTGACCGTAGGGAAGCACGCTGGCGATCTCATCGATCAGTCGCGGTATACCGGCTCCAAGGTGAATGTTGCGCGTCAAGCCATGGGATGCCTGCGGTTCGCCACTCACCAAGCCATAGTCGTGTGTGCCGTGGCGCGAGCCGGCGAATACGCCGATGCCATCTTTGCCCGTCGCCGCGCGCGCGGCACGTATGGCGAAGAGTGTCGCATCGCTGCCGTCGGCGCACAGGGCAATGCGCTCGTTCGCCGGCCGGGCGCTTTGAATCAGACGCGCGAAGACGAGTTGCATTTCCGTGGGCAGTCCGAATTGCCATCCGGTGGTAATCTGCGCGAGCAGGGCGTCACGAATTTCCGGATGATCGTGTCCCAGGAGCAAGCTTCCGTCGCCCATGCAGAAATCGATCAGCGGAACCCCATCAAGATCGGTAGCGATCGCGCCACATCCACGCCGCAGGAAGAGGTTGACATGAGCGCCACCGGGACCGGTCGGTGGTGCGCAGACCACATCGGCTCGATCAAGCGCCATTTTCCAGGAATGGGATGTCCGCGCCAGCAGCGTCGCGAGCGCGCGGTCATGGCGGCTGGTGATAGCTTCTCGGATCATTCCGGTGGGTGAAATGCCCGCGCCGTGTGTCATGAGCACAAATTCCTCCGTCACGCAGTACCGCTTCCTGTGAATGCGCTTGAACACGGATTTGCGGTGGCCGATGTTCGTCGAACGCAGCCATGACCCCGCAAGTCCGCACGGATGAAGACGAAGACCATCGTCTCGATCGCTGTTGTCATATCCAGCGCCGGACGTGCCGCGATGCGTGCATACCGAGGAGCCATATCGCACCTCCCCGCCTGTCGCTCGGCGGGAAATCCTGTCGTTATTTCAGTTTGTCGTGCTGCAGCCGGATGCCCGGAACAAGACCGTTCGGAATCCTGTCGCGGGCAGCCAGATAACGTAAGGCGATGGTGAGAGCGACTGTGTGATTTGTCGGGGCAGGGCTAGACGGCCCTGAAACGGACGAGAGCGGCGCTAAAACGGTCTTCTCCGCCTCACGCCGCATTGATCGCGTAAAAGCAATCACTTGATGCGTCATCGTTGCCTCCTGGTTCCAAGTTCTTCCCGCTCCGGTCTTCGCCGGTCCTGACTGAAACATAGATGGATCTCAGTCGGCGCCTTCCCCCACCAGGAGCATGGCAGCACGGAATCAAAATCTTTCGAACGATCCTCCTCGGCACCACCGGACCATGCGTCCAAGTGGTTGTTTT
>SCTM01000274.1 GCA_004297485.1 Rhodospirillaceae bacterium
CGGGCCTCGACACCATGAAGGATTTCGTGCCGTCCTTCTCCGCCACCTATCGCGGCGGACACCAGATGGGCATGAAGATGCAGACGTTGCTTTTCATTCCCGGTGCGGGCGGCCCCGATAATTTCCACACGCTCTATCAGACGTCGCTTTCAGCGGATCTGATGGCGCTTGCCGGCCGTTTGCAGTCGGCCGAGGACAAGGGCGAGTTGGATCGCCTGGGACTCGACCCGGTGCTGCTAAAGAAACGCCAGGAGATGATCGAACAGGGCCGCCGTCGCGACAAGGATATGGAAGCTTGGTTCACCAAACTGATCGAGGAGTACCGCGGCAAACGCGTGAAGATCGGCGGCACGTTTGGCGACCTTACCCGCGTGGTGCTCGCCGGCAAGGAGAAGGGGCTTACCTGCTCCTTCGCACCCGACTCGGTCCTGGTGGGCGGCGGCGGCATGAAGGGCTACAAGGATGCGCCGCCCGATTGGGAAGACCAGATCAAGAAGTTTTTCGGCATCAACCAGATCCGCAGCATTTACGGCATGTCGGAGTGCGTCGGCTCTGTCCCCATGTGCGAGCACGGCTTCTTTCACTTCATGCCGTTCACCATCCCGATCGTGGTCGACAAGGACGCACGTGAGCTACCGCGCGAAGGCATACAAACCGGCCGGTTGGCGCTGTTCGACCTTTTGGCGGAGACCTATTGGGGCGGCTTCATTTCCGGCGACCAGGTCACGATGCATTGGGATGAGGACTGCCCCTGCGGCTGGAAGGGCCCTCGCATCGAAAAGAACATTTCGCGCTTTGCCGAGATGGTGGGCGGGGACGACAAGATCACCTGCGCGGGTTCGCAGCAGGCCTATAATGAGTTTATGGACTACGTGATGCAGGTATGAACGCAGAGGTGTGAACATGAAAACCACATTCGATATTCCGATCATCTCCCGCGGCCGCATTATTGAGCCTGGCCCCGATGCGATCGAATTTGCCGGCCGCGCCGGCGCAAAATTCCGTTGCCCCGATCCGCACAAGCACATTCATGATCTCGTGCTGGGCGACACGAACCGGCTGGGCGATCTGCAAGACATGCCCATGGCCGAGATTTTAGATTTTTTGACAGCGATCGGGCCACGACTGACCCTTGCAAATCCCTATATGCAGGAGGCCTTCGAGCTGTCGCTTCAAGCCGGCGGGTTGACCGAACCCGTGCTGCGTAGTGTCTACAGCCAGCTCCCCGGCATGTTTAATCGCAAACACCTTGAGGCCCAGATCGAACGCACGGTCGGCATCGCCTATCTCGACGGCTGGGTGCAGCAGGGTACCGGCTCTCAGGGGCGGTTCCGCATCCGCGCGGTCGGCACGCGCAACCTCCACATCACCGCGGGCAACGTGCCGATTGTGGGCGCGATGACGATTATCCGGTCGGCGCTCACCAAAAGCGATTGCCTGATCAAGTTGCCGTCCAACGACCCGCTCTCGGCCAACGCGATCGCGCGAACCATGATCGATATCGACCCCAATCATCCGGTCACCAAGCACGTCGCGGTGGCCTACTGGAAGGGCGGCGACGAAGCGATGGAGTCGCAAATCTGCCGGACCTCGCGTATCGACAAGATTACCGCATGGGGCGGCATGTCGTCGATGAAGCACATCCAGAAGTTTCTGTCGCCGGGCATTGACCTGGTGGCGTTGAATCCGAAGCTGTCGATGTCGATGGTCGGCCGCGAGACGTTCGAGAGCAAGGAGGCGATGAAGGAAGCGGCCTATGGTATCGCCGTGGCGGCCGGCAGGCTTAATCAAACCGCGTGCTCCAATACCCGCGTGGTCTATGTCGAAAGCGAGACCGATGATGAGTCGCTGGAACGCGTGATCGAATTCGGCGAGGAGATCTACAACGCATTCCAGAGCTTGCCCTCCGACATTTCGACTCCGGCGCCCAGGCCCGATCGGGAGTTGGAGGCCGAGCTTCGCGCGCTTGATCTTGAGGAAGAAATGTATTGGGTCAAGGGTGACACCATAAAGGGCGGCGTCATCCTCTCGCGTTTCTCCGATCGGGTCGAGTTCTTCGACAAACTCAATAACCGCATCGTCAATCTGGTGCCGATGCCGGACATCTCGCAGGTGGTCCGCTGGTGCGATGACACGACCCAGACCGTCTGCGTTTATCCTGAAAGACTACGCAAGGAAATGCGTGACCGGCTGGCCCTTGCGGGCGTGCAGCGGATGGTGCCACTTCGCGGTCTGATGCCGAAATCCGCCAGCGAAGACAGCGCGGATTTGCCTGGCATGCCCCACGACGGCATCGAGCCTCTGCGCCGGATGGTGCGCTGGGTCATTGATGAGTCTGTCAGCGGCGTGGAGGAACCGGTCCGGCGCGCGGCGGAGTAGGCTTCGCGCCGGCTCCAAAGGAAACCTGCCGTCAGAACACGCGTCTACGGCGGCCAGCGGCATAGGCAACCTCCTTTGCGCGCCCGGCGAACGTTGGGAGGGATATGAGAGTGGGAAATCTCACTGGAAAAGTCGCGCTTGTGACCGGTGGCGGGCGTGGCATAGGCCCCGTCATCGCGTTGCGATTGGCGGAGGACGGTGCGACCGTCATCGTCAATTACGCCCATAGCCGCGCAGGGGCTGAGAAAGTTGTAAACGCGATTGCAAGTAAAGGCGGGACAGCGATCGCCATCCAAGCCGACATCAGACAGCGGGCGGAGATCGTGCAGATGTTCCAACAGATCGATCGCAATCCGGGCCGGATCGACATCGTTGTAAATTGCGCCGGCCTAGGCAATCCCACGCCCCTTTTGGGGGAGATTGACGAAGAGGCGGTGGAGACCATGCTCGGCGTCAATTTGCGCGGGCCTTTGTACATCACAACGGAGGCCGCAAAACGAATGCCGAGTGGTGGCCGCGTCGTGAATTTTTCCACCAGCGTGAAGAAGTTCCCATTCCCGGGAACCTCTGTCTATGCGGGCGCAAAGGCTGCCGTTGAAACATTTACGGAGGTCTGGGCGAAGGAGCTCGGTGCCAAAGGCATTACTGTGAACACCGTCATCCCCGGCGCGACAAGCCCCGGCATGATGGATAACTCACCAGGGCATCGTGAATTCTTCGAGAAGTCCTCCCCGTTTGGCCGAATCGGCCGGGCCGAAGAAGTCGCGGCCGTGGTCGCGTTCCTCTGTTCGCCGGAGGCAAGCTGGGTCTCCGGCACGCATATCCTGGTCAACGGCGCGGCAAACACCTGAGGATGGCGAAATAAGGTAAAGGAATTGCAGCGGCGGCAAAGAGCGCCAACATCGGCGAAAGGTTCAGCCGCAATCTGGCGCCCGACGGCATATCGCCCTTTATCCAACCGTAGCGGAGGCAACCCATGGTTTGCTCTCCCCGCTTGTTTAACAAACGGGATACACTATTAATAGCGTGGTAGGTGCTCATTCCGCCCTTTGTTCCGATGTATGAATTCAGAAATGCCATCACCGTGACTTGCCGACAGCCGAGCGCCTTTCAATCGACGCAACTCTCAATGAGCCAGTTAGAACTCCGATGCGCGCGCTAACCACACCGAAGACTCAAGGGACGCGTCGCGTACGCAAGGATCCGCGGCGCGAGATAACGCGCGTCGCGCTTATCGAGAAGGCGGAGACGATGTTTGCCGATGCCGGCGTCGAGGGCGTTTCGCTTCGCCAAATCGGTGTGGCTATTGGTTCAGGCAATACGAATGTGGTTGCTTACCATTTTGGGAGCAAGGAAGCTCTCATCGAAGCGATCTTCATGCATCGACTGCCGGCGCTCGATGCGCGGCGCGCCGAACTGCTCGCAAGAGTAAAAAAGGCGGGCCGGGCGCACGACTTGGCAGCCCTGATGCACGCGCTTTGGCAACCGGCTCTTGAGCAGAAAAACGCCCATGGCCGTCATAGCTATGTAGCGTTTCTTGCAAGCATCAGCCGCGCCAACTGGGGTTGGATGCGTGGGGCCGTGGATGAGTCCTTTCCGGTCACAAAGGAGATCGTGGCTCTCATCGCGGCTGCTCTGCCAAAAAAAGCGCACCGTTTCTTGAGGGAGCGCTTGAGAATTTCATTTGCGATTATCGCGGCCGCTGTCCGGTTCTGCGATGTGAACTATCCTCATAATGCGCGCCGCACCAAGGACGTTTTAGCGGATACTCTGCGCATGGCGACGGCGGCGATGGCGGCTCCGGCGGAATAGGCACAGCTCAAATCGGTTCTGGCACCGGGACACTAGCGGCTAAGGGCAGTACGGCAAATCTGGATGGGAGGAATAATATGGGATCTCCAGCGCAGAAACTGCGTGACTTGCTGAACAGCGGTGAGCACTTCATCGCTGCCGATGCCTACAGCGCCATCACCGGGCGCATCGTCGAACGCGTCGGCTTCAAGGCGGCCTACCTGGGTGGCCACGCCTGCAGCGCGTTTCATTACGCGATGCCGGATATCGGCATTTTCTCCCAGGTCGAACAAATCGAGCAGGCGGCGCGGATCGCGGCTGCGATCGACATACCGCTGATCGCCGATGCCGATACCTTGGGTGAAACAGTAGCCGATGCCTTCCACTTCACCCGACGCTATGAGCGGGCGGGGATCGCGGGCTTTCATGTGGAAGACGAGGTCAATCCCAAACACTCCAGCTATGTCAACGGTCTCATGCCCATCGGCGACATGCAGGCCAGGCTGGAGGCTTGCGTCAAGGCGCGGCGCGATCCGGCCTTCGTCATCATAGCACGTTGCGACGAACTCTATCCCAGCGCCTATGGCGGTGGTGGAAGCGGCTCGGTGGAGGCGGCGATTAAACGCGGCCGGGCTTATGTGGAAGCCGGGGCGGATGCCCTCGTGTTCCCCTTCGCGACGCCGGAGATAACCGCACAACTCAAGAGCGCGATTTCCATTCCGTTCTGCGTTCTGGGCGCTCCGATTCCGGGTACGGCCTGTACCCTTCATACCGGCTGGGGCTGGACGGGTGCCGCACAGCTTCACCTCGCGCGCGCCAAAGAGCTATTCCAAACCGGCGCCATCGCCTCCCTCGATGCCACGATTGAGGGCAAAGATGCCCTGATCGAGCAAGATCTCTACGCCGGACTGATCGCAGATTGGGCCAAGAAAACCGGCCGCCCAGTTCGCTAAGCCGCAACGTTCGTGCCGCACTGCGACGGTGAGGCGCACTCACCATCACCATAACGACCGCTACTGAAGGGCGGTGCGGCGTCGAGCCCGTTCCGAGCACCGGGGTCCTTAGCCGACGCGACGATGCGCGGTACGCCGTCCTTGTCCAACGGAGCCCTAGCCATTCGTCCCGGAGAATAAAGTACGGGCGGCACCGGGAAAGTGCCGCCCGTTGGTCTCGCCAGGGGGGAGGTAGAGGCGAGCCGCGTAGTTTCTTCCTTAGCCCCGTGTTTAGAACACGAACTGGAGGCGAGCCGCGATGGCGTCGAGGCTATCGCCGATATTAATCGCACCGGCCGCACTTGGATTCTTCTTCGCAAATGTGCTGTGGATGTAATTAAACATCATGCGCATATTGGAGTTCAGATACCAATTAACGCCGAAGTCGTAGTTGGTCTGGCGCCCGCCGTTGACCGAATTGGGCCCAAACGCTGCCACCGTATAGGTTGGGATCTGGTCGACCAGATCGACGTAGCTGACGCGGGCGGCGAGTTCGATTGCCCCCATGCCACCATCTTTTATGGAGAACGGCGTGATGGGATTGACGCCCGAATAGGCGCCGGCATTCGCGACATAATTGCGGTGACCACCGAAGGTATAGCTCACTTCGGCATAGCCGCCATCGAAATTGGCGGCAGTCTTGCCGAGACGATTCACCGTGTAGTGGAAGTATTCACCCTGGTAGAAGAAATCCTCATAAGACGCGGCAGTTTCCAGGTTGTAGACCACACCGCTGGTAACCGGATTGGCCACCGTGCCGAGGGCGCCGGTGCTGAGGAACGACGTCGGATCAATACGCAGTTCCGGCCGGTCACTCAGCGTGATCGTGCGCGCAGTGCCAGGGCCCGTGTTCGGAGCCTTGAAGAGTTCGTCGACAGCGGCGCCGATATGGATCGTTTCAAGGGGCTCTTGCACCAGCTGGAAAGTCACGCGTTCAAACGCACCGAAGCGCTCGCCGGTCAGAGTGTGAGAATCGGCGGATGTGGTTGAAGGCCCGGTGAGGTAAGCGCCGATCCAGTAATTGTCGCCCCAAGTCCGACCGCCGATGTTGGAACGGAAGTCACCGCCGTTGAAGCCAGTCGCCACGTTGGATGGCGAAGCGCGCTCCATAAACATGATGTCGTTGGAGCTGGTGGCTTCGTCGAGGGTGAAGAAGGTATCGGAGTAACCGGCCTCCAGGATCGTGTTCTTGATACCCGTGTAGCCGATCTGCGCCTGTTGGATCCCGCCGGGTGACGTGTTCGCATCGGTCGAGTTGCCAGCGTCATAGATGAACGTATAGGTCCAGTCGCCTGCGGCCTTACCGGTAACGCCGATGCGGGCGCGGCGGGCGTTGACGCCGTTGGAAAGTCTGCTGGTGCTGAAGTTAATGCCGCCGAGGGTGGGGTTTTTCGGCGAGTAGTGGATGTAGTCGCCCATATCGAAGTGCACCCGGCCCGTCAGGCCAATCGTGTACTGGCCATCAGCGCTGGATAGGCTGAAGCGATGGGTGGCAGACTCGACAACCTTCGGCACCACCGGCGGCGTAACCTGCGTCTTGCCGTTGGCGAAAATGAGATGTCCGCCGGCAGCGAGGGCGGCGTCCTTAGCCGCTTTTTCGCTTGCTTCCCGGGCGGCGGTTTCTTGAGCAATGGCGTCTTGCGCGGCCGCATTGTTCGACTGAAGCGCCTCCAGCTGCTGCTGCATGGCGCGCAGCTGCTCCTTCAGCATCTGAATCTGCTTGGCGGTGGAGTCCGTGGGCTTATCCGCCGCGAAGGCGGGCATGGACGCAATGGCCGTCGAGGCCAGCAGCGCCGCGGTGGCGACATACAGCTTTTTCATTCTCTGCTCCTAAGAAACCCCTGTCCCGAGACCTTGTCGGCACGGCTTTCGGGCCGAAACCGGCAAATTCCCTGAGACTCACGAAGAGCCTGCCCCTGCGGCAAAACCCCTTGCCCCGCTCGGGAGCTTTACGGCACCCGGCGAAGACGGTCGGACATTAGGCAGCCAATTCGACGATTTCCGTGACAGAACTATGACGATTTTATGAAACAGGCCGCAGCGCAATATTATGCGCTGACCCTCCGCTGTTCGCGGCGCGGGACTAAGGCCGGACTTAGATAGCCAGCGGAGTCGGCTCGTGATTCCAAGCCCAAAGCGCGAATGTCATCCGCGCAGGTGTCAGCGCGTCATGTTCGCGCATGCCGAGATATGATAGATGGTCTTCGGACGGTCGAAAGCATCACAGTGCTCCAGGCTTGCTCAGCCCTACGTTGACGATAGCGACAGTGAGCGCCGCAATAGGCTCTGTCACCACTAGCCGGCATCAAATACCGCTGTAGCTTGCATCGAGAGGTCGCCGTCGTCCGCACGCGCCCAAAGCGCGAGTTCGTTTGGTTTGCCTTCGACCAACGCGGCCTCGATCCTGAAGGAACGGCTTACGAACAGCGGACTCAACCCGCGAAAACTGAATCGAACGAGCCGTCGCGACGGCTGGGCCCGCACTGCTAGACCTTGCAGCAGCGTCGCGGTCAGCGGACCATGCACCACAAGGTCGGGATAGCCTTCCTCCCCCACCGCATAGGGCCTATCGTAATGAATGCGATGACCGTTGAAGGTGAGCGCGGAGTAACGAAACAGGAGCGTCGTGTCTGGGATAATTTCTTCGCTCCAGGTGGCGCGTTCTGGCGCAGGTTTCTTAGGAGGAGCAGCGGCTCCCGGCGCCGGTGGCGATCGGTAGACGATGTCCTGCTCTTCCTCGATACAGCGTTGCCCGCCCATCGCGTGCGTGTGCCGCACCGTCACGAAGGTTAGCGTCCCGCTTTGACCGGTCTTGCTTTCGACCTTAAGGATCTCGCTTGTGCGCGAGGCCTCAGTGCCAATCAAGAGCGGCGCGTGGTAGATCAGGCGGCTGCCGGCCCACATGCGCCGCGGCAACGTGACCGGTGGCAGAAAACCGCCGCGTTGCGGATGCCCGTCGGACCCGAGTTCACGACGTCGCACGGTGGGATTGAAGAACAGCCATTGCCAGCCCGGCGGTAACCCGGTTCCAGCGGCCGGCGCGGCGTCATAGTCGAGCGTCGCCGCAAGCGCAGCCACTCGCCCGGCTGAAATCTCTTCGACCACCGTTTCGGTACGGCCGACCCAGGCGGAAAAGTCATCCGATGCGGCGGAGGTCGTATCGTTGTTCGTCCCGTGACCGGCTTGCATATTGGTGCTCATTGTCGCGTGTGCTTCCGTTGTCGAGCCGCGGCACGGCTCAGTGGATAACTTTCTCGTCCTGCAAGGCCTGACGCTCGGCTCGGGTCAAGCCGAGTAGTTCGCCGAAGACATAGTCTTCATGCTCGCCAAGCTGCGGTGTGCCGGAGGCAATACCAATTTCCTCGCCTTTCGACATGCGCATTGGCACGCCGACGGCGGCGCGGCCGCGGCCATCGGGCTCCTTAACGTCGACAATCGCATGGCGTGCACGTAGATGTGCATCAGCGACGACATCGCCCGCAGTCCATGACGCGTGCGCCGAAATCCCGGCTGCTTGCAATAAGGAAGCCGCAGTATCCGCCGAAAGCGTTTTAGTCCACTGCGCAACGATGCCGTTGAGTTCCGCGCGATTTGCATGGCGGGTCTTCGCGGTTGCAAAGCGAACATCACCGGCAAGCTGCGGGGCGTTCATTGCTTGTGCGAGCGCGCGCCATTCGGCGTCGGTGCCGACCGCGATGGTAACCCAGCAATCTTCGCCCTGCGCCGAATAAACGCCGTGCGGCGCCATGCGCGGATGATCATTGCCCATGCGTTCGGGAACGGCACCCGCCGCAGCCAGCAACAATGCCTCTCCAATCAGCGACGAGGCAACCTCACGTGCTGATACATCGACGTGCTGGCCTTGGCCGGTAGCCCGTCGGTGATGCAACGCGGCAACGAGCGCGGTTGCTGCATTTAACCCAACCGAATGATCCATCACGTGCCGGATCTCGACCGGTGGTCCGTCGGCATAGCCGGTCAGGAGGCCGAGCCCGCCCCAGGCACCGAACAACGGCGCATAGCCGGCGAAATGCGAGTCCGGGCCGGTTTGGCCCGAGGATGAGACCGACAGCACAATGATATCCGCTTTGACGGCACGGAGGTCCTCGTAGCCGAGACCGAGGCGAGCGAGCACGCGCGGACGAAAGCTTTCCGCTGCGACATCCGATATCGCCACCAGACGCTTGGCGAGCGCTATACCCTCCGCATGCTTGAGGTTGATACGGACCGAGAGCTTGTTCGAGCTGACCTGATCAAAGCTCGCCGGCCCCATGCGGCCATAGACCGGATGTGGCTTGCGAAAGATATCCGGCCGCAAGGTACTTTCGATTTTGATACACTCAGCACCAAGCTGCGAGAGCATGTGGGTGCAGAACGGGCCGGCCGCGTGCGCGGTAAAGTCGGCGATTCGGATTCCGGCGAGCGGTTTACCCATGATCAAGCTCCGGACTGGGCGGCACGGCCACGCCGCGCGGACGGTTGCCGTTGCAGATAGTCATCCAGGGCCGGCGGGCCGCCAACAAGCGTGAGCGGTCCGCCGTCGAAGTGAAATGGCGCGACCAGCATGTCGCATGCGCCCACGCCGTCAATTTCAACCGGCGCGAACAGGCCGCGTGCTCGTTCGTGGGGATCAGTCAACACTTCCGCCGGCGTGTTGTATCTCGCGATCGGCACACCGAGAACCTGGCCACGCGCGACGATATCGGCGACGTGCTTATCTTTCGCCCATTCGCGGATGCGAAGATTGATGGCCGCACCCTGACGACTGCGCTCAAGCGAATCGTCGAGCGCGGGGTCAAGCGCCCAGGCGGGGCGACCGATCAAATCCACAAAGGATGTCCACTGATGCTGTTCAAGCGTGAGAAGTTCGACATAGCCGTCCGCGCAGGGCAATACGCCGCCGTAGCGGAAAGAGCGCGTAGCGCGGTGCTCCACGGAACCGTCACCAAACCGCTGTATGGCGAAGGCGCTGACCGCCAGCACTGCATCCTGGGTCGCGATATCGACGAACTGGCCGCCAGTCTCCGGGCGTGCCCAGAGCGCCGAAAGAGCGCCAAGGGCCGCGGCGATCCCTCCCTGCATCGAGGCGAAATGGCCGTAGATTTTGAGCGGTGGTCGGTCCGGGAAGAGCTCCTGCGACAGGCCATTGGGCAGCAGATTGCCTTCGCTCGACGCGTGCAGGAGGTTGATTTCCTCGGCTGTCCAGTTCGCCTTGGGGCCGCTGGCGCCGAACGGCAGTACCGAGACGTGCACGAGAAGTGGATAGCGTGCCGCAATGGCAGCCTGATCCGTGCCGCGCCGTTCGCGTTCGGCAAGCGGCGTGTCATCGATGAGGATATCGGCCTCGCTCAAGAGCGCGGCCGCTGCCGACCGCCCGCGCTCCGTCTCCATATCGCAGACAGAGCTATGTGCACCCGCCGCCAGATAGGCAAAGAGCGCGCTGACCTTGCCCGCCTTGTCGAGAAAAGGCGGCTCACGGCGTAACGACGTACCTCCCGGGGGTTCGAGCAGAACCGTCTCGGCCCCGAGCACCGTGAGTAGCCGCCCAGCATAGGCGGCTGCTACACCGGAGGCGCACAGGACAGCCTTAAAGCCGGCCAGGGGAGCGTTTTGTGCGCCCTGCTTCATATGCCGATCTGCCCGCGACTCTTAGCGCACCACGGGCAGTTCGAGATCGAGTGCCGAGCCGTCGAAGAACACCGGCAGGTCCACATTGCGAGCAGGCAGGATCACCGTCGCAAGTCCCGGCGTTGTCAGCTCACCGCGCTGGTTTTCGCCCTTGATTTCGATGTCGACGAGCGCGTGCTTGTCTTTGATGTATTTGCGGGTGATACGGCCCCTGCACCAGGTAGAGTCGCCCATGGTATTGAAGCGCCGCATTTCGGTGCGCACGCGCTTCAGGAACGCGGCGTCACCCATCCAGTTTGTGATGAGGCTGCACATCCACGAGGAACGCTGCGGGCCGTAGTCATAGGTGCCGGGCACGCCGACTTCCTTGGCGGTCGATTCGCGATGGTGGCCGATGCCGGTGTATTCGAGGCCGCCGCTGGCTTCCGGGTTGCGGAAGAAATGGCCGGGATGCTTCATCGCGGCTTTGAAAACGATACCGTGCGTGTGGCCGCGCCCACAGGCGACGAGGAATCCCATGGTGTCCATCAGAGAAAGCGGCCCGCGCACGATCGGCGGAAGTTCGTCACCCTCTTTCACGTCTTCCCAATAAAGGATATCGCTGCCGCGGATGCGCTCGTCCTCGCGCATGATCGCCTCGTCGATCTGCGCAAATTCCTCAGCCGTGTACTCGTAGGGTTTGATGTCCATGTACTTGCCGGCATCGCGCGCGGCCTTGCGCTCGTGACGCGTGCAGGTACCCAGGGCCCGCGCGACGATTTCGCCACGCTGATTGCTGTAAGTTGCCTCAACATATTGCAGCACCAAGCGGCCGGAGAACTTGCTCTCCTTCTCCTCAACGCCGACCACGCGCTCAATTGCCGTGATGCGGTCACCGGGACGGATATGACGGAACAGCTCCCAATCGTTGCCGGCGTAGAAGCCATGCACGCCCGGCAG
>SCTM01000275.1 GCA_004297485.1 Rhodospirillaceae bacterium
GAAGAGGTTCACCAAGCCCTGGCGGCCGCTCTCGACGCCATCACACCAGATGAGTGCTCAAACTACTTCAGACAGGCCGGCTATGTGCCCACCTAAATGCAACACGCTCTAGGTGCATCGCGGACCACGGGCAATACGGACACCACCGACATTGCCATCGGGCTTCATCTGAACAAGGACGGTATCCAGTGGAAGCATGTGATCAATGCGACCGCCGACTATCAGCATACGCGCGGCGTGGCGGGCGAGAACAAATACCTCGCCGGCTATGAAGTGAACTACAAGTTCAATCCCGTGATATTCGCGGATGGTCTGGTGCAGTGGGAGAAGGATCGTTTCGCCGGCTTCAACAACCGCGAGACCGAATCCCTTGGTCTGGGTTACAGCGCCATCCATACGCCCAACCTCACTTTGAACCTAACCCTTGGCCCGGCGGTTCGTGAGATTGATCAGGTGCTCGGTCCCACCAAGACCGACGTCGAGGCGCGGCTGGCGACACAACTCACGTGGAACATAAGCCCCTCAACGGTTTTCACCGAGAACCTGAATATTTACGCGGGTGGCGGCGAAAACACCTATGAATCCACCACCGCGCTCACCACCAAGATCATCAATGCGCTGGCGGCGCGGGCGTCCTTCGACATCAAGAAGGAATCCAATCCGGGGCCAAGCTTCAAGAAGACGGACACCACGTCGCGGGTGACGCTGGTGTATGGGTTTTGAGGGCAGGATGTGCGGCCCGCCACGACAACGTGTGGAGCTGCTGCTGGAGCTAAAGTCGTGACGGCTAATTCAGCCGCTTGGCCAGTTCGGTGATGGCCTGGTCGGCCAAGGCCTGCTTCTGGGCGGGGCCCAGGTTCACGCGGATCAGGTCCTCGGCGGCTCTGAGCGCCACATCGATGGCCGTATTGCGGATCTCGGCGACGGCCTGCGCCTCGCTCTGGGCGATGCGCTCCAGGGCCTGCTGCTTGCGCCGCTCCACGGTGTTGGCGAGGTCCCGTTCCGCGTCGGCCTTGAGACGCACCGCGTCGGTTTTGGCTTGGCTGATGATCTGTTCCGCTTCGGCCATGGCGTCGCGCTGCTTGCGCTGGTACTCCGCCAACAGGGCCTGGGCGTCCTCGCGCAGCTTGCGGGCCTCATCGATTTGCACCCGGATCTTGGCGGCGCGGTCGTCGAGCATGGCGCCGACAATGCGTCCAGCGGGGCGCAACGCCGCCAGGACGATGACGACAAAGGTCAATGCGACCCAGAACTCGGCGTCTTGGAACATTTCCATCACCGGGTCTCCTTCAGGGCTGCGGCAACCGCCGCATCGACAGTCCCCGCGTCGGGCGCGAGCGCCGCCAGCTTGCCGACCACATCGCGGGCGGTCTCCGCGGCCATGGTGCGCATGCCGGCGAGGGCATCGGTCTTGGCCTTGGCGATGCGCACCTCGGCGTCCGTAATCTGCGCGTTGACGGTGGCGGTGACCTCTGCGGTCTTTTTATCAGCGACGGCCCGTATCTCAAGGGCAATGCCACGGATGTGATCCTGCGCTTGGGCACGGGCATCGGCCATGGCCTGCTCGTAGGCGGCAATGGCGTGATCGGTCTCGGCCTTGAGCGTGGTGGCCCGGTCGATGTCTTCCTGTACCAGGCGCGCGCGCTGCTCGATCACTTCCCCGACCCGGGGGATCGCGAGACGCGCGACCACCCAGTAGAGGGCGATGAAACTCACCGCCAACCAGAAAATCTGCGAGGGAAAAGTCGTGGGATCGAACTGCGGCATGGCAAAGGCCCCCGTTCGTCAACGCGGCACGGTATTAACGCCGTGCCTCGCGACGGACCTGGAACGTGAGATCAGGTGAACAGGATGATGAGCGCGATGACCAGCGCGAACAGCGCGGTCGCTTCCGACAGGGCGAAGCCCAGGAACGCCGGAGTGCGCAGGCGGTCTTCCATGGACGGGTTGCGGGCAACCGCGTTCATGTACTGGGCCCAGACTTGGCCCACGCCGATACCACCGCCGATGACGCCGATGGCGGCGAGGCCGGCGCCGATTGCCTTGGCTGAAGCGAGATCCATGGTCGATATCCTTTCGTTGATGAAGAGGTAAAGCTTGCGGCGCCGATCAGTGCAGGTGGATGGCGTCGTTGAGATAAATGCAGGACAGAAGCGCGAAGACGTAGGCCTGGATCAGCGCCACCAGGATTTCCAGAAGGGTGACACCGAACACCGCCACCAGCGGCACCCAGCCGAACAACAGGCCGAGGGTGACGACGAAGCCGGCCAACACCTTGAGCAACACGTGACCCGCCAGCATGTTGGCGAACAGACGCAAGGACAGGCTCACCGGACGGATGAAGTAGGACATGATCTCGATCGGCACCAGCACCAGCGCCACTGGCAACGGCGTGCCCTTGGGGCACAACAGGCTGAAGTAGTGCAGCCCGTGGCGGGCGAAGCCGATGATGGTCACGCTCACGAAAATGAACAGTGCCAGGGACGCGTTGACGATGATGTGGGACGTGAAAGCGAACCCATAGGGCATCAGGCCCAGGATGTTGCCGAACAGGATGAACAGGAACAGGGTGAAGATGAAGGGCAGATACTTAAGCCCTTCCTTGCCGACGTTGTCTTTGACCATGCCGGCGTTGAATTCATAAAGGAGCTCGGCGACCGACTGCCAGCGGCCGGGAACCATGGTGCGGCGGCGCGTCGCGGTGAAGAACACCAGGAACGACGCCAGTACCGCGAACGTCATGAAGAGTGCCGAATTGGTGTAGGAGATATCCAAGCCGCCGACCTTGAGGCCGACCAAAGGCTCGATATTGAACTGCTCCATCGGACCGTGGGCCACGTCGTTCTCCGCGCTACTTAATCGTCGTCGTCATCAGCGGGCACCGGCGGCGCCGCTACATCGTTTTTCGTTCTCGTCCCGTCCCGTCCGAGACCCCCGGATTGATCGAGGCCCTTGGCGATTCGGATCACATTCATAACACCGGCGGTGAACCCCAAGGATAGCAAAGCCAACAGGAAAATCGGCTTGGTGTGAAGCTTCTCGTCCGCGAACCAACCAAGTCCGCCGCCAACCAGGACCGACGCAACCAGTTCGATCCCGATCCTCATACCAAGATTTACGCCGGTGGCTTGTCCCCTTCGGCGCTCCTGCGCCTGCGTGTTCGCCGCTTCACGCTCCTGCGCCGCCGCCAAACGTGCCGCCAAATCCTCGCGGCTCAGCGCCGGTTTCGAAGGCGCTCCGGAGGCGGGTGGCTGAATGTCGGTCATTTGTGGCCTTTGGTCCCCGCAGGCCTAGAAAACCGAGGAATTCCGCTGTTTGCGGCGCGAAAGCGGGCGGACAATATGGTTTGGGTCCGGGGGTGTCAAGCTGATTTGGCTTCCGGATAACTCATTGAAATTAATATCGAAAGTTTGAAATTCCCTGCTTGCCCGGGCGCAAGGCTTCGCCGCCTGAATTTCGACGGCGCAATAAGCCCGCGTCGGCCCCGACCGATGATTTACCCGGCTGGCGGCATTGTTCGCCTGACTGCCCACAATGCGGCACTGGGCAGCGCGAGCAGGCAGAGCGTGCTTGAGCTGATAAGGCCGCCCAGAACGACGATGGCCAGAGGCGCCTCGATCTCGTAGCCGGCCTGATTGAGGCCGAACGCCAGCGGGACAAGACCCAGCGCGGTGATCAACGCGGTCATCACCACCGGCGTGAAGCGTTCGACCGCACCGCGGGTGATCATCTCCTCGGTCCAGGCGGCGGCGGGCATCTCAAGTTCCAGATGCTCGAAATGGGACAACATTAGAATCGCATTGCGGGCACTGACACCGAACACCGTGATCAGGCCGACGGTGGCGCCGAGGGACAGGGTTTGGCCGGTGACGACGAGCGCGAGCAAACCGCCGATGAGGGCGAACGGTAGATTGAGAAGCGCTACCGCCGCTAGCACCTTGCGCCGGAACGCCGCGACCAGCAGGCCGCCGATGATCAGAAGCGTTACCAATGAGAACACGGCAAGTTCGCGCGTGCTTTCGCGCTGGGCTTCGGCGACGCCGCCGAAGTCGACGATGACGCCCGTCGGCAACGCGACTTTCTCGGCGATGGTGCGGCGTACATCGTCCATAAGCGCGGCGGGCGAACGACCGTCGGAATTGAACGTCACACTAAGGGCGCGCTGACCACCTTGGTGCTGAATGTTTTCGCGGCCGACACCGATCTGTGTGAAGGCGATGCTGCCGAGAGGGACCATCGCGCCGGAGGCTGTGCGTATGGGCAGTCGCCGGGCGGCGTCAGGATCGCGGCGTTCCGAGGGTAGCAACATCATGACCACGTCGATGGGCTGGTCGCCCGCGAAAACCTGACCGATCGCCTCACCGTTGAAGGCTGTGGCGACGGCATCGCCTGCATCCCCCGGATTGACGCCCAACTGGGACAAGCGCGCGGGATCGAGCGCCAAGGTCACGGCTGGTCCGCCGCTGGAGCTCGCCGCCTGCAAGTCGGCGATCCCGGCGACGGGGGCCAAGGCCTGAACGATCGTGCGGCCGACCCGGTCGAGGACATCCAGATCGGTACCTGTCAGGCGCACGACAAACTGCGCTGTCTCGCCGGTGAGGGTTTCACTTAAACGGTCGCCCAGGAAGGTGAGTACTTCCGACCGCAAGCCCGGAATCTGCAGAACGTCACGAATCTTCCGCTGCACGGCATCCTGGTCGATGCCTCCGTCGTGTTTGAGTTCCACATGCAGTTCGGCGCTATAGGGCCCAACGGTGTCTTCGCCTTGCTCGGCGCGGCCGATTTGTTCTTCGACCGTGTCGACTTCCGGAATCGCGAGGATCTTCGCCGCCAGGATGGGCGCGAGGTTCGCCATGGCGGCGATGGATGTTCCGGGCAATTCGTTGATCTGGGTGACGAAGTGGCCCTCGCGAAAACTCGGCATGAATTCGCTTTTGAGCGTGAACGTCAGGGCCGCTGTGACGATGGCCAGAACGCCAAGGGCGACTATGCCGGCGCGAGGCCGCTCGCCCACCCGGCGCAGGATCGCCACATAGCGCGCCTTCACGAGGGCCAGCCATGGCGGCTCGTTCCGGACATGCTGTTCCGACGATAACAAAAGGGCCGCGAGCGCAGGCGTGATGGTCAGTGCCACCACCAGGGAGGCGGTCACGGCGAGGATAACCGCTATGGCGAGGGCGCCAACGAATTTGCCCTGAATCCCGTGCAGCAAGACCACGGGCAGGAACACCACCAGGATGATCACGGTTGCATAAACGACAGCGCCGAAAATCTCGACGGACGCACCCGCGATCACGTCAAGCGTGCTTAGAGGCACGGCTGCGGCGCGATTTTCCCGCAGTCGGCGCATGATATTCTCCAGGTAGATGACCGCATCATCCACCAGGATGCCGAGGGCCACGGCAAATCCGCCCATGGTCATGGTGTTGAGGGACACACCGGCGGCGGACAGGATGGCGACGGCGGTCATCAACGATACGGGGATCGCCAGGAAGGAAATCAACGCCGAGCGCCAGTCGCGCAAGAACAACATCAGCACCACGGCGATGAAGAGCCCGCCGACCAAAAGCGAACGCGTCAGATTGCCCAGGGCGATCTCGATGAAGTTGGCGGGGCGGTGCAGGGCCGGATAGTACGTGACGCCGCGCGCCTTGAGATCAGGTCCGACTTCGGCGAGAGATGCTTCAAGAGCTTTGGTGACGGTAAGTGTATTGGAGCCGTACTGGCTGGCCATTGTCAGCAGCACGCCCGGCTTGCCCTGAATATAAGCATCGCCAAACTTGATGGCCGGCCCGGCGACCACGTTAGCCACATCCTCCAGGCGTATGTTCCGCGTCCCTTGGGTGCCGACAATCATTTGCGCGAGCGCGGCCGGCGTACGTTGGTTGGAATCGAATTCCACGATGACGCGTTGCTGCGACGTGTCGATGGTACCGCCGCCAGAGAAAGCAAGGCCATGGCGTAGGGCGTTGGCGATGTCGGCGACGGCCAATCCCCGAGCGGCCAGGCGGACAGGATCGATCTGGACCTGGAACTGTTCCACGTCGCCGCCGAACATGTTGACGTGGGCGACGCCGGGCACCGCCAAAATGCGCGGCTTCAGAACCCATTCGCCATAGGTGCGTAATTCAGCCGGTGAAAGCTTATCGGAGACCAACCCGATCTTGAGCAGGTCCATGGTCGATGAGGTGAGGGGTGAAAGGTGCGGCGGCGAGACTTCCGCCGGCAGCCGGCTGGCGGCGGCGGCGACCGCTTCCGCGACCGCTTGACGGGAGGTCACCGGATCGGCGCCGTCCTTGAACAGGATCGAAACCACGGACAGACCGGCGATGGAATCGGAACGCACCATCTCCACGTTGGCCGCACCAAGCAGTGACGTCTCCAACGGCTTGGTCACCGACAATTCCACTTGGGCGGGGGACATGCCGGGGGCTTCGGTCTGCACCGTCACCTGGGCGTTGACGAACTCCGGGAACACGTCGTAACGGCTCGTGGCCGTAAGCCAGCTGCCGGCGATCAGCAGAAGAAGCGTCGCCGCCGCGACCCGATGACGATAACGCAGACAGGCCGCGACCAACGCCCGCATCAATCGTCTCCGGCCGTGGGCGGCGCGAGCAGGCCCCGCTGTTCCGCCGCCAGCAACAGTCCGGCACCTTGTGTGACAATGGCTGCGCCGATGGTAATTCCGTCGGCGGGCAGCATGTCGCCGGCACCACTATCCGAAGGCACGATCCGGTGCCGGGTGAAGCGGCCGCCGCTTTCGGCCACATAGCACCAGAGCGCGCCGTCGGCCACGATCACGCCCGCGCGCGGCACGAGGACTTGGGTGCGTGGCGGCGCGGTTCCCGTGGTACCCGCGCCAAGGCGCAAGCCCGGCCTCAGCCACGAACGGCCGGCGGCGTCGATCTTCACCATGTACGCCTCGCCGTCAGTAAGTTGATTGAGTCCGGCGGCGGGCCATAGCACCGTACCGGCGACGGTGCGATCGGATGTGCCCGCGGACAGAGTCATCTGCTGCGATGGTGCCGGACGCGCGGAAGCGGGAAACTCGACCCGGGCGACGGCGATCTTTCCGTCGGCGACATCTTTGAGCAAGGCCGTGATCTGCGCATGATCGTCCGCCATGGCGGCGGGACCCCAGGCTTGATTGGCGGCGCTTTCCAGCGCGTTCATCTTTGCATCATCGGCGCGCGCCTGGGCGTCGGCCGCTTCGCTTGCCTGCTGGGATACGGTGGCGTCGTCCTTATACAAGCCCGCCAGCCGTTCCGATTGACGCCGGCTGGCGTTCGCCGCCGCCGCCGCGCTGTCGAAATCCGCGACCGCCTGAATCAGCGCCACCGGATCGAGAATCATGGCCAATCCCGCGATCTGGGGCGGCGCCGTCGTTTTCGCGGCGGGCGTGGTTGCGATTCCCAGATCCTTGATCTGCGCGGGCGTCAGAGTGACGCCGATCTCGTCGACGGCATATACCGGCGTGCTTGCGGCAAGCAGGAGCATCACCACCGCTACCCGACGCATCATCGCTGATCTCCCCGTTCAGACATTGAGGGCGGCAAAGCCGCCGCAAGATTGAGCGACGGAGTCCAGATCGGCGCTTCGACCGCGTCCTCCATGGCCGCCATGGCCGCGTGTAACTGGTGCGCGGCGGCGAGATGCGCCTGTGTCGCCTGCACGCGAACCAGACTGGCCTGCATGAGTTCCGGCTTGCTGACGAGATTACGGTGCATTTCCTTTTCCACGCGGCTTTGAGTCGCTTCGGCGGCGCGCATGGCGGCATCGCTTTGCTGGAACGCAAGCACCGCACCTTCCAGGGCGGCGCGTGATTTCTGCACGCTTGCGATAACGTCGCCCTGGGTTCCCTCGAACGCGGCCGCCGCGCGATCCCGGTCGGCTTTGGCGCGGGCGATGGCGGCGCCGTTGCCGTGGAAAACCGGCAACTCGAAACTCACATCCAACGTAATTTCCTTGTCGCCGCGGTCGTAAGTGTAGCCGGGTCCGACGGTTACGTCGGGAATGCGCTTGGCGACTTCCAACTGCCAGGTGGCGCTGGCTTGGGCATAGGCCGCCAATTGCGCGCGCAGATCCGTGCGATTGACGATGGCGTCGGCCTGAAGTTCGTCAAGCCGCGCCGGGTCCAGTGTTGGCGCATGCGCGCGCTCCGGCCATGGTGCGGCATGCCGATCTGCGATCTCCGTCAGCGGTACACCCATGGCGTCGGCGAGATCACCGCGCGCTCCGGTCAGGCGCGCCCGCGCATCGGCGAGTTTGCTCTCGGCTTGCGCGCGGTCGCCTTGCGCCCGCAGCGTATCGATCATGGATGTGAGCCCCGCCTGCTGCTGCTTGACGAATCGTTCCGTCAGCGCCTGATCCAGGGCCGCTTCCTCCGCGTCGGCGCGGACTTCGTCCTCAACGTCACATAAATCCTGAAGCGCCTTCAGGGCTCGGCTGCGCACTTGCCACAGGGTCGTGCCGGCGGAAAGCACGGCCTGCTGTTCGGCGCTTTGCGCGGCGGCGGTTCGGCGACTGCGTTTGCCGTTGGTTTCCACGGGAAGGGACAGCACGGCCGCGACGACCCAAGGAACCTCGCTCGCCGTGGCGTGGATGACGCGCGCGGGTGAGAGGGAGAGTACTGGGTTCGGCATCTCGCTTGCGACTTCGACGTCGGCGTGGGCGGCGGCGATGTCGGCGGCGGCCCGCTTCGCATCGGCATGAAAGTAGAGTGCCGCCGCGATCACCAGTTCGGGCGTGAGGTCATTGGATGCGGGCGTGCTCACGCCCAGGCGGCCCATGAACTGTGCCAATCCCGCGTCGTTCAGTTTGCGCGCGGCGAAGGCGGCGGCGCTGGCATGGGGGTCGGGCGGCGGGTCGACGCGCGGCGTCCCGCACGCGCCAAGGACGAGCCCGGTTCCCAGGACTCCCAAAGCGGCGCGCCAGCGGTACGGCATTGACCCCATAAGGTCCCACGTAACCAGAGGGAGAAGGTCACGACAAATTAAATTCGCGAGACGATTGGGGCAAAAACGGTCTGCGCGCGTTCCCTTACGCCGCGCTGTCGCGCAGTTCCTCGGCCGCCTTCAGATCCACGGACACCAGTCGCGACACGCCGCGTTCGGCCATAGTGACGCCGAACAGCCGGTCCATGCGCGCCATGGTCATGCGGTGGTGGGTGACCACCAGGGCGCGGGTGCCGGTCATGCCGGTGATATCCGTCAGCAGGGAGCAGAAACGGTCGACGTTGGCGTCGTCCAAAGGCGCGTCCACTTCGTCCAGCACGCAGATGGGCGCTGGGTTGGTCATGAACACGGCGAACAACAGGGCCAGAGCCGTCAGGGCCTGCTCGCCGCCCGACATGAGGGCGAGATTTCCGAGGCGCTTGCCGGGCGGGCTGGCCATGATCTCCAGGCCGGCTTCCAGCGGATCTTCCGCTTCGGTAAGTTCCAGGTGCGCACGGCCGCCGCCAAACAGCTTGGTGAACAGATTGCGGAAATGGCCGTCCACTTCGTTGAAGGATTTGAGCAGCCGGTCGCGCCCTTCCTTGTTCAGCTTGGCGATGCCTTCGCGCAGGCGCGCGATGGCGGCGATCAAGTCGTCACGCTCGGTGACCAGGCCGTTGATCTGCTCGCTCAGTTCATTGCTTTCCTGTTCGGCGCGCAGATTGATGGCGCCCAGGTTGTCGCGCTCGCTGACCAAGCGCTGCAACCGCTTTTCCGCCTGTTCCAGGGGAATGGGGGCCTCGTCAGCTTCCAGACGGGTGTGGCTGCGGGTCTCTTCCGGCTCACAGCCGATCTTTTCGCGGATGTTGCCGTCGATGACGCTCAAGGCCTGCTCGGCCTGATTGACCGCTGATTCCCGGCGGACGCGATCCTCGCGGGCGCCGGACAATTCGTGCTCGGCGTCCTTGAGGGCTTTGTCGGCTTGGGTCAGCGTGGTTTCGCCGGCCGCGAGGGCATCGGCGGCCTGTCGCCGTGCGTCTTCGGCGACGTTGAGCTGATCCATGAGAGCGCTGCGCTGCGCCTCGATTTCCGCCGGGCGGCCGGCGAGGGCGGCGATTTCCTCTTCCACACCCACCTGTCGTTGGCGCAGGGCTTCGCTCTGGGCGTTGGCTTCGTCGCGGCGCGCGCTCCAGGAGTTGGCTTCGTTATTGAGCGCGGTGCGGCGGCGGGCGCGTTCGTCGGCCTGACGTGTCAGGCTATCGTAGGCGGCGCGGGCCTCCATCAGGTCCTGGCGCAACCCGGCGAGGCCGCGGCCTTTGGTCTCCACCTCATCGCGCAAGTCGGTGCCATCTCCCAACGCCGTGAGCCGTTCGTTGGCAGTGGCGATCTGCGCAAGCGCTTCGTCGCGCTCGTGCTGAAGCTGGGTGCGGCTGTCATCCAGCCCGGCAAGGCGCGACTGTAACGCGGCCACTTTCTGGCGCAGCACACCGAGGGCGTCACGGGCGGCATTGCGTTCGGTTTCCGTGGCGCGGACGTTGGCGCGGGCTGTGGTCTCGTCGCCCTGGGCGGTTGCCACCGCGCGCTTGGCGGCTTCCGCCGCCGTCTCCGCCTCGCGCAAGGCCGCGGCCGAACCTTCGAGCAGCTCGCGCAATTCCTTGAGACGGTTGCGTTGCTTGAGGCGCGTGGCTGTGGCTGTGGGCGCGCCGCTGGCGGATATGAATCCGTCCCAGCGCCATAAGTCGCCTGCCGCCGTCACCAGCCGTTGGCCGGGTTTGAGTTCACCCTGCAACGCGCTGCCGGCGGCCTGATCGGCGACAACGCCGACTTGAGAGAGACGCCGTGTCAGCCGGTTCGGCGCACGCACCACCTCGCTGAGGGGGCGTGCCCCCATGGGCAGGGGCGAGACTTCCAGGAACGGCGGCAACAGCGACCACCGCAGCGGCGCGGTGTCGTCGCCCGCGGCGGTGAGGTCGTCGCCCAAGGCGGCGCCAAGGGCGGCTTCGAAACCCGGATCGACCGCGACGGAGTCGATGATGGGCGACCAAGCGCCGGGGGTTCGCGGTTCGGCCAGCAATTCCTCCAGCGCCACCGCTTCCGCTTGAAGGCGCGTGTGGGCGGTCGCCGCGGTCTGATGGACGTCGCGTGCGGCTTCATAAGCGCCCTGGGCGGCGGCGCGATTTTGCTCGGAGGCCTCCCAGGCCGCGCGCGCGGTTTCGGCAGCGGTATCCGCCGTGCTCGCGCGGGATTCTTCCGCCGCAATCACCTCGGGCGCCAGTGCCGACTGGCGGGCGGTTTCGATCTGCTGGGTCATGTCGTCGATGCGGCGTTCGGCGCGCTGGCGACGCAGGTCGGCTTCGTTCAGCTGCTGGCGGGCACCGGCACGGGCCGCTTCTGCTTCAGCGAGCTTCTTGTTGAGCAGGGTGAGTTCTTCTTCCACTGCTTCCACGACCTTGGCCGCGGTCTTGAGGGCCTCCCGTGCGCGCTCAAGGTCGTCGGCCTCGGCGGCGGTGGCGGCATTGAGCTGGTCGCGCTCGGCACCCAGGCGCGTCAGAGCTTCTTCGGCATCGGCGAGCCGCGCGGTTTCGCGGGCGATATCGTCGCGGATCTGCGCAAGGCGCATTTCCGCCGCTTCCCGCGCGCGGGCCACGCGCTCAAGTTCTTCGTCGAGCTTGTCGCGGGCAATGGCAAGTGCCGAACGCCGCGCGGCGGCTTCGGCTTCGGTCTTGCGCAGTTCCGGCATCACAGACGCCGCGTTTGCTTGTGCGGTCGCCGCTTCGGCCGCCACGCCGGTGCGCACGGTCACGGCATTTTCCGACTCGGCAAATGCGGCGCGCGCCGCTGCCAGTTCGGTGACGGCGGCCTCGCGCCGGATCGTCAGCACGAGCGCTTCGGCGGCGCGGATGCTTTCGCTGACCGTGCGGTAACGCACCGCTTGACGCGCCTGTTTCTTCAGCCCTTCAAGTTGCGCTTCAAGTGCTGTGATGACGTCATTGAGCCGGTTCAGATTGGTCTCGGCGGCCTGCAGGCGCAGTTCCGCTTCATGGCGGCGGCTGTGCAGGCCGGTGATGCCGGCGGCTTCCTCAAGCAGATGGCGGCGCTGGGCCGGTTTGGCATTGATGATGGCGCCGATGCGTCCCTGGCTGACGAGGGCGGTCGAACGGGCGCCGGTGGCGACGTCGGCGAACAGCAGCTGCACGTCGCGGGCCCGCACTTCCCGGCCGTTGACGCGATACAACGAGCCCTTCTCGCGCTCGATCCGGCGCGTGATCTCCAGTTCGTCCTGGTCGTTGAACTGGGCGGTGGCTTTGCGGTCCTCGTTGCCGAGGACGAGCGATACCTCGGCGATGTTGCGTGCCGGCCGGTCGCGGGTACCGCCGAAAATGACTTCGTCCATTTCACCGCCGCGCAGCTGCTTGGCGGACGTCTCGCCCATGGCCCAGCGCAGCGCCTCGACGAGATTGGACTTGCCGCATCCATTGGGTCCGACGACTCCGGTGAGGCCGGGCGCGATGACCAGTTCGGTCGCATCGACGAACGATTTGAAACCTGAAAGACGCAGCTTATTGAACTGTACCAAAAAAACCTCTTGAGCGGTTTCCCGCGAAACGTGACCGGACTTTTGACGCCAACGTTAACCTGATGCTTGAGACCGCGCGAAATCGCGCCTCACGCCCGATTTACTTTGCCTTGGATAATTGCTTGTCGATGGACTTGGCGAAGTCGTCGTAGGTGCGCTCGCCTGCGACTTTCTCATCGCCCACATAGAATGTCGGCGTTGCCTCCACCTGATACAACGTCGTGGCCTTGTTCTGTTCGTCCTTGATCGCCTGTAGAAGATCCTTGTTCTGGAGACAGGCGTCCACGTCGGCACCGCTCATGCCCGTAAGCAGAGCATAGCCCTTCAACGGCACGATCGGCTTTTCCGCCCGCGCCCACTCCAGTTGATTCTTGAACATCAGGTCAATCAGCTTGAGACCGCGATCCGCTGGCGCGCACCGCGCCAGCACGGCGCCGGCCATGGCCAATTCGTCCAAGGGATAATCCTTGAACACATAGCGGATCTTGCCGGTGTCGATGTAGTTCTTCTTGATCAGCGGAAAGACTTCCATCTGAAAGCGCGCGCAGTGAGGACAGGTGAGTGAGGCGAACTCGACCACCGTGACCTTCGCTTTGGGATTGCCCGCGATCAGTTCGTGATAGGTCACCGCAGCGGGTGCCGGCGCGGCCGCCGCAGGTTTGTCCTGCGCAATTGCGACTCCGGCGGTGGTCAGCGCGACGACGCCCGCGGCCAGCAAGCTGAACATCCGTAGCAGTCGCATCATGAACATCACTCCCCAGGGCGATTAGCCTATTCACAACATCGTGGGGTTCAATAGCAACATCTGTACCATTTGTGGAGGTTTTTAGACGGGTCGGAAACACCGCCGGGCCCCCCTCGCGGATCACGTTTTTTGTCCACACCCCGGTGGATAACTATCGATTTAAAAACAAACGGTTATGGAAAACATCCGGCGCGGTTCCGCGGCGGCGTCAGAATCAGCTCAGAAGCTGTAGATGGCGAAGGCGGCCGTGGACACCTGGTTGGGTGATCCGCGAAGGCTGACCAGGGGGTTGTTGGCGGAGCTACTCAAGAGTCGTGCCAGCCCCAAGGTGCCGAGTGCTGACCAATGCCGATTGATCGTGTAGCTCGCCACCACGTTCACCGAGACGTCGTGAAGTCCCGCGTGCGCCTGGTACACCGGCAGGCCCGACGCCACGGATTCGGTCGGGGTCACGCCGTAGAAGGCATTCGTATACGTGCCGTTCGTCCACGTGAGTTGCGCGTTTCCGCTCAGGGTCCAACGATCTGAGGTGAAGAGACGGGAATTGACATCCACGTCGGCGATAAGTCCGCCGTGGCCGTTGAGGATATCCTGACGGATTTGGGTCCGTATACGCACCGGGCCGGTCTTATAGGCGACGTAGACGCCGGTCTCGAGACTGATGCCCACATCGCCGAGGCCCTTGAGCTTCGGACTGTCGCTTTCGTCGCGGCCGGGATCGAGATGCAGGGACGGGCCCGCCGACCAATGGGAATCGCGGACCATATTGCCCCACGTGCCGAGAAGGTTGACGCGGATTTGGTTGTTGTCGACGGCAATGAGGTCCTTGTAGCGAAAGGAGATGAGGGGCGCCAAATGCACGTAGTATGCCGAATCGCCGCGGAATTTCGGGTCCAGCGCGGGCCCCATGCCAAGGCGCACGCCGTAGACACCCTCCGGTATCATGTCGAGGACCTGACTGTAGAAATTATCCAGGCCGCCATTGAAACTGTCGAACACCGTCGCGTGGGCCGGCGCGATCCTGGCGCCGATGACAGTTGCGGCGATCACCGCGGCGCCGATGACTCCGACGCTCTTCGCGCGAAGCTTTGCCGATGCAAGAATACCCATGGGCGCTCTCGCTCCTATTCTTCGTCGGCGGTGATTGTACGGCGCCGTAATGCCGCGCCTAACTGCCCAAGAGCCAGCCGCAAGGCCGGCGAATCCACATCCTCGACAGCCTGATCGATCTCGGCGCGGTGCGCTGCCGGCAGGTCCGGTTGATCACGGTAGGGTGCCTTGGCGGTCTTGGGCAACGGGCCGAGGGAGATCTGAAGCTTGGCAACAGCCTGATAGCCGAAGTAGCGGTTCACCCGCTCGATCACTTGCGGCCCCTTGAACTGCAGAAGTGTGGCCGCCGCGCCGCTTGCCACGCGGACCATGAGCGTCGCACCATGCCGCTGGTTCTTCCGTTCGTATTTCAGGGACAGCGGGCAGGCCAGGGCGGCCAGTTCCGCGCCGACAATCGTTGGCCAATGTGCGATCACATCGGCGCCGGCAAAGCCCCGGTTGCCCAGGACCGGACGGGTCAGGCGGCCGATCAGGCTGCCGACGTCCACAAGTCCCCGCGCCAAACGCTCGGGCTGTTCCGCCGGTGCGGCACCCTGCCGTTCGGGACGGGCATTTTTGGACACGTGGTTCACCCGAAAAAAGCAGCCAGGGATCAAGGAGGGAAAGGATATAGCGGAAGAGCCGGAGCGTCGGCCTGAATCTTGTAACGACCACACGGCGACCGCGCGCGAGTCATTTCCCAGGTTCATGGTATGAAGCGGAGGCAAGAATATAGACCTCTCAGCTCAGAACGCCTGCTTATCCGTCGTCCATTAACGCTGCGTCCGCCCACAAAGTTGCCAAGATGCCCCGAACCCGCGCGAAACCCGCCATAAGCCCAAATGCCAGGACGCTGCTCGCCTGGTATGACCGGCATCGCCGCCGGTTGCCGTGGCGCGCGGCGCCGGGCAAAACCGCCGATCCCTACGCCGTGTGGCTGTCGGAGATCATGCTTCAGCAAACGACGGTTGCGGCGGTGAAGCCGTATTTTGAAACCTTTCTCCGTCGCTGGCCGACGGTTGCCGCCCTGGCGGCCGCGCCGGTCTCGGATGTGATGGCGGCGTGGGCTGGCCTCGGTTACTACGCGCGCGCGCGTAATCTCCATGCCTGCGCCAAGGCCGTGACCGACTCCTGCGGCGGACATTTTCCCGACACGGTCGAGGGTCTTCGCGCGTTACCGGGCATAGGTCCCTATACGGCGGCGGCGGTGGCGGCCATCGCCTTCAACCGGAAAGCCACCGTCGTCGACGGCAATGTGGAGCGCGTGATGGCGCGGGTCTTCGCCGTGACCGAGCCGTTGCCCAAAGCCAAGCCGCGGTTGCTTGCTTTGGCGACGGAACTGACTCCGGCCCGGCGTGCCGGCGACTATGCGCAAGCGGTCATGGACCTCGGCGCCACGGTCTGCACACCCAAGTCGCCGGCCTGCGACCTTTGTCCCTGGGCCCGGGCTTGCCTCGGGCGTGATCGCGGCATCGCCGCAACGCTGCCCCGGAAAACGGCAAAGGCACCGACTCCGATCCGTCACGGCGTCGCTTTCTGGATGATGCGTCATGACGGCGCTGTTCTGTTGCGCCGTCGCCCGGCACGCGGCCTTCTGGGCGGGATGATGGAAATCCCGTCAACCCCATGGCGCGCGACGCCGTGGACCGCGCCGGAAGCCGCGCCGGCTTCGCCCGCACCCATTTCACCAAAGATGTGGCGTCTGCTGCCTGGAGCCGTCAGCCACACCTTCACCCATTTTCATCTCCATCTGCAGGTCATAGCCGTCGATCTTTCCGCCCGGCGGGCGGCGGCTCTCGCCGGAGACGATCTCAGTTGGGTGCCCGTGACACGCATCGGCGATGCGGGACTGCCGAGTGTCATGGCTAAAGTCGCCCGTCACGCCTTGGTTCACGCGGGTTAAACGCGGCGCTGCCGCGTCCTCCAATCTTCTAGCCATTGTCATATGGCATAGACGACAATGCGGGACCCGTAGCACCGAGGTCGCCCATGTCGGACAATCATCTTACGGACAAAGCCAAGGCCGACCTCAAAACCTCGGCACTCCACTACCACCGCTATCCGCATCCGGGAAAGCTGGCGGTGGTCGCCACCAAGCCGCTCGCCAATCAGCGCGACCTGGCGTTGGCCTACTCGCCGGGCGTTGCCGCCGCGTGTGAAGTGATTGTCGCCGACCCGCGCGAAGTGGACACGGTGACCGGCCGCGCCAATCTGGTCGGGGTGGTGACCAACGGCACCGCCGTGCTCGGTCTCGGGCCTATCGGGCCACTTGCCGCCAAGCCGGTGATGGAGGGCAAGGCGGTTCTGTTCAAGAAATTCGCCGGCATCGACGTGTTCGATATCGAGATCGCCGAACGCGACCCGGAGAAACTGATCGATATTATCGCCGCCCTTGAACCCACCTTCGGCGCCATCAATCTTGAGGACATCAAAGCGCCCGACTGTTTTGTCGTCGAGAGCGCGTTGCGCAAGCGCATGAAGATTCCCGTATTTCACGATGACCAGCATGGCACGGCTATCGTCGTCGCCGCGGCGGTCATCAACGGCCTGACGTTTCTGCGCAAAGACATCGGCAAAGTAAAAGTCGTCTCCACCGGCGGCGGCGCGGCGGGCATCGCCTGTCTCAACCAGCTCGTCGCCCTCGGGTTGAAACGCGAGAACGTCACGCTGGTCGATCATATCGGCGTGGTGTTCAAAGGCCGCACGCAAGAAATGACCGACGAGAAAGCCGTGTATGCTATCGAAACCAACGCGCGCACGCTGGCTGAAGCGATGCCCGACGCGGATGTGTTTCTCGGCTTGTCGGCCCCGGGTATTCTCACGCCGGCCATGGTCAAGACCATGGCCAAGGCGCCGTTCATCATGGCGTTGGCTAATCCCGAGCCGGAGATTCTTCCCGAGCTGGCGCGCCAAGCGGCGCCTGACGCGGTCATCGCCACCGGCCGCTCGGACTACCCCAACCAGGTCAACAACGTCCTGTGTTTCCCTTACATCTTTCGTGGCGCCCTCGACGTGGGCGCCACCGTCATCAACGACGCCATGAAAACCGCATGCGTCGAAGCTATAGCTCGGTTGGCGCGTGGTGCGTCGTCGGACATTGTCTCGGCGGCCTATGGCGGTGATCTGTTGCGCTTCGGCGCCGACTATCTCATTCCCAAACCTTTCGATCCGCGCCTCATTTCGGAAATCGCACCGGCCGTCGCCAAGGCCGCCATGGACTCCGGCGTGGCGACCCGGACAATCGCCGACCTTGATGCCTATCGCGAGCGGTTGCAGCAGTTCGTCTATCGCTCGGCCTTTGTCATGAAGCCGGTATTCGACAAGGCGCGCGCCAACCCAAAGCGCGTTACCTTTGCCGAAGGCGAGGACGAGCGCGTGCTGTTCGCGGTCAAGACGTTGCTCGACGAAGGGATCGCGCGTCCGATCCTCGTGGGCCGGCCCATGGTGATCTCCCAACGGTCCCGTAAACTGGGCCTGGGGCTTGAGCCGGGCCGGGACTTCGAGACCGTCAATCCGGAAGATGACGCCCGCTACGGCGATTACTGGCGTCACTTTCATCGTTTGATGGAACGCAAGGGCGTGTCGCCCGACACGGCGCGTACCATCATCCGCACCAACTCAACGGTGATCGCCGCGCTGATGGTCGCACGGGGCGATGCCGATGCGTTGATCTGTGGCACCTATGGCGAGTATCAGTGGCATCTGCGTTATCTCATCGACGTCCTCGGACAATCGAAGGGTATCCACAAACCCGCCGCTTTGAGTTTGTTGATCCTCGACGACGGGCCCGTCTTCTTGTGCGACACCTTCGTTGCCGAAGATCCCAGCGCCGACGACATCGCCCAATTGGCGGTGACCGCTGCCGCCAAGGTGCAGGACTTCGGCATCGCGCCGAAAGTGGCGTTGATCGCCGCGTCTAATTTTGGTTCACGGGCCTCGCCGGCGGGGCGCAAGATGCGCCGTGCGCTCAAGATTCTCATGCAGACTCATCCCGATCTTGAGGTCGAAGGCGAGATGCAGGCCGACATGGCGCTGGACGAGGCGTTGCGTACCCGCATCTTTCCCAATTCGCGACTCAAGGGTGCGGCCAATTTATTGGTCATGCCGACGCTGGAGTCCGCAAACATCGCACTCAATCTTGTCCGCACGCTGGCCGGCGGCCTGCCGGTAGGGCCAATCCTGCTGGGCATCGCCAAACCCGCCCATATCACCACGACCTCGGTGACGGCGCGAGGGTTGGTCAATCTCGCCGCCCTGGCGGTGATCGACGCCCAAGTGGCGGAACATGTGGCGGAAGTCACCGAGCGGAGACCCGGCTAGCCATGCTTCGCCGGTGCGTCGCCGTCGCCATTCTCGTGATCTCGTTCGTCGGCGCGGCCCACGCGGAGGCGATCCTCCAGCGCGGCATCCGCCTTGAGCCGGCGTCCCTCGATCCGCATAAATACAATACGCGCTACGAGGCGGCGATTGTCCTCGATCTGTTCGAAGGTCTCGTGGCCTTTGGTGTCGATGGAACGCCACAGCCGGGACTTGCCCAGCGCTGGTCGTCGTCCGCCGACGGCCGGACGTGGACATTTACCTTGCGGCCGCATCTCCAGTGGTCCGATGGTACACCGCTGACTGCGGACGATGTGGTGTTTTCGTTGCGTCGCTTGATGGACCCCAAGACAGCCGCGATCTACGCGCCGCTCATGTATGTCCTCAAGAATGGCCACGCCGTGAACACCGGTGCACTGCCGGTGGAGGCCCTGGGCGTTGCCGCGCCGAGCGCCGATACGGTCGTCCTCGATCTGGAAAATCCGACGCCCTACCTTCCCGAGCTGTTGGCCAACGGTTTCCTCGCGGTGGTGCCGCCGCAAGCGATCGCGGCGTGGGGCGACGGCTGGACCAAGGTCGAGCACATGGTGACCGACGGCGGGTTCGTTCTGACGAAATGGTCGCCACAGAACCGCATCGTCCTCGCCCGCAACCCGCGTTATCACGACGCGGATAAAGTGGCGCTCGACGGTGTGGTCTATTATCCATCCCCGGATCTTGACGCGGCCGTCACGCGGTTCCGGGCGGGCGAGTTGGACATGCAAAGCGATTTTGCCAGCGGGCGCATGGAGCAGCTCCGCGCCGAACTTCCCCATGAACTTTATATCGCGCCCGCGCTCGAGACGTTTTATCTGGCGCTAAACACGGCCTTGCCGAAACTCGCCGACCGGCGTGTGCGCTTGGCATTGTCCCTCGCCATCGACCGCGATTTGCTGGCGGCGAAAGTCCTGCGCGACGGATCGGTGGCGGCGCGCAGTTTTGCGCCACCGACGACGACGGGATATGAGCCGGCGACCATGGCGTTTCTGGATGCCCCCATGGAAAGCCGTCTCGCCCAGGCGCGTGATCTTTTGGCGCAGGCCGGGTATGGGCCCGACAGGCCTCTGACGTTGACGTACAGCCATAGCACAGCTGGCGAGTCCAAGCGGGTTGCCATTGCCGTCGCGGCCATGTGGAAACAAATCGGTGTCAAAGTGACGCTCTCGGGCACTGAAGGCAAAGTGATGTTCGCCAATCTTCGCCAGGGCAATTTCGAAGTCGCCTTCGCCGACTGGACGGCGGATTTCAACGACGCCGCGTCGTTTCTCTATCCGCTGCAATCGACCAGCGTCAGCTCCAACTACAGTCGCTACAGCAATCCGGCCTACGATGGTCTTCTGGCCCAGGCGGCCACAACCACCGATCGGCGGGCGCGGGCCGATCTGCTACGTCTGGCCGAAGCCCTGATTCTTGCCGATCAGCCGATTCTGCCGCTGGCGGTGGGAGTGTCCAAGAACCTCGTCTCGCCCCAGGTAAGGGGTTGGGCGCCCAACGCGGTGGACGTTTATCTCAGCCGATATTTTTCCGTTGACCGCGAAGGGCGCACCCTACAGTAGTCAGCACTTGTTGTTCTGTGGTGTGACCAAGAGAGGACTCTATGCCCGAATCCTTCCGCGCTTATGTTGTGGACAATGTGGACGGGAAATACAGCGGCGGATTTCGTCAGCTCACCGACAGTGATCTGCCGGCCGAACCGGTGCTCGTAACGGTGGCTTACTCCAGCCTTAACTATAAGGACGGGCTCGCCGTCACGGGCAAAGGCAAAATCGTGAAAAAGTTCCCCATGGCCTGCGGCATCGATCTCGCCGGCACGGTCGCGGAGTCCGCCGATCCCGCCTTCAAGCCCGGCGATCCGGTGGTGGTCACGGGACGGGGCCTGTCGGAAACCATGTGGGGCGGATACAGCGCAAAGCAACGCATCAATCCGGCGTATCTGACGCGTCTGCCGCGCGGCCTCACGGCGAAGCAGGCCATGGCAATCGGTACGGCCGGCTTTACCGCCATGCTGTGTGTGATTGCGCTCGAGAAGGCCGGCGTGACGCCTGACCGGGGCGACGTACTTGTCACCGGCGCTGCCGGCGGCGTGGGGTCCATCGCGGTGGCCGTGCTTGCCAAGTGCGGCTATCGCGTTGTCGCCTCGACCGGGCGGGCACAAACCCACGACTACCTCAAATCCCTGGGTGCTGCGGACTTCATCGCCCGGACCGATCTCGATCGGGAAAGCCGGCCCCTGGAATCCAAGCGCTGGGCCGGCGTCGTGGATTCCGTCGGCTCCAAGACCCTCGTCACCGCCATTGCCCAGACACGGGATGAAGGTGCCGCCGCTGCGTGCGGCCTTGTCGGCGGTGCGGACCTGCCGGGGAATATGATGCCGTTTATCCTGCGCGGCGTGAAACTGCTCGGCGTCAATTGCGACACCGTGCCCAATGCCCTGCGCGACGAAGCCTGGACGCGGCTGGCGACCGACCTCGATCTGGCCAAACTTGAAGACCTGACCGAGGTCGAGCCGCTGTCCAACATCGAAGCGCTTGCCGCGCAAATTGTGCGGGGTGAGACCCGCGGCCGGGTGGTGATCGACGTCAACCGGTGATGGCCGGTTGTCGCTAGGGCGCTTTTCGGTTGCGCAGAATCTCGGTCGCCAGGGCGTGGTCGGCTTCGTTGTCTACGTCCATGGGTGCTTCGGCGAACGGCATCAGGATCGCGCGCACGGTGATGTTCAGCACGGTGCTGATGCGGGCCATGGCGTCCGCGAGGGTCAGTCGCCGCAGCATATGGCGCACGAACGTGCCGTAGCCGAAGGCGGCGATCAGCCGCCACGGCTTTTTGCCGAACTGGCCGCCACCGGCGAACACCCGCGCCGCCGTCGCCGCCTTGGCGTTGCGCAATATGTATATATTGCAGCTTGAATAAGCGCCGTCCTTGAAGCGATGAAAAGCGCGCTGGCCCGACGGATAACGGGCGAGGACCGTCGCCGCCGCCGTCATGCCCACCGCCACATCGCATGGCATGTCGCGGCTGTGCGTGCAGAAGGTGTGAATCATCTCCGGTGTGTGCAGGGCATTGTCGGCGGTGGTGATCAGGAGCGGATAGGACGCATCATTACTGTTGTCCATGGCCGCAATCGCCGCCAGGACGCTGTCGGCCAGGGTCGCGCGGCTTTCGATCACCGTGATTTCTCCACGAGCCAGGCGCTCGGCCAGCGCCGGGATTTGCGCGAGAATCTGCGCGTGCTCGATCGATATGAAGATGCGCCCGATCTCCGGCGTCGCGCGCAAGGCGTCGATCACGCGCGCGACCATGGCGACCCCATCGAGTGTAACGAGGCATTTATGGCTCATGCCTTGCAGTCGCGCGACCGGATCGTCGGCGCCACGCCGGCTGGCAGCCAGAACCAGGGCCGTGAACGCGCGCGCGGTCAACGCGTCATCCTCCCGGCGGTGTTGGTCTTGAGACGTGGCGTGCATTGTGATTTTACCGACTCTGGGGAGTTCAATTCCATACGACACTATATTCAATAACTTGCTAGTGTCGCTCCGATTGCAGAGCGGCTGAACGCCTGCCTCCAGACACCACGCTTTCGGTTCATCCATGATTGCCGTGCCGTCCAAGTCCCAGATCATGACCGCCCTGCGCAAATGGCGCGGCGACCGGCTATTGGCGCGGGTCTTCAAGAACGCCGGCTTATTGCTGGGCGGACGGGTGACGACCGGCGTGCTCAATCTCGGCATTCTTGCCATCTCGGCTCATGCCTTGGGCGCCGAGCAGTTCGGGTTGGTGATTCTCGTCCAAACCTATGCCGCGACCGTGACCGGCGTGGCGACATTTCAATCCTGGCAGGCGGTGATTCGCTACGGCGCGTTGGCGCTGGAAAAGCAAGACATCAAAGCCCTGCATGCGTTGCTCCGATTCTGCACGCTGCTGGATATCGGCGGCGTTGTGATCGGCACCATCGTCGCTTGGGTGGCGGTGCCTTGGGTCGGACCCTTGCTCAATTGGGACGCGGACGTCATGGCTGCGGCACGTCCCTATTGCCTGGTGATTCTTTTCACCGTCACGGCGACGCCGACGGGATTGCTGCGTCTCCTTGGCCGGTTCGATCTGCTTTCCATACAATCCGTGGTCTCGCCTTTCGTCCGGCTGATCGGTGTCGCCATCGCCGCCTGGTTTCACGCGTCTCTGGCGGCCTATATCGCGGTTTGGTTCGTGGGTGGCGCGGTCGCGGGAATTGTTCTGGTGGCCATGGGCTGGATCGAAGCGGCCCGTCGCGGACAGCTCAAGGATTTCGCTCTTGCGCCGGGCATGTGGCTTGGCGCCGCCGAACATCACCCCGGCCTATGGCGATTTGCCGTGGTGTCCAATCTTCATGCGACGGTTCAAATCGTCAGCGCGCAATTGACCACGGTGCTCGTGGGCGGGTTGGCGGGCCCGGCATCCGCCGGCCTGTTCAAGGTGGCGCGTGATGTGGCGACCGCCATCACCAAACCCGCGGAACTCTTGAACAATGCGATCTATCCCGAGTTGGCGCGGCTTGCCAGTCAGAACACATGGCGGCCCATGCCACGGCTCATGGTGCGCGGCGGTGTCGTAGCTTCGGGCGCGGGCGTGGTGCTGATGATGCTCGCCGCCGTCGGCGGCCCATGGTTCCTGAAGGCATCCTTCGGTCCGGAGTTTGTTGCCGCCCAAAGCGCGATGATGCTTTTGCTGGCGGCCGCGACCGTGAGTATCGCGGGATTTCCCATGGACCCGGCGCTCTATGCCATGGGGCGCCCGGAAATCCCATTACAGGTGAATACGATTGCCGTGTTGCTTTATGTGCCGGCGCTTGTGGTCCTAACCCGCGTCGCGGGTCCGGTCGGTGCGGGAATCGCGGCACTGTTGAGTTCGGTGGTGATCTTCGCCGCGATGGCGCTGTTTACGGGAATTCATCTGCGCCGACGGATCGGCGCGTCGTCCCCAGGTCCTTTGGACACCGGTGGGCCAGCCGCAGGCGCGGCAAAGGAAATTCCGTAATCGCGCTGGCTGCCGAGCACGGACAGACGGGCGCGGCGCAAAAGCGCTTGATCGAGTTTCCAGTCGGCGTAACCCCGGGCGATCTCGCCATAGTAGACCACATCCGGCGGCGAGATCGGTCCTTTGTTCATGGCGTAAGCCGAGGCTTCACATGGAACCTCGTCGCAGATCACGGTCACTTTGATCTTGCGGTAAGTCCGTGGCGCGTCCTCATACTTGTCCAACGCCCGGATGCACGACGGGGTCAGGCGATAGAGCGCGCCCCACACAATCCCGGCGGGGTCTTTGACGATGTCGGCAAATCCGCGAAACACCAAGCGATAGCCGTCAAGCCGCGCCGGTGCGACCGGCTCGGCTTGCGGACATCGGCGCGCCATGGCGCGGCGATCGAGATTGGAACCGTATGCAAAATACAGCATGGCGGTCCGATCATCGCATCCTGAGCGTGTTTGACGTCAACCCAAAACGAAAGAACCCAGCTTTAAGGCTGGGTTCTTCGCGGGGTCGTGTGTACCAGAAGCTTAGGCCGCGAACGGCAATTGCAACTGGTTTGTCTGTTCTGAATCCTGGAGGCGCGCGACGAGGCGCGAACGCAGCGCCATCAGCTCCTCCACTTCGCGAATCAATTCGCCGCGCGTTGCGGCCGGGGCCGAATCCGCGCGGGCGGCGGTGTCATGGGCGGTTTCCGTGAGAAACCGAACGAGATCCTGAGTCATTTGCAGCTCTCCTGACGATCAATGCAAAGCCGCCCAACGTCCCGTTCGACGCCGGTGCGCCAGCCACTGTTGAAGGCCGGGTCAATCGTCCTTCTATGAATCCTTTGTGACCTGGGCGCTTAATTGCTGCGTTGCGGTACATTTCGCAAGGAAAAAAAGCGCATTGAAGCCTTGTCCAGCTTGCATAGGGGAAAGACCTGATCCGCCCACACCCCATAAAGTGAATTTATTTACTGTAATCAATAGCTTGATATAAAATGCCCATTTTTGGGGCTGGTTAACGACGTGGCCGGAAAGGCGGCTCGGCAAGAGATATTTTGTTTTGAAATATCAATGCGATATTTTCCATTTCTCAGAGAAAGGGCGATAATGCCTAGATGTTGTAGGGAAGAAGAAATCAAGCCCAAAATCTAGCGCCCCGTGAAAAATGTATCATTGACGAGATTCACCCTCGGGCCCCACCATATCTCGTAGCGCGGCCGAGCTATGACACTTCATATAGTTCCGGTCTTTGGGGAAATCAGGGGGCTGTTCGGGGTCGACGAAAGACGCGGTACTCACCGCGCAGTTCTACCCACCAGCCATCGCAGCCGGTAACGGCTGCCGCCCGCCACGATGCTAAGTCCTTGGATTTAAAAGGGCTATGTGTCGGGGCACAGGTGAGTCGTCCCTCGCGCTCAGGTTGGTCAACCGCGGCCGAAACATTCGGCACGGTATAGCAGGCGAGGGGTTTCTATGGCGTATGCACTCGAGACTGGTACTGCTGCGGACGTAACCTCCAAGATCCCATCCAAGACCACACCTAGACCTTCCACCACCCCTACCAAGCCCAGTCGAGACGCCCTCGCCGTTGTGCCGTCGCTGCGCATCGACCGGTCGCGGGATGCGCTTTTGACCGATTTCGGCAAGGCGACTCTTGAGGACCGCTATCTGCTGCCCGGCGAATCCTACCAGGACATGTTCGCCCGCGTCGCCCGCGCCTACAGCGACGACATGGATCATGCCCAGCGCATCTACGACTACATCTCGCGTCTGTGGTTCATGCCCGCCACGCCGGTGCTGTCCAACGGCGGCGCGTTGCGCGGCTTGCCGATCTCGTGCTTCCTCAATTCCGTGAACGATGATCTTGAAGGCATCGTTGGCACCTGGACGGAAAACGTCTGGCTCGCTTCCAACGGCGGCGGCATCGGCACCTATTGGGGCAAGGTGCGTTCCATCGGCGAGAAGGTGAAGAATTGCGGCCAGACTTCCGGGATCATTCCGTTCGTGCGGGTGATGGATTCCCTTACCCTTGCCATCAGCCAGGGCTCGTTGCGCCGTGGCTCGGCGGCGGTGTATTTGGACGTCCACCATCCGGAGATCGAGGAGTTCCTCGAAATCCGTAAGCCGTCAGGCGACTTCAACCGCAAGAGCCTCAATCTCCACCACGGCCTCAACATCACCGACGAGTTCATGGAGGCCGTGCGCGACGACGCGCCGTTCGGTCTGCGCAGTCCCAAGACCGGCGAAGTGCTGAAGCACGTCAATGCGCGCGAACTGTGGCAGAAGATTCTCGAAACGCGGCTCAACACCGGCGAGCCCTATCTGATCTTCGCTGACACCGTGAACCGGCAGATGCCCAAGCATCAGCGCGATCTCGGCCTGCGTGTGACGACCTCCAACCTGTGCAGCGAGATCATGCTGCATACGGGTCCGGATCATCTTGGCGTCGACCGGACGGCGGTGTGCTGCCTGTCGTCGCTCAATGTGGAGACCTGGAACGAGTGGTGCGAGGACGAGCTGTTCATCGAAGACGTCATGCGCTTCCTCGATAACGTGCTGCAGGACTTTATCGATCGCGCGCCCGACGCCATGGACCGGGCGAAATACTCCGCCATTCGCGAACGGTCGGTCGGCCTCGGCATCATGGGCTATCACTCGTTCCTCCAGGCCCAGGGCATTCCGTTCGAGAGCGCCATGGCCAAGTCCTGGAACATCAAGATGTTCAAGCATATCCGCCGTGGCGCCGACGCCGCTTCGGTGAAGCTGGCGCAAGAGCGCGGCGCGTGTCCCGACGCCCAGGATACGGGCGTGATGGCGCGGTTCTCGCATAAGCTGGCGATCGCGCCGACGGCGTCCATCAGCATCATCTGCGGCGGCACCAGCCCGTGCGTGGAGCCGATTCCGGCCAACATCTATACCCACAAGACGTTGTCCGGTTCGTTCTCGGTCAAGAATCCCTATCTCGCGGCGCTGCTGGCTGAGCGTGGCTTGGACAACCCGGCCACCTGGAACTCGATCCTCGAGCATGAAGGCTCGGTGCAGCACCTCAACGGCCTGACCGACGACGAGAAGGCCGTATACAAGACCGCCTTCGAAATCGATCAGCGCTGGGTGGTGGAATTCGCCGCCGACCGCTCGCCCTATATCTGCCAGGGGCAGTCCATCAACCTGTTCCTGCCCTCGGACATCGATAAGTGGGACTTGCTGATGCTGCACTGGAAGGCATGGGAAGCGGGTGTGAAGAGCCTCTACTACCTGCGGTCCAAGTCGATGCAGCGCGCCGCCTTCGCGGGCGTCGAGGCGGACAACACGCGTGCTTGGCCCGAGCGCCGATTGGGTGAGAACAAGACCGACTACGAGGAATGTCTCGCCTGTCAGTAAGGCCCGGCCAATAAGGCTGGGCGAGTTCAGCTTCTCGCGTCCTTTCTTCGGAAAAGCACCCATGAACAAGATCATCGCACCCGCGTCTGTGTCCCTCGTCACATCGTCCGACCTGCCGGGTCTTATGATTCCGAGTCAGGGCTACAAGCCATTTCGTTATCCGTGGGCGCACGAGTTCTGGAAGCGCCAGCAGCAGATCCACTGGATGCCCGAGGAAGTGCCGTTGGGCGAAGATTGCAAGGATTGGGCGTCAAGGCTCACCGACAGCGAGCGCAGCCTGCTCGCGCAGATTTTCCGGTTCTTTACGCAGTCCGACATTGAAGTGAACGACAACTACATGGAGCGCTATGCCCGCGTCTTCAAGCCGACCGAAGTGAAGATGATGCTGGCGTCGTTTTCCAACATGGAGACGATCCACATCGCCGCCTACGCGCTCCTGCTTGAAACCATCGGCATGCCCGAGGCCGAGTTCGGCGCCTTCATGCAGTACAAGGAGATGGCCGACAAGCACAGCTACATGCAGAAGTTCGGCGTCGACACCCATGCCGACATCGCGCGTACGCTGGCCATGTTCGGCGCCTTCACCGAGGGCCTGCAGCTGTTCGCCAGCTTTGCCATGCTGCTGAACTTCCCGCGCCAGAACAAGATGAAGGGCATGGGCCAGATCGTATCGTGGTCGGTGCGCGACGAAAGCCTGCATTGCGAAGCGATTATCAAGTTGTTCCACACCTTCTGCCGCGAGACCGGCTGCCTGACCCAATCGGTCAAGGACGACATCATCGATTGCTGCAAGACGGTGGTCGGACTTGAGGACAAATTCATCGAACTCGCCTTCTCCATGGGGCCGGTCAACGGCATGACGCCCGAGGATATTCAGGCTTACATCCGTTATGTCGCCGATTGGCGGCTGGGTCAGTTGGGCTTGCCGGCGGTCTATAATGTCGCCGAGCATCCGTTGCCATGGTTGCAGCAGATCCTCAATGGCGTCGAACACGCCAACTTCTTCGAGGCCCGTGCGACCGAATACTCCAAGGCTGCGACGCGCGGCCAGTGGCACGGCGGCGAGGGTGTGTGGAAGCATTTCGACCGTATGCTCGAGACGCGGAAGCTGGTGGCCACGACCGTGATCGGCAACGCGTGACAGGCACTCGATCGGGGGAGGATGCAATGGAGGAGGGGGTACTTGGCGGGTGTTTTCGACCACGATAATGAACGGCGCGGCGCGCTTGATCCGGAGATGAGACGAAAACTCGTCGCCTGGAGTAAGGCGACTCCGACGGCGATGGACCCCAACATTCGACTCGATACGTACGGGAATCAGATAAAACTGGATCGCTACGGCGATCGGTACTCCGAGTACGGGTGGGACGTTGACTATGTCGTCAGCCTTTCAGACGGCGGGTCTGACGCACCGGACAATTGGCGCGCTCTGCACTGGCGCAATAACGCCTCACATGGCGGCCGCACCGCTGAGCGCTACCGGCTCGGCTCATCCCAAAGCCACGGCTAAATCAACTCAATCCGGCAACGGCGCTAGTTGAATCCGGGCCTCGTTCCGGTCAAATTGCGTCGGATATTCGGGCGAAGGCGCAGCATGCCGGCGCCTCCTTGGACGTTGGGATGTGAGGGGATGTCATGGACATTGCCGTGGATACGGTGTGCTTCATCATCGGCAAGGCGCGCGAGCTGGTCATCGATGAACGTGAAACCGATGACGACGATGACGATGCTCCGGCTTTCGCCAGTTCTCCTGAACAGGACGAACTGAAGGAATTCATCGATACCCTCGACGAATCCGAGCAGGCGGAGCTGGTGGCCCTGGCGTGGATCGGCCAGGGAACGTTCACGGACGAGGATTGGGATGAGGCGGTCGAAACGGCCCTGGAAGAACATCCCAAAGCCGCCGCGGAATATCTTCTGTCGCTGCCGCTTCTGGTTGATGATCTAGAGGCCGGGCTCGAGGAACTGGGGCTGTCCTGCGACGACGAGGACTAGGCTAGCCTGCCGCTACCTGTTCCCACGCGTCCTGCAATTCCAGCCACGCGGATTCCGCCGCAGCGAGATTCTGCTCGACGACCTGCAGCTGCTTTTGCAGATCGACGACTTTTGCCGGCGGACCCTGATAGAGGGTGGGGTCGGCCAAGGTCCGGCGCAAGGTCTCGCACTGGTCGGTGAGGCGGTTCACAAGAACCTCTGCCTGATCGATCCGCTTTTTGGACGGACGCGCCGCTTTGGCCTCACGTGGGCGCGGATCGGCCTCGCGGTTGCGATTCTTGGAAGATGCGGAATCGAAGGACCGGCGCTTGAGGAGTTTGCCGCGATAATCCTCCATGTCGCCGTCGTAGTTCTCGACCCGGCCGTTTTCCACCAGCCAGAAACGGTCGGCGGTGAGTTCCACGATATGTGGATCGTGGCTGATGATGATCACCGCCCCGGCAAACCCGTTGATGGCGTGGGTGAGCGCGTCGCGGGCATCCATGTCGAGATGGTTGGTGGGCTCGTCCAGCAGCAGGAGATGAGGCTTGGCGCTGGTCATGAGCGCGAATAACAGTCTGGCTTTCTCGCCGCCGGACAATTTGGCGACTTGCGTATCCGCCCGCTGCTGGCTGAAGCCGAAGCGGCCCAGGTGCGTGCGCAACGCGCGGTCGCTGTCGTCGGGCCGGCGTCGGCCGAGTTCGATCACCGGCGTTGCCGCCAGATCAAGCTCCTCGGCCTGATGCTGGGCAAAGTATCCCACGCGCAATTTGCCCGATTTCGACATGTCGCCGCTCATGGGCGCCAAGCGGTTGGCGAGAAGCTTGATCAACGTCGACTTGCCGTTGCCGTTGGCTCCCAGCAGAGCGATACGGTCGTCGGCATCGATGCGCAGTGAGATGTTCTTGAGCACCGGCTTGCCATCATATCCGATGGTCACGTCGTCGAGATTGATCAATGGCGGTGGAAGTTCGTCGGCTTCGGGAAAGGCGAAACTGTAGCTGCCTTCTTCCTCCAACTCCGGAATGATCTGCATCCGCTCCAGCATTTTCAAGCGCGACTGGGCTTGTTTCGCTTTGGTCGCCTTGTAGCGGAAGCGCTCGACGAAGCTGATGATGTCCTTTTTCTTGGCTTCCTGTTTGACGCGCAGTTTTTCGGTTTGCATGATCCGCATGCGCCGCGTTTCGGCAAAGCGGTCGTAGCCGCCCTGGTAGAGGGTCAGTTTGCCGTTCTCCAGGTGGAGAATTTCGTCAACCGCGCGATTGAGCAGGTCGCGGTCGTGGCTGACCAGGAGGATCGTGCCGGGATAACGGCGCAAATAATCTTCCAGCCAAACGGTCGCCTCGAGATCGAGATGGTTGGTCGGTTCGTCGAGCAGCAGCAGGTCCGGCTGGGTGAACAGCAACCCGGCGAGAGCAACGCGCATGCGCCAGCCCCCTGAATAGGAACTGCAGGGCTGTTGCTGGGCCTCCTGGTCGAAACCTAGGCCGGCGAGAACTTTAGCGGCACGGGCGGTCGCGGTGTGGGCGTCTTTGTCGCGCAACCGGGCATGAATGTCGGCGATCTGCTCCGGGTCGGTTGCATGCATGGCCTGAGAGTTGAGGTGGGTCAGCTCCCGATCGGCGCTCATGACCGTGTCGATGAGGCTGCTTTCGCCGGAGGGGGCTTCCTGCGATGTGATCCCCACCTGCCACCGGGCGGGGACATCGATCGTGCCGCCATCGGCCTCGATGGCTCCGGTGAGGAGACGGAGGAGGGTGGTTTTCCCGGTCCCGTTTCTCCCGATCAAGCCAACGCGATGTCCGGCATTGATGGTGGCGCTAGCCTGATCAAGCAGCACGCGGCCGCCGATGCGATATGTAAGATTGTCGATGCGAAGCATGGGCGGGGATGTATCACGGCTGGGGGGAGCGGGG
>SCTM01000276.1 GCA_004297485.1 Rhodospirillaceae bacterium
AAAAGCCATCACCGCGTGCCGGCAGAACGGTGTGAAATCCGCGTCACGATAGGTCGCTATATTCTCGAGTAGGTTCGCAAGTATACCGCTCTACCATGAGCTCGACGAATCGCGTGGAAATAGGCGGCGCCTTTTACCGCGTCAGCGCCGCAGCCCTGGGGCAAGATGCCTTGCCATTTCAGCGACGTAGTCGGCGCGCGGCATACTGCCTGGCAAAGCACTTACTAACGTCGCTGTATCTGCCAACACCTCCTCGTCGCTCTTTTCAAGATCCAGAAGCGCGCCGCACGGCTGCGGCGTGTGGAACGGCGTATCAACATATACTTCGACCTTGTTACCCTCGGGATCATTGAAGTAGATCGACCAGGCATTTCCATGATTGAGCCCGAACATCTCGGTTGCGCCATGTGCGAGAGCCGCGGTACGCAACGCACGCAATTCGTCGAGACTATTCACCATGAACGAAATCTGCATGACCGTACTCGGCGTGTCTGGGCCGCGCCCGGTCGATAGCACCAATTGGTGATGCTGCTCGGGATTGCCGCTGAGAAAAACCAGCGAATTATTGAACGTCTTTCCAACCCCGCGATCGGTCACCATCAAGCCGAAGACTGACGTATAAAACCGCTCAAGCAGCTCCAGATCCCGCACAAATATGCCGAGATGACTGAGGTAAGGACGGACATACTTCGTCATTGAAGGGTTCTCGCCTTAGCATGTTGAGGCTCCATACCTACAGGGCCGATCCAGAAAAATCAATAATTTCGAAACATTTTATCAATCTGCGTAATTCTTTCTGTACGGGCCGTATTCTAAAGCCGGATTCTGAGTCGCGCGCGTGGCATGGGAGGAGAGATAGTTATTTATTTATAGTTATTACAGTGAGTTAGATATGAACGATTTAGGGAGTACTCTAGAGTTGGAGAGCGTCAATTGTTAACAGGCCACGCATATAAATTACAAATATTGGGTATTCATTTTCGAAAATGTATTGAAGAGCCTTCAAGGCACATGTTTTCGTCGACAAAATAGAACGGTTCACCCATGAAATTTTCGCCACTCCGCGCGGAAGGGCGCGATAGCCTTCGGTTCGGTCGTGGAGGTTGGAATTGTCGATCTTTCGCGCCGTATTCAGTCACCCACGTCGAAAGAGCTGCTTGCCGGGGGCGGGGGCCAAGCGAAGCTCGCACAGCCGCCATGCCAGACATGTCATTAACAACCGCACAGCTGCGTATAACGGCGGCAGCCTAGCCAGAATACACGCGCGATCTAGTTTGATACTATTGTTTCGTAGCAATACTATTCGGCGTGTTCTCACCAATCTATTCAGGGAACCACCGACGATACCAACACTCAAGCGGAGCCGTTGCTGCTGAAGGCGGGGGGCGGCGCGATGAAGCCGGGGGACCATGAATATTCGTCGAACGCTTTTCCGCGGTAGATATCGCGTTGCTGGGCATGTCCTCAGTATCGCCGTTGCACAGGCGCTCCTGCTGGCAACGGCAAGCAAAGCTGCGGATTTGCCGGACGACCTTGCCTCACTCTCCATTGAAGAATTGGGAAACATCAAAGTCACCGCGCAAAAGCGCGAAGAAAATCTTCAGCAGGTTCCAATTTCGATTATCGCCTTCAGCGGAGCGATCTTGGAGAAAGCCAGCGTTCGCGACATCAAGGACTTGCCCCGGCTGGTGCCAAATTTCTCGGTCGAGCAGGCGGCACAATCGCCAGGACTCCGCATTGCGATTCGTGGCATCGGTACGTTTGGGAATTCAGCAATTGAACCGAGTGTGGCGCCGTTTCTGGATGGTATTTATGTGCCTCGCTCGGGCATGATTTTTGCCTCGTTTCTGGACCTTGAGGCGATTGAGGTGCTGCGCGGACCTCAAGGGACGATGTTCGGTCGCAACGCCAGCATGGGTGCGCTCGTCCTGCGAACCGTTCAACCGACCGATACCTTGTCGGGAACAGTCAAAGTGGAAGCTGGCAGCGGAAATCGCTATCGTCTCGAGGCGAGTTCCAATGTGCCGCTCTCAGACCGTGTATCCACCCGGATTGCCGTGTTGGCACAGGCATTTGGCGGTTATTGGCATAACACGCTGGGCGGCGGCGACCTGAAAAAGCTGGATCAGGTCGCCGGGCGCGCCAGCGTCAAAGTCAAAGTCAACGACGCATTAACCTGGACGGCACGCGGCGAATACGCCGCATTCGACGGATCACAGTATCCCAACTTCAAACTCGATTATCGCAGTGTACCGCAGGCCGGTCTGGCGCGCTTGACGAATGCGTTTGGCGCAAATATTCCCAACACCAATCTCTTTGGGCAGGACAACAATGTCTATTTCCCGCCCGATGCTCTGAACCACGACCATCAGTGGTCGGCAACGAGCGAACTGTCATGGGCATCAGCGTCAGGCTTTAATATTAAACTGCTCGACTCCTATCGGGACTGGCGCAATCACTCGATTGACCCCGGCACGTCCTTTCTACCGGTTCCTATTGTGGCGCGAGATGCCTATTTCAACAGTGCCAATCACAGTCACGAACTCCAGTTTCTCACGCCCAAAGGCGGACTGTTTCACGACCGGTTTGATGCCGTGTCAGGCGTGTACTACTTTCACGAAACCTACGGCGTAGGCGAGGCCAATACGGCGCTTGAACAATATTGTCCGCTCATTGTTGCGACATTGTCTCCAGCCCTGATGCCATCGTGCCTCGCCGGTCCCGGCCTTCTGACCGACAGCCGTTTCCGGCAAGTCACGAAGAGCGTTGCGCTCTATACAGAGGGCCACACAAAAATCTTACCCGGAGTCGAAGTCACCACAGGCGTGCGCTGGACCGATGAACAAAAGACCGGGAGCTTCATACAGACTGTGCCCAATGCCGCGGGCGCTATTCTGCGCGGCGCCGAAAATACGCCGCTGCGCTTTGCTCGCAATCGCGTGACGTGGAAGGCGGGATTGTCCTGGCGTCCCTACGACGACATCATGCTGTTTTCTACGGTCTCGACGGGATACAAGTCGGGTGGATTTAATTCTGCCGCCAGTGCGACAGCGTTGGGCCTGCGCCGTATCTACGGGCCCGAGTCCACGACGAGTTACGAGGTCGGCGCGAAGACAGCATGGATGGGCAACCGGCTTATCGTCAATGCAACATTGTATCGTATGGATATTGACGGCTATCAGGATCGCTCATTCGACGGGATCGGCTATGTCGTTCGCAACGTCGGTAGTTTGCGGCATCAAGGGGTCGAATTGGAAACCCAAGCCCGGGTCGACACGCATGTGCGCGTAAACATCAGTCTTGCCTACCTTGATTCGCGATTTACGTCCTACCCGAATGCGTCCGCCCTTCCGGGTTTGCCGGGCACGCAGGACCTCACGAATGGGTATGCGCACTTTGCGCCGAAATGGTCCGGCACGGTTGGATTGGAATGGGCCGACGAAACGTGGTCGATCCCGTGGACGGTGCAGACCGACGTTGCTTTCCGGTCGACCAGTAACATCGGTACGTCCGTAGATAACAATCCACAAACGCTGCAGAAAGGTTATGCCCTTCTGAATGCGCGTTTTACGCTTGGAAGCCCGGATCAACTTTGGCGTTTTTCACTCTTCGGTGAAAATCTTGCGAATAAAGGTTACAGCACCGTGGCGTTTTACCAGACCTTCGACACGGCGTTCGGCCTACGCACTTTAGGAACGACCGGCGTCCGTCAGACCATCGGCAATCCAAGAACGTTCGGTGCGTCGATGACACGGCAGTTTTGAGGTCTCGCCCTATCAGGGCGGAATAAATAGTTGGCCGATCAGACGCATGTCCAACCTTTAAATCTACTGATAGCCCTTTGGGGACACTTTCCACTGCTATCGTCCAAGGCATGAGATCACACAGCGTGGGCGACCAAACCTGACCATCCTGTGTAGCCAACGTATACGCCGACGAGTGTAATAAGCACGCTGGAGAAGTATGGCGCGCGCTGGGAGACGTGACGAGCACTCATAGCAGTGGCCGCACCGACTGTTACAGGCGTAATCGCCCACCCAATCGAAAAACACAATACGAGCGTGGCGCCGAGGGCGAACTGTTTTAGCTGGAGGCAGAGCAACAGCACGGTGATGGAGGCCGGGCAAGGGATGAGGCCCTCGGTCAGACCGAACATGACAATCTGGCCCGTGGTAACGTTACGATCGGCGAATTTGCGGCGAATGTCGTTTGCGTGCGCCAATTCGTGGGCGTCCTGATAACCTCCCGACAAGTGCCCGGATCCGACAATCCGTCCGGACGCCTAATCTTAGGGGAATAGCCCCCTCGTCCGCTTGGCGTTCCTTACTTTCTCAACGCCGATGGCCATAGCCGCGGTCCGATGAGACACCCGATCACGCTCGGCCCGATTCATCACCTGATTAAAGGCACGCTCCAGGATTCCATAAAGCTTTTCGTTGACCTCCGCCTCACCCCAGAAGAACTGTTGAAGGTCCTGGACCCATTCGAAGTAGCTCACAATCACGCCACCAGCGTTCGCGAGAATATCGGGAATCAGAAATATCTCATCTCGTCTTTGGTCGAGGATAAGATCTGCGTCTGGCGTCGTGGGGCCATTCGCGCCTTCAGCAAGAACCCGGCACTTAAGTTTGTCTGCATTTTTGGCTGTAATAACCCGCTCAATAGCGGCCGGCACAAGAACATCGCAATCACGCAAGATTAGGTCTTCGGGGTCGATCTTCAGCTGTTCCGAAAATCCCTTCAGTACACCATGGCGGGCGACGTGTTCATCGACCATTGAAATGTCGATTCCATTTGGATCGTAGTAAGCAACCGTGTGATCGCTAACGCCGACGATCCGAGCACCGCGCTTATGCAATGACTGGGCGGTCACACTGCCCACGTTTCCATAACCTTGGACAATCGCTTTCGACCCCGACACCCGCATTTTCAGGCGCTCGAAGGCACGCTCCACCAAATACGCTATACCATGGCCGGTCGCCTCCCGGCGGCCCTCCGTCCCGCCGGTCGCGACGGGTTTACCCGTGACGATTTCGGCGACCGTGTGACCTTGATGGACAGAGTAGGTGTCCATGAACCACGCCATCACCTGTTCGTTGGTTCCCATGTCGGGCGCCATGATATCGGTATGCGGGCCAACGAACGGAATCATCTCCTGCATATAGCGACGTGACAACGCCTCAAGTTCCCGGATGGAGAGCGTGTTAGGATCAACCGTAATGCCGCCTTTTGCTCCACCGTAGGGAAGACCGGCAAGCGCGCATTTCCAACTCATCCAGATGGCCAGGGCGGACACTTCGCCGATATCGACATCGCGCGAAAAACGCGTGCCTCCCTTCGTGGGACCCAGCGTCAGATGATGTTGGACGCGGTAACCCTGATAGACAACCGTGGATCCGTCGTCGCGGTGAATGGGACACGAGACCGTAATTGCCCGTTTCGGATAAAAGAGCCGGTCACGCTCATCATCGGGAATCTGCAGGTGATCCGCGATGGTCACGAATTGCTGACGCGCCATCTCGAACACTGGCCCGGAATAAATCGTCATCTGTCTGCCCTGGCACTACGATCGTGATAAAGAACCCGCGAACGCAAGCGGGCAGCCCTGATATTCGCCCCAATGCCGCAGGCGGATTCTGGATTTCACGCGGAGAGAATCTGCTCCGCTAATGTCGCATGCCACTTCACGCCGGTGGCAATAATGTCGTCATTGAAGTCATAGCGCGGGTGATGCAGCGGCACATGCTCGGAGCCACGCTTCTGACCCAGCCAAAGATAAGCACCCTTGCGTGCTTGGAGCATGAACGCGAAATCCTCGGAAGTAAAAGCTGGCTCGGGTGCCACCTCCCCGTGGCAGCACGCGCAGGCCGCACCCAGTGCCGTCGAAGCCGCGTCAGGGTCATTGATCGTCGCCGGGTAATAGCGATCGTAGGTGACCTTTATGCGCGTGCCGGAGACCAGCGCCACGCCATCTGCGATCTGGCGCATTGCTTCCTCGATTTTATTCTGGATGTCGGGATCGAAGCTTCGCACCGTGCCGACGACCTGTACCGTGGCGGGAAGAACGTTATGCGCATGGCCGCCCTTGATCTGAGTGACCGAAAGAACCGCCGAGGCCATGGGGGAGATGCGCCGTGAAACGATGGTGTTCAATTGCATCACAAGATCGCTGGCGGCGAGAATGGCGTCGGGCGTTTGATGTGGCAACGCGGCATGGCCGCCTTGTCCCTCCACAAGAATGTCAAAGCGATCGGCCGCCGCCATAATCGGTCCTGGCCGCGTCATTGCTGTGCCGACAGCCAGATCGGGCCAGTTATGCAGTGCATAGACCTGATCCGTCGGACACCGATTAAACAGGCCATCCGCGATCATGGCGCGCGCCCCACCCAGGCCTTCTTCCGCAGGCTGAAAAATGAAATTTACCGTGCCGTCAAAACGGCGAGTGCGCGTCAGATAGCGGGCAGCACCGAGCAGCATGGCCACATGCCCGTCGTGGCCACAGCCATGAAAGACACCTGGAGTCTGGCTGGCATAGGAAAGGCCAGTGTCTTCCTTGATCGGCAGCGCATCCATGTCCGTGCGCAAGCCAAGGCTCCGCCCGGAGCTTCCTGACCGCAGCACACCGACAACACCGGTACCGCCGATGTTGGTGTGGACTTCGAGATCAAGTTCTCGAAGCGCGTCGGCAATCCGTGACGCCGTCCTGTGCTCTGCAAACCCCAACTCGGGGTGGGCGTGCAAGTCATGACGAAATGCGACGAGCGGCGCGACCAGATCGGAAACGCCATCCATATATTGGGGCATTATTCCGCGTCCTTTGAACACGCGCCATGCGACTGGGCGGCTTGCTGTTCATCGAACAGACCTTGGATCGGGTAATGCTGCTTGTTGACGGGGGATTTTAAAACGATGTAGCTGAAATATTTTTCGATGCCGAAATTACCTTCGAGCATGCCCTCAATGATATTTTGATAGTGAGCCAAGCCCCGCGCCACAAACTTCAGCAGATAATCGTATCCGCCGCTCATGAGATGGCACTCGATAATTTCATCGATATTGCGGATGCGTGTCTCGAAGCGGACAAAATCGGCTGTTCGATGATCCGCCAGAGTGATCTGCGTGAATACCGTGAGAAATTCGCCGAGCTTCTTGAGATTGATTTGTGCGCCGTAGCCGGTGATATAGCCCGCTTGTTCGAGTCTTTTCACGCGCGTGAGGCATGGGCTGGGAGAGAGTCCGACCGCATCGGCGAGTTCAACGTTTGTCATGCGCCCCGCACGTTGAAGCTGCGCCATGATCTTGAGATCGATGCGATCGAGCTTCGGTGCGTTCATCATTTCAAGGATACATTTCCGTTATAACTAGACGGTGTATCTTACTCTGCGTTGCCGCAACGCGAAAGCAATAGCTTACGAACAGGCTATCGCTTTATCACTTGATGGCACTCCGAATGTCGGATTCGTCGAGCAGTTGGTCCAAAGTCCTGCGGATACGTGCGAAGATCAGATCGACTTCGTCCACGGTACAACAGAGCGCGGGCGCAAGGCCAATCATACAGTCGCCAAAGGATCGAAAAATCACCCCATTTTTGTAGCCCTTATCGAATAGCCGTTCGGGCAGGCGCAGGGACGCGGCAAAGCTGGTTTTAAGGCGCTTGTCGGCGACCAATTCCAGAGCGCCGAGCAATCCTTGTCCACGCGCGTCGCCCACCAGCGGATGGTCGGCCAGCGACTTCAGGCCCGCGGCGAATCGCGGCGCGACCGCCTGACAATTCGCGAGTATACCACCCTCAGTATAGAGCCTCAGAACTTCGAGCCCGATGGCTGCACTCACGGGATGACCGGAATAGGTGAAGCCATGGCCCACGGGCACGCCGGGCGCTGCGCCGTCGGCAAGGGCCGTATAGACAGCATCGGACATAAGAACAGCACCCATGGGGGCATAGCCCGACGTGAGACCCTTGGCCACGGTCATGAGGTCCGGACGGACTCCTTCGTGCTCGCAAGCAAACATTGGGCCCGTCCGGCCGAACCCGGTGATTACTTCATCGACGACGAACAGAATGCCGAGATCGTGACACGTCTCCTGCATCGCCTTTAACCAGCCGGCGGGAGGCACAATCACGCCGCCGGATCCCTGAATCGGCTCGCAAAAAAATGCGGCGACATTTTCTTCGCCGAGCGCCTGCACTTTGGCACGGAGCGCCGCCGCGGATTGCGCGATCACAGTCTGCGGATCACTGCCGACGGGATTCCGGTAGGGATAGGGCGACGGGATATGGTGTTGCCACGTCGTGGGGACATCGAAGTTGCGGTGAAATGTGGGTAATCCAGTCAGACCCGCGCCTGCCGTGGTTGAACCATGATAACCACGTTCCAAGGCGATGAACTGTTTTTTGGACGATTTACCGATCGCATTGAAATAGTGGACGACATAGCGGATGGCGGAATCGACGGCATCCGATCCCCCGAGGGTGAAATAGACGTGCTCCAGTGGTGATGGTGCCAACTCCACCAGACGCTGTGCCAGACGAATTGCCGGTTCGTTTCCGAAGTGGAAATAGCCGGTCGCATAGGGCAAACGGCGCATCTGGTCCGCCGCGACACGGACGATGCTTTCCTGCCCGTATCCCACGTTCACGCACCACAGACCGGCGAATGCATCCAGCAGTTCCCGGCCTGTGCTGTCCGTGAGATACATGCCACGGCCGGATTCAAGAATCGTAACCCCGCGGGCCTCGTGGGTCCGCAACGAGGTCACGGGGTGAATCAAATGGTCACGATCCATCTCCACAAGGGAAGATGTCGGATTCAGCACGGGCTTCAGTGTGGGCATGGGGCTCGCCATTATGTTCGTCGAGCAAAGCTAAACGAGGACATGCGGATGGATTCGCCGTGGTTGACCCGTGGTCGGCGTGAGATTGCGTTTTTTTGGCCCCGACGGCAGATACTGCTTTATTACCGCAAAGCCTCGGCGACAGCCTTCCCACAAATCATTGTATTTGCGGACCCTTTCACATCTCTGGTCCGTAGTTTTGGCTCGACAAGAACTTCCTCTATGGCGCGCAAAATGGCGCCAGCGGCGGCGACCTCGCCCAGATGATCAAGCATCAGAGCCGCTGACCATATCTGACCCACAGGATTGGCGACCCCCTTACCCGCGATATCGGGCGCGGAACCATGAACCGGTTCGAACAACGATGGAGCGTTTCTCGCGGGGTTGATATTACCGGAGGGCGCGATGCCGATGGTACCGGTACACGCCGGACCCAGATCAGAAAGAATATCCCCAAAGAGATTGGAGGCGACAACCACATCGAAGCGGTCCGGATTAAGAACAAACTGCGCCGTCAGAATATCGATATGGTACTTGTCCCATTTGACTTCAGGATATTCGGCCGCAATCGCCTCCACGCGCGCATCCCAGAACGGCATTGTGATGGCGATACCGTTCGATTTCGTTGCCGAGGTCAGGTGCTTTGCCGGGCGACGATTGGCGAGATCGAAGGCATAGCGTAGGACGCGATCGACGCCGATACGCGTCATCACCGTTTCCTGGATGACGATCTCCCGCTCCGTTCCAGGGAACATGTGTCCGCCGACCGACGAATATTCACCCTCGGTATTCTCGCGCACGATCCAGAAGTCGATGCTGCCCGGCGCCCGGTCGGCGAGCGGCGACACGATTCCCGGCAACAACCGAGCAGGCCTGAGATTGACATACTGGTCATATTCGCGCCGGAACTGAAGCAGAGATCCCCACAGAGAGATGTGGTCCGGAACTGTATCCGGCCAACCCACCGCGCCAAAGAATATCGCATCGGGCGTGCCGATCTGTGCTTTCCAATCCTCCGGCATCATGCGGCCATGGCGAGCGTAGTAGTCGCACGAAGCGAACTCGTGCCATCTCTGCTCGATCTGAAAACCGTAAAGTGCCGCCGCCCGCTCCAGCACGCGGATTCCCTCGGGCATTACTTCCTTACCAATGCCGTCTCCGGGAATCACGGCGATGCGGTATTTCCGGCTCTTGGATGTCATGTTTCAAGACTCCGACAGTTTCAGCCCGCCGATGTGGAATGTCTTGAGCTCAAGATACTCCTCGATCCCTTCGTGGCCACCTTCGCGGCCGAGACCTGATTGCTTGATACCACCGAAGGGCGCCATTTCCATGGCGATCGATCCTGTGTTCAATGCCACCATGCCGACCTCCAGCCGCTCTGCTACCCGCCATGCGCGGTGAATGTTTTCGGTGTAAAAGTAGGCGGCGAGCCCAAACGGGGTAGCGTTTGCCATGGCAATACCTTCGGCCTCGTCACGAAAGCGAAACAGTGGCGCGATTGGCCCAAACGTTTCCTCCCGAGCGACACGCATGTCCATCGTGGCGCCAGAGAGCACGACCGGCGTAACAAACCGGCGCGCATCCAGGCCAGCTGAGGCGGCCGCAACGGCGGAGACAACCGCGCCCTGGGCGAGCGCGTCATCCAAGTGCTCCCTGACTTTCGTGACCGCCTGCGTATTGATGAGCGGCCCAATTGTCGATCCCGCCATGCCGCCGATGCCCACCTTCAACTCCTCGACCGCGCGTCCGAACCGCGCGGCAAACGCATCGTACACTTTGTCTTGCACGAGGATACGATTGGCACAAACACAAGTCTGGCCGGCATTGCGGAACTTGCTCGCCATCGCACCGGCGACCGCCAGATCGAGATCGGCATCGTCAAACACGATCAGCGGCGCATTCCCGCCAAGCTCAAGACTAAGCCGCTTGATCGTATCGGCAGATTGCCGCATGAGCATCGCCCCGACTCTGGTAGAGCCGGTGAAAGAAAGCATGCGGACTGTAGCATTGGATGTAAGCTCCGCGCCGATTGCTTCCGGCAGTCCGGTGACGATATTCAAAACACCCGGCGGCAGCCCCGCCCGTTCCGCCAGTCGCGCCAGAGCAAGCGCGGAATATGGCGTGAGTTCGGACGGCTTCACCACGACAGTACATCCCGCCGCCAGAGCGGGCGCACACTTACGGGTAATCATGGCGGCCGGAAAATTCCATGGTGTGATCGCGGCCGAAACGCCAATGGGCTCCTTCATCACGAGAATGCGGCGATCCACGTGGGGTGTGGGAGCGCTATGCCCGCTAATTCTACGCCCCTCCGCCGCGAACCACTTGACGAAGGAAGCGGCATAAAAGATTTCGCCCTCGGCTTCCTTCAGGGGCTTACCCTGCTCCGCGGTCATGATGCGGGCCAAATCAGATGCATTTTCCATGACGAGGCTATGCCAGCGCTCCAGAATCGTCGCCCGATCATCCGCCGTGCGGCGACGCCACGCACCGAATGCCGCAGCCGCGGCGTCGATCGCCGCCCGCGCATCAAGTCCGTTGCAATTCGGAACAGTGCCGATCACCGCGCCGGTAGCCGGATCCTCGACATCCAGGGTCTCGTTACCGGCAGCAGAACACCATTTGCCGCCGATAAATGCCGACTCGATCAACAAACTCGGATCCGCGAGTTCCAGGCCATGCAAAGCTGCGTCCATCATCGTTCACCGTGGTGTCGTAATGCTTCGCGGCAGCCATGCGCCGCGATTAACCGAGCGCTTGGCTCACAAGTGCAAAAGTTCTAATGGCATCGTCATGCTTGAGCGGTGTTCCGCGGACCATCGTCGTCACGCGACCAACACACGTGAGGTCCAGGGTCTCGAGCCAACCGGAAAGGCCGCCGGCCTCCGATACATCAAGCCGTATCAGCATGCCGGTATTGGAACCCAGCCAGTGTGAGATCAGAGCTTTGGCACCATCGATGTCGGGAGCAACGGTAGGACCAACGACGTGGCCGCGGCCGAATCTCCGAAACAGCGCGAAGCCAAGCGCCTCGCCATCACGATCGAGCACCACGCCCCGCGCACCGCTCTGCAACGCCGTGACCAGTTTCTCGCGCGGCATGCCCATCGCGCGCCGATCGAGATCAAAGACAGCCGCTCGGTCGCCTGATCCCATAGGCCGTATGCGCTCACCGCGACCAAGTAACGGCAACGATACGGTAAAAGCCGCGCCCTGATGCTGGTAAACTGTGCCAACGGTTTCGAAACCCAGACTCTTATAAAGCGGCAGTCCCACATCCGTTGCGTTGAGCATGATCGTCCGATCGCCAAGATGTTCGATGATCGCGTTCATGAGTTTGCGCCCAACACCACCGCCTTGGCACTCCGGCGAAACGATCACCATGCCGAGCGTTGCGGCATGAGGTCCGAACGGCCAGCCCATGGCCGTGCCCACGATCGCACCATCTTGTTCCGCGACAACCCCCTGCCCCAGTTGGAGCAGAAACTGCCAATCCTCAAGCCGGTGAGGCCACTGGGCCGCACGCGAAAGTACGTGGGCCTGAACAAGATCGCCGACGACCATGTCGCGTAGCCGCACAGCGGTTTTCGACCGTGTTTCCATCAGAACCTCACCTTTCAACACCACCAACCGGGCCTCGTCGCCGGTCGATGGGCCATCGTCACCATAGGCCAGCCCCCCAAGCATTCGCTGCCGCCCTACGGTGCGAATCGAAACATTATTGCGGGGTTTTTTGACGTTATCCGCAATAAATGCTGTGCCCTTCGGCTAACCATGAACCTGACGGCAGGGGCGTGCGGACGCGGCAAAATAGTCTGGTGGCCGTCTAAGATTGAACTTCAATTTATTCTAACTTAGCCACCGCCGAACCGATTCATCCGATAGGGCTCAAGGGATATGGGCGTTGCCCCGGTATCGATCAATTCAGCCATGGTTTCGCCCACACCGGGGCCGATCTGAAAGCCGGACCCCGAGAAGCCGAACGCATAGTAGAGGCCGCTCACCCGCGGGCTGGATCCCATAACGGGAAGGCTATCGGGCAGATACCCTTCAACTCCGCTCCAGACACGGATAATCCTCAACTGCTCAAGCGCCGGGGCAAGTCGGCGGATCTGCTTGAGCTGGGACAATGTATTCGGCGGCTGTACAGAGGCACGGCGTTCATCCGTATAGGCGGGGCCGCGCGTGCTTCCGCCGATGATAATGTTGCCCCGGAGAATCTGCCTGAAATAGACCGACTCCTCCTCGATGGGTGTGGCCACACCCACGGCTGGCCGGATGCTATAGGGCACAGGTTCAGTAACGGACATCGTCGGGCCACGGCACGTAAGAGGCGCGGATTCGCCAAATTGCGCGGTCAGGAAATGAGCCCAGGCGCCCGCCGTGATCAACAGCACCGGCGCACGAAAGACGCGCCCATCCTCGCTCGTAACCCGAAAGTCGTCGCCAGCTTTCTCTACGATAACGATGCGCGTGCTCTCATAAACATTGGCGCCGGCGCGTTTGGCCGCACGGGCAAAGGCTGGCGCTGCCAGGCGTGGGTTTGCGTGGCCGTCAAGATGCGAATAGGAGCCAGCAAGCACCTCGGGCCCAAGGAATGGGAACCGATTGCGCAAAGTGTTGCCACTGAATAACTCAAGATCCAGACCCACATGACGTGCCTCCTCCGCATAGGCCTCGAAGTTGCCGACCAACTCGGGGCGCTCGCGGTAACAGACCCGCAAATGACCCGACTGTAAGTATTCAACATCTTCCCCAAGCAGTTCCTTTGACCGCCGCCACACCGCACTGGCCCGGTTCGCCAACGGCAACTGGACGATGGGTCGGCCTTGCCTTCGCACGTTGCCAAAGTTGGTGCCGCTGGCCTGCTGGCCGATCAGCGCACTTTCGAGCAACGTGACGGAACGGCGGCGTTGCGTCAGAAACAGGGCGGCAGACGATCCCATAATGCCGCCGCCCACGATCACCACGTCACTGACGGTTTCATGCGCGGATGTGGTCATGCCGCATCCTCACCGATGACGACCGGAAGTGGTTTCACCGGTGCCTGTCCCCGGAGTCGGCCAACCTGTTCAACGGGAACGTGAGCGGCATGAGCAATAACCTCCGCCGCGGCTTGGCCGCAGTAGCGTCCCTGACATCGGCCCATACCCACACGGCTGAAAGCTTTGGCGCGGTTGGCCTCGATCGCGTCCGTTTCTAGTACGACACGGCGCAGCTCGGCGGCGGTTACCGCCTCGCACCGGCAGACGACTGTGTCATCGGACAACCGTGCTGCCTGTTGCGCGGGCCAGGGGAACGCCTGGGCGAGGCCCTGCGCGAAGCGGGTCCACCGCGCCAACGTCCGGCGCAAACCGGCCATGATTTCAGCAGATTGGGGATGTCCAAGATCATGCAACGCGGCCATGGCCGCGAGCCGGCCGCTGGCTTCGGCCGCACGCGCGCCGCGAATCCGAGCCCCATCGCCGGCCAGGTAAACACCAGCGACCGAACTGCGTCCATCGGGATCGCTCTGCAATAGCCACTGACGCGTTCCAGGATCGAATGTGAACGCACAGCGCGCGAGATCCGCCAGCTGAGTCTCAGGTCGCAAATGATAACCCAGAGCAACAGCGTCGCAGGCAACCCCACGGATTTCGCCGTTCCGATCCTTGAATGAAACCCCCTGCACGCCCGCATCCGCCGTGCCTTCTATCTCTAAAGGATCAATGCCATTGTATACAGGCACACCGGCCAGACGCAGCGTCAGATCCAGCTTCACGCCGCTCCAAAGAACCGATGGCTGGGCCAACAATTTAGGCAGCGCCGACAGCCGTAATGACCATGGCGACGTATCCAGCACCGCTGCAACGTGAGCGCCCATCTTCTGATATTGCGCCGCCACAAGGTACAGAAGTGCACCCGTTCCCATGAACACAACTTGCTTGCCAATCGCGCACGCCTGGGACTTGAGCGCGATCTGTGCGCCGCCCAGGCTGAATGTTCCGGCCAGATTCCAACCCTTGACCGGCATCAAGCGATCGACGGCACCGGAGCACAGGATCAGCACGTCGAACGGCACCATGATCTGATTCGTTCCGGCGGCCGCGTAGAGTTGACGCTCGGCTATATTCCAGACCAGGGTCTCCGGCAGATAATCAATTTTCCCGCGCAATGCATCGAAGCCGCCATGAATAGCCTCGGCCCGCCGGGCTTCAGAGCCATATAGCATGTCGTAGGACCGCGTGAAGTTCTCCGGCTGACGCCGGTAGATTTGGCCGCCATCACGCCGGCCTTCGTCGATGACCGTGGGACGAAGGCCCGCCGCAACCAGGGTTTCCGCGCAACGGATTCCCGCCGGCCCGGCGCCGACAATGACTACACGGCATTCGACCATGTCGCCTCCGGCAGCCGCGTGCTGATCCTCATCCCTTCGCGCACGACGGTTGAGCAGGCGCGCAAGCGCGCGCCGTCCTCGGTTCGCACCCAGCAATCCTGGCACGCGCCCATGAGGCAGAACCCCGCTCTTTGGCCGTCACCAAATTCGGATTGGCGCAAATACCTCCCCGCGCCCAACATGGCTACCAGCAGCGTATCGCCTTCCAGTGCTCGCACCGGCTGGCCATCAACAATGATGGTGAGTTGCGACCGGTTGGTTTCAGACAGCCTGACAAAACGTCCAGACATCAGCGCAAATCCGTCCTCATGTGACTAGGAGAATAAAGTCTCCGCAGGTCCGCATCGGAATGGTGGCAAAGAATTTCATTGCCGTTGCCGAGCGTGACGCGCGGTGGCATGGCCACATTGCAGACGCCATTTATGCGAACAGGGCAACGCACCAGGAAACAGCACAAGTCCGTCCCGCAGTTTACCGGATCGACATACGGCGGGGTCTGTACCGCACCTGATTCTTCCAGCCACCCGGATCGCATTTCCGGGACGGATGAAATCAGCTGGTCCGTATAGGGATGATAAGGTGGGGCCTGGAATGGCCGGTGATTCTCCGATTCCACTTTCTGACCGGCATAAAGCACCACGACATCATCGCAGATAGATCTGACGGTGGATATGTCGTGACTGATGAACATGTAAGACACGTTGAGCTCGCGGCGCAGTTCGCCCATCAAATCGAGAATGGCTGCGCCGACAACCGTATCTAAGGCCGACGTCACCTCATCGCATAGAATCAAATCCGGTTCAGCAGCCAGGGCGCGCGCCAGATTGATGCGCTGCTTTTGCCCGCCGGACAATTCGCTGGCCCGGCGCGTCGCGATATTCACGGGCAATCGAATCAGGTCGAGCAACTGCTTAATGCGCCTATCGCGCGCGGCACCGCGAAGGCCATGGTAGAACTCCAACGGCCTGCCGAGAATGCGCGCGACGCTATGGGATGGGTTCAAGGCCGTATCGGCGTTCTGGAAAACGATCTGGATGCGCCGGAACTGATCGCGCGTCCGCCCCGTCAAGCCCGGCGCCAACGGCTCACCGTTGAACAGAACAGTCCCGTCCGCCGGGGGAAGCAGCCCGGCACTCACTCGGGCGAGGGTCGATTTGCCCGAGCCCGACTCGCCGATTACACCCAGGGTTCGGCCTTGGCGTATCTGCAAATCGATATTCTTCAGCACGATGTTGCATGGCACTCCGCGTGAATCACGACGGCCATATCCTGCGGTCAAACCGCGAATCTCGAGCAACGGCGGCGCGGGATTGGCAACGGCCACGGTGGACAACGCATGACGGCGTGCCGGACGAGCGGCAGCCATCAAGGCCTGCGTGTACGCATCTTCCGGCGCGTGAAGGATCTGTTCCATCAACCCCACTTCGCGGACTTCGCCGTGCCTGAGCACGACAATGCGCGTCGCCATCTGCGACACCACTGAAAGATCGTGGGAAACGTATACCGCCGTCGTGCCGCGGTCCTTGACAACTTTTTTGAAGGCACGCAGCACTTCGATCTGTGTGGTGACATCAAGGGCCGTTGTCGGTTCATCGAAAATCACCAACGCCGGATCGGTGATCAGCGCCATGGCGGCCATCATGCGCTGAAGCTGGCCACCGGACACCTGATGGGGATAACGCCCACCGATCTGCTCCGGATCGGGCAAAGCCAGGGCGCGGAAGAGATCAATGGCTTTCGCTTCGGCGACGGCACGGGTCATAAGCCCGCGAATCAGCACCACTTCGACCACTTGATCGATGATTGTTTTCGAGGGGTTAAATGCAGCCGCGGCGCTTTGGGCCACATAGGCCACCTTGCAGCCTCGCAAAGCGGTGAGTTCATCGCGGTTCAGGTCCAGGACTTCGGCGCCGTCGATGCGTACGGAACCACCCGCAATGCGGCAGCCAGGTCGGGCATAGCCCATAAGCGTAAGCGCGATGGTGGTCTTCCCCGAGCCGGATTCACCGATCAGCGCGAGCACCTCGCCCCTTGGGATGGAGAAACTGACGTCCTTCACAATGGGGACGGGCTTGCCCGCGTCATTGCCCGCGACAACGCGAAGGTTGGAAACCTGTACCAGATCCCCCACCTCAAACTTCCCCCATCGTGCGCCGAGACCGACTGAGGCTGTCGATGAACAGATTGACACCAACAGTCAGGGTCGCAATAGCAATGGCCGGCATGATAAGCGCTGGCGCTCCTTCACCGAGACCCGATATATTCTCGCGCACCAACGAGCCCAGATCCGCATCCGGCGGCTGGACGCCCAGGCCCAGAAAGCTCATGCCGCTCAGCAGCAGCACTGCGAACACAAAGCGCATGCCGAAGTCGGTCAGCATGGGATGGATCATATTCGGGAGAACCTCGGCACAGGATATGTATACGCGCCCCTCGCCGCGTGCGACCGCGACCTGCACATATTCCATCTGATTGAGGTTGACCGCCAAGGAACGCGCGATGCGATACGCGCCGGGCACGTAGGTTATAGCCGCGATAAGCAGGAGCAGCGGCACGGAAGACCCAAAGGCCGCGACCATGACCAATGCGAAGATCTTACTGGGAATGGAGATCAACGCATCCATCATACGGCTCATAACTTCGTCGATCCATCGACCGCTGACTGCCGCCGTCAAGGCCAACCCCGTACCTGTAATGCTCGCAAGCAAAGCGGCGGCAAAAGCGAGCCCTACGGTGTACCGCGCGCCATGGAGAAGACGGCTGAGCACATCACGCCCCAGGTAATCGCTGCCCAGCAAGTTCCGGGCGCTGAAAGGATCGAATACGTCGGACGCGACGATGGCGCCGGGTGCGTATGGCGCAAGCATCGGTCCGAACACAGCCGTTAGTAGCCAGAATACGACAATCCCCAGGCCGATCATGCCGGATAGCGGCAGAGCCATCAGAAATTGGCCGGCGCGCCGCAGTCCCGATGTGGCTACTGCCTTATCCGTAGCGATGGGCGCGGCTGCTTGGGTCATTGATTGCGCAGCCTCGGATTGCCGAGAATGGCGCAAATATCGGCGACGAGCACCAACAGCAGATAGGCCAAGCAAAAGATCATGGCACAGGCCTGCAGCAAGGGCATGTCACGGCTGGTCACCGCATCGACCATAAGGCTTGCAATACCAGGATAGTTGAAAATCGTTTCGACGATGATGGCGCCGCCGAGCAGATACGAAAGACTCAGGGCGACGGCATTCACAATTGGTCCGACGGCATTGGGGAGCACATGGGTCAGCACGGCGCGCGCAGGCCTCACACCTTTGAGGATCGCCATCTCCACATAGGGTTGGCCAATCTGGTCAATCATCGCGGCGCGGGTCATACGCGCCATCTGCGCCACGATCACGAAACACAATGTCATTACCGGCATGGCATAGGCGCTTAGGAATTCGCCCAGGGTGGCGTTCTCCGGCACTATAGTGAGGGCAGGTAACCACCTCAGATTCACGGCGAAGACAAGCACGGCCACGGTGGCCACCAGGAATTCCGGAACCGCAACCATCGACAATGTCACGAGGCTCAGCACGCGGTCGAGCATTGAGCCGCGATACATGGCGGACAAAATGCCGATCAGAAGCGCAAGCGGCACCGATACAATGGTCGTCAGGCCCGCCAGCAAGAGCGACTTCGGCAAACGGCTGGCGATAACATCCTTGACCGGCAAATTATTGGCCATGGACTGGCCGGGATTGCCGGACAGCAATCCCCCAAGCCAGTGCAGATAACGCAGGTGCGCGGGTTGATCGAGACCCAGCTTTGTTCTCAGCGCGGCCACCGCCTCGGGCGTTGCATTCCGGCCAAGAGTTTCCTCTGCCGCATCGCCGGGCAACAGCGAACTGATGGTAAACACCACGACCGACACCAGCAACAGCGTTACCACCGCCGTACCGAGACGCCTTGCGATCAGAACCAGCGTCGTTTTCATGGCTAGCTGTCCAACCAAACATGTTCGGCAAACATGTAGCCCATCAGACCACCCAATGGGATCGAGCCATACCCCTTGAGCCGCTGATCATGGGCGTCCATCAGGCTTATGAATACCGGAAGGCCCACGCCGCAGTATTCATGCACCAGCAATTGCATGTCGCCATACATCTGCTTGCGTTTGACTTCATCGGCCTCGCCGCGCGCAGCCAGCAGCAATTGATCGAATTGTGCGTTCTTCCACCCGGACTCATTCCACGGCGCATCGGATTTATAGAATTGACCGAATATAAGATCGGCGGTCGGGCGCGGATTGGTATTGCCGAAGCTGAGCGGATGTTTCATCCAGTGATTCGACCAGTAGCCATCGGCCGGAACGCGATTGACAGCTAGTGTCAAGCCGATATTCGCGGCGGCCTCCTGCAAGACCGACCCTATGTCGACGGATTCCTCCGCCGCCGGTGAGGCGTACATCGGGAGCCGCACATTGAGCAGCCCCGCTTTCTGCAAGAGAAACTTGGCACGGTCAGGATCATAGGTGCGCACCGGCAGATCTTGCAGATAATAAGGGTTGCTGGGTGGTATGGGGTGATCATTGGCTATCGTAGCGAACCCGCGAAACACCGCCTTTTGGATCAGGTCGCGGTCGAACAGGTGCTTCATCGCCAGCACGAAGTTGGGATCACTTGTGGGCTCCGCGTCCTGGCGCATGATGAGATTGGTATAAAGACCCGACGGCGTCTCCTGAACAACAAAGCCTTGGATCGATCTGATCCGGCGGATGGAACGCGGATTAATCGCGATGATCAGTTGCACGTCGCCCGACAGCAGTGCATTCACGCGGGAGACTTCATCGGGAATGCCGATGAGTTCGATCTCATCGAGATAGGGTCGACCCGACTTCCAATAATTCGCATTGCGGGTGGCGACCGTACGCACGCCGGGCTTGAAGTCCTTGCATATGTAGGGCCCTGTGCCATTCGCGGTCTGGAAATCGACCGTGCCGTCCTTGACGACCAGAAAATGCGACGCCGCCAATATGGACGGAAGGTCGGCATTGGGCCCTATCAGTTGAATTTGCACCTCAAGCGGGCCGACGGCCTTCGCCTCCTGAAACTGTGTGGCGATGGTTGCCGCTTTGGAAGCCATGGCGGGAATCTTGTGGCGCATCAACGAGTACACGACATCAGAAGCCGTGAGAGAACTGCCGTCGTGGAAACTCACGTCCTTACGCAGTTTGATCGTCCAGAGCACGCGATCTCTAGTTTCGATGGATTCTGCCAACGCCAGCTGCGGCTTCAAGTGCTCATCGTATTGCGTCAAACCGCTATAGAGCATGTAGTGGCGTGTGTAATCGGTGGATAGGGAACCTCTGGCCGGATCGAGTGTATCCGCCGTAGAACTGGACATACCCGCCACCCGAATACGCCCGCCACGTTTCGGTGTCTCGGCCGCTACGGGTTGCGCGATGGCGCCGCCCGCCATGGCTACAAAGCCAGCGCCAACCATCGTGCCCAACGCATCACGCCGTGATACAGCGACTGTTGCCGGCCTCCCGTTGGACATCAATCCGATCCTCTCCGTGCAGAAGCCCTGCAGCTTACGTCAATGCAGAATATCCTGTAAGCGGTAGTAGGCACCGACCATGGGCAGAAACCATGGCGTGCCGAAATATCCGAAGATGCTAGGCCAGCTCAGATGCCGCAGCGGATTGGCATCCCGATTACCGCCCATGACATCAGCCATCATTTGGCCCATGTGAGCGGACATCTGCACCCCGTGTCCGCTAAAACCTGTGGCGTAGAACATGCCTTCATGCTCACCGGCGCGCGGCAAACGGTCGGCGGTGATGTCCACCAGCCCACCCCAGCAATAATCGATACGCACGTCGCGCAGTTCGGGGAAAACCCGCCCGAGCATGGCGCACAGAATCTCACCGCTTTTCTGGTCTGAGCGCGGATTGGACATGGCGAAGCGCGCGCGTCCACCGAACAACAGACGATTGTCCGGCGTCGTACGAAAATAATTACCGATGTTCGCGCTGGTCACACAACCCCGGCGGGTCGGCAACAGACGATCCAACACGCTCGACGTCAGAGGTTCGGTGACAACGATAAAGCTTCCCACCGGAATGATGCGGCGGCGGAACCATCCAAACGGACCTTGGCGCGTGCATCCTGTCGCCACCAGCACCTGGTCCGCCCGTATGGGGCCCCGCTCGGAGATCACCCGATAAGCACTTCCGGAGACACGTTCCAGCCCGGTCACAGCAGCGGATTCGTAAATACGCGCGCCATTGCGCGCCGCCGCATTGGCCAGTCCGACACCGAATTTGCCGGGATGCAATTGTGCACTGGCGGGCTGTACTAAGCCGCCGTGAAAAATGTCAGACCCTATTTCGGTGCGCAAGCGATCCGAGGGCACCAACCGCACATCTGGATCGACATCAACGCGCAGCGTCTCATAAGCCTTGGCAAAACTCGCGAAGTGCTCGGGCTTAACGGCGAGCTTGAGCTTGCCGCGCCTGGCGAAGTCGCATGCGATCTGTTCTTCTTGAACCAATCTCTCTACCGTACCTACGGCGGCATTGAATGCGAGATACAGCGCCCGGGCCTGTTCGGCACCCATGCTGCGCACGAGCCCCGCATAGTCATGAGCTAATCCATTGTTGCATTGACCACCGTTGCGCCCGGAGGCCTCGCCCAATACGCGACCGGCCTCCAACACCACCACGGAGGCTTTCCGCCGTCCCAAAGCAAGTGCCGCCGACAGTCCAGTAAACCCGCCGCCAATAACAACCACATCCGCGCGCCCACTCACATCGCCTTGCGCGCCGCCGCCAAAGGCGGGCGTCGTATCAAGCCAATATGAGTCGAGCTTCATGAGACCGGCTTCAGAGACCGACAATGGCGGGTAAGCCGCCGATGTCCTTGATCTCCTGGTACTGGTAATATGGCGTCGAGGGTTCGTGACCTCGCGCAACGAAAACCTTGTTGCGGATTCCGATATCGTTCGCCGACATCAGGTCGTAACGCAGGCTGGACGAAACGTGAAGCATGTCCTCAGGCCCGCAGCCCAATTGATCCAACATGTATTCAAATGCCTGCAGGCGCGGCTTATAGGCCTGAGCTTGTTGCGCCGTGTAGACCGCGTGAAACGGCGCGCCGAGCTTGGCGACATTGTCGTGAATCTGGTCATTGGACGCGTTGGATAGAATAACCAGCGGAATATGCTTTGCAATGCGCGCCAGCGGTTCCGGAACGTCGGCGTGGGGACCCCATGTGGGAACGGCGGCATAGATGCGTTGGGCATCTGCATCGCGATATTCAATTTTCCACCGCTTACAGACACGCTTGACGGAGTTGCGTATGACCTCCGCATAGGGCTTCCATGCACCTAGAACTTCGTCAAGGCGGTAGGCCGAGAAGTCCTTGACGAACTGCTCCATGTTTTCCGGCGATATCCGATCCGGAAACATCTCTCGGGCCATGTCGCCCATCCGGAAGCGAATCAAGGTCCCATAACAGTCGAAGGATATATACTTGGGCCTAAATGTGCTCATGAGCGTTGTCCCCGGTTTCTTTGAATTGCGAATGAAGTTGCTGATTCTCGAAGAAACGGCCTTGTCGATCGCGCGCGACGCATAAACTTTCGAACTTCTTACAGGCGAGCAATTACAGCGCGTTTATTCTAAACACAGCCGATTACAATACGATACAGCCGACCGATGTCCCCGATTGCAAGGCTACAGACGCACAAAAAGCCTTTCGCAAGGGGCCACGCGGCATAGTTTGCCGCGCATGCGATATATGGGAAAACAGCGCGTTTCCGCCTTGCTCAGTAGCCGCGATCGCGCTGGATGAGGCCGTGCATGGGCTGTCCGGCGAGGTGGCGGCGGATATTATCTAACAATGCCTGACCGCCACTTTCGACGTGCGTCATGCTGGCGATATGGGGGGTCATTAGAATGCGCGGGTGGCGCCAGAATGGATGATCCTCGGGCAACGGTTCGCTTCCGAACACGTCCAATACCGCTCCTGAGAGCTGGCCACTGGCCAGGGCCGCCAGCAAATCCGCATCGCGCAAATGCCCTCCCCTGCCCACATTGATCAGGCCAGCACCTGCCGGCAGGACATCGAATATTTTCCGACTGAGAATGCCGCGTGTCGCCGGCGTGAGTGGCAGCAGACAGATGAGGATATCGCAGTTCTTTAGAAAATCAGGTAACGACTCCGCCCCGGCGAGGCAGGTGACGCCATCGATGTGATGGGGCGAACGACTCCAACCATACAAAGGAAACCCGAAAGCCTTGAGGTGGGTGAGCACGCCCTTTCCGAGATCGCCCAGGCCCATTACGCCGATGCGTCTTTGTGCGGCATCGACCAAATCAATTGGGTTCCATCGCGCGGCACGCTTGGCCTCGATGTAGTCCAGAATGTGCCGGTGCAATGTCAATGTAGCGAAGACGACGTATTCCATCATGCCCGCGCGAATACCGGGCTCGACCATCCTGACCACTCGGATGGAAGGTGGAATTTGGGTCAGGTCAAACTGATCAATGCCGGCGCCGACCGAAAAAATGACCTGAAGGTTGGGAAAATTTTTGTGGATATCGGGTGGCGGTTCCCAAGCCGCCAAGTACCGTACGTCGTTCGGATCACCAATATCCGGCCAAATGCGAAACGGCAAATCAGGAGCTTGCTGCGCAAACAGGGCCTGCCAGGCTCGGCCCCGCTGCGGATCGGATTTGTAGAGTATAGTCATGGCCTGCCGTTCCTGTGCCTTGCTGCTTGATACCACATCAGCACACCACTGATCGACAGGGCTGCCAATGCAAACGCACCAAGCAGAATAATAAATCGCCCCTCATTTCCCAAGATTATGCCCATGTGAATCGGCAAAACGACAACCCATAGACTAGAATCTTTGTCCGCCGGTATTTTTCCAACCATCCGCTCGCTTGCAAGATCGAACTCGACGGAATGAATCGCCAGAGGATTTCTTTCAGGCGCCCGCAAATTGACAATGATGCTGGTGGGATTTGTCATCTCCACGTAGCTGAGATCGTGATTGGGAAACTCGGCGCGGGCCAAATCGACGATACGATCGATCTTAGAAACAAACGGCGGGTCTTGTGCCGCGGCGGGCAATGGCGAAGGTGCAAGCAGAAGCGGGATTACCAGCAGAACGCCCGTAAGCAAACTCACGCACAGGACCGCGGAGGCGACCACACCCAGACTGCGATGAAGCTGCCGCAGGATAAGCCTCGGCGAGAGGCTGAAATTCACACTCAGGCTCCCGCGCCACTGTCGCGGCCACCAGTATGTCATCCCGGACACTACTGACGTCAACAGCGATAAACCCAACAGCAGCACAAAACCAAGCCCGAGCCTTCCAGCCATGAGTTGGTAATGAATGAGGAGCGCGGCCTGGGTTGGGAATTGCCAGGCGCTGCCTAGTCGCAGAATTTCAGCAGTGCCTGGGTCAACGGATGCATAGCGCATGACGCCAACCGCATTCGCCAAATACACGAAGTAAGGATCATCCCGATTTTGTGGGTAGACGACCCGCTGAATTTGAAAATCCGGACTATTCCGGCGGATAGAATTCAGAATTTGGCTCAGCGGCGCGTCAGCCCCTTTGGAATGGCGCACCATCCCGGACGGATCGACCACCCGTGATATTTCCTGACGGTAGAGGAGAATGGCCCCCGTAACGGCCTGCACAAGAACGAAGATCGCCGCCGCGAGCCCGCACCATTTATGAAGGCGAAATAGCGTAGGTTTGGAGATCACTTCAAGGAACCAAACCGCTGCTGTCGGCATTCACGGCAAATCGCCTCCGATTGCCGGCCGCTCCCGGGAGCGACCGAGGCGACCGCCGATTCCGCAACCGACAGCCGCCTCGACATCTTAACTCGGCACCGCCATCAGAAGCGATAGGTAGCCTTGATGTTGAATTCGCGCGGAGCACCCGGATTGACCCAAAGCGCGGCGTAGGAACTCGGGTAGTAAACCTTATCCAAGAGATTGCTGATTTCGCCGGACAGAGTGACCTTATCGGTAACATCATAGGACGCGACCAGCTTCACCAGTGTGTAAGAAGGCAGGTAGAAAGCCGTGCCGGTTTGACCTAAGCGTTTGTCGACATAGTTGATGCCGGCGCCAAAGCTAAACGCGTGATCATATATCGTCATGTCATGCATCAACAGCAGGTTACCGCTGTTTTTGGGCACATTAATCAATGGGGCTCCCGGCGGAACCGGCAGCGCAAAGTCGGGATCAAGTATCGCGTTTGTGAAATGAGCGTCGATATAGCTGTAGGTGAACCACACACGATTGTTCAAAGGGAGGTGGCCATTGGCCTCGAATTCCACGCCCTTGCTTTCCGCATTGCCAGCCGTGATCGAGAAGCCCGCGTTCACCGGGTCGGCCGTGAGAACGTTCGTCTTATTGGTCTTGAACAGCGCGACGGAAGCATTGAACGATTTATCAGACGACTCATATTTCGCGCCCACCTCGTAGGACTTAGTGCCCTCAGGTTGGAACGCGGTTCCGGCCGCCGAAAATCCGGTGTTCGGCCGGAAGCCTTTCCCGTAATTTGCGTAGAGAGAAACCTCCGGGATCGGCTCATAGACAAGTCCAACCGTTGGACTCGTGGCGGTATGAGTCTGAACGGCCGTTTTCACCGCAAGCCTGTCAAGAATGGTCTGATGATAGTGATCGTAGCGGACGCCCACTCTTAACTTAATTTGATCGGTGATATCCATCTGATCATGGGCATACATGCCCCACGTCTTGTCCTTCTCGAGCTTGTTGGTAAACGTGCCGACCGCCGGCAGATTCCCATAGACAGGATTGAAGACATTAACAGCGTTTGACTGAGCAAGCGTTGTCCCGGCATTGTAGACCGGCGGCCGATAGCGAAGTTGGACCTGATCCAGCCTAAAGCCCTCGTAGTCGGCGCCGACCAGCATATGGTGAACAACACTCCATGTGTCGAAGTGGCCGGAAACTTCCGCCCGCGGCACTGCATCGGACGAATTGTAATCACGATAGATTCGCCGCCGCGCTAAGGTTTGGCCATCCTTGAAGAACGGGTTGCGTGTGGCGCCAAATTCGGGATCTTCACCAAAACCTTTTAGCGAGGTCACGAGATATCCAAACCCCGCTAACGCAACCCAGTTATCACCAAGCTTGCGCTGTAATTCGGTCTGCGTGCTGTAAGCGTTGATTCTGTTCGGTCCATTGCCGGGCTCGCCCAGGAACCGTGAGTTCGGAATCGCCCCCAAGACACCGTTAATTGCCGGAATGCCACGATCGAATGGCACTTCCTGATGCACGACCTGCACCTCCTCCGACACAGTGGTGGCATCGTCGATCTGAGCCAAAATCGAAGGTGTAATTACGTATTTGCTGGTCTGCACGGTGTCGCGGAAACTATGGGCATGTTCATACGCGCCGTTAAGACGCGCCGCGATTGACTGTGTGATCGGTCCCGTGACGTCACCCTCGCCTCGGAAATTGTCGTAACTCCCGCCCGAAAGAGTGGCACTCCCCTGCTCATCGAATTGGGGCTTCTTGGTTATGATATTGACCGTACCGCCGGGTTCACCGCGCCCGTACAAGGCAGAGGCAGGGCCCTTGAGAACTTCGATCCTATCGATGTTAGATACGTCGCGCGGTCCTGCGAAACCTCGGCCTCCCTGGAAGCCATTGATCAAAAAGCCGCTGGGTACGTTTTCGTCGCCGGCAAAACCGCGAATTGCCCAGGAATCCCACACACCGCCAAAATTGTTTTGCCTTGCCACGCCACTAACTAAGTCCAGCGCGTTATCCAGACGTGTGACATGGAGATCATTGAGCAAATCGCCGGAAATTGTTTGCATGCTCTGCGGCAACTCCTTCACCGGAATGTCGCCGCGATAGTGCTCCTGAATACCGACAACGGTGACACTCTCCACGCCGTTGGCGGTGCTGGCTGTTGAATCGGTATTCGCCGTGGCATCAGCCGCATTCACAGTCGGCGCAACCATGACGCAAGCTGCGCTCAATGCGAGGATATGGCGGAAACGAGATGGTGCTGACACGATAGCCCCCTAATGCTGATGGAATATTCCCAATTGAATATCCCGTTTAATCGCTCTTACTGGCCGCGCGCCTTCCCCGGAACCCTACCTACTACGCCGCCCACGCAGATCTCTTGGAGGAAGACTTAGGCGACCACTTGTCAAAAAAGTATCACTGTCACCCATCGGAATTTGGGGCCATATCCGGCCAGCTGGACGGCGCAAAGTTTTGTATTCAGGGGCGGATGAGCAGAAAGTGCTGGTTGCCGTACCTCGCACCCAGGAGGTCACCCGTCCGCCGCCCAAACCGCGGGAGAAGCGTGTTTCCTGCGAAAATTAGGCCAGCCTCACAGGCAAAAGCCGCCATGCGACCCGCGATTCTGCGCCGGGAACAGGGTCCGCAATGCCCGCTTTCAGAAGACAGAGCCGACAACGACGCCGGGGAGCGCTCATGTCTGTTTAGTCGAGTCCCTGACACCGGAGCGTGATATCTCCGCTGATCTCCGTTGGCGAACAAGTCCGCTCCCGCCCGGCTTACGATCACATCGAATCGTACGGCACGATATCCCGATCTCCTGCGGGATTTCGTTACGATGTGGAACCGCCCTCATGAAATGCGACGGCAAATCTCGGTGTGACCGCAATAGTCTACGACCAACCTTTTCACAGGAGTCGGCAGATGAAAATCGGTGTGCCCAAGGAAATAAAAACCCACGAATACCGCGTGGGATTAACGCCAGGAACCGTTCGCGAGTATGTCGCTGCCGGCCACAGCGTGATCGTTGAGACGACCGCGGGTGCGGGGATCAGAGCGGATGATGCGGACTATGCGCGCGCTGGTGCGACGATTGTTCCGGATGCAGCAACGGTGTTTGCCGCCGCTGAGATGATCGTTAAAGTCAAGGAACCGCAGCCCATAGAATGGGTTCGTTTGCGAGAAGGCCAAATCCTCTATACCTATTTGCATCTGGCTCCAGACCCCGAACAGACACGTGGCCTACAGGCGTCGGGATGCACTGCCATTGCTTACGAAACAGTCAGGGACGCCGCGGGTGGTTTACCGTTGCTAGCCCCCATGAGCGAGGTCGCAGGACGCCTTTCGATCGAGGCCGCAGGCGCGGCCATGAAAAGCAGCAATGGTGGATGTGGGTTGCTCTTGGGCGGTGTCCCAGGCGTACCGCCGGCACGGGTTCTCGTGATCGGCGGCGGAGTCGTCGGCACCCACGCTGCACGCATGGCTGTCGGCCTGGGAGCGGAGGTCACAATTATCGATCGTTCGATTCCTCGCCTTCGTCAGCTCGATGAGTTGTTCGAAGGTCGCGTGCGCACCCGCATGTCGACACTTGAAGCCATCGAATCTGAGATCGCCGCGGCGAACGCGGTGATCGGCGCCGTACTGGTGCCGGGCGCGTCCGCGCCACGCCTTCTTTCCAGAAAGTCCTTGGCTCTCATGAAGCCCGGGACTGTGCTCGTGGATGTAGCCATCGATCAGGGTGGATGTTTCGAGACATCGCGACCGACAACCCATGCCGCGCCGACTTTTGAGGTCGACGGTATCGTCCACTATTGCGTCGCCAACATGCCGGGCGCCGTACCGCTTACCTCAAGTCATGCCCTCAACAACGCCACCTTGCCTTACGGCCTAGCCATCGCCGAATTGGGCATGGAAGCCTTGCGCCGCGACCCCGGCCTGATGGACGGTCTCAATATTCACCGTGGGCATATTACAAATCAGGCCGTCGCGGAAAGCCTGGGCACGACGTGGAGGGACCCGGCCGAGCTGCTGGGATAGGACACCAATAAGCCAAGCATCCTGCCCTTTCTAAGCGCTTGAATCTGCCGTTTCCGGACGAGCTTCGGCAATTAATGTGCCGGCCCTAAACGCAAAGAGCATTATGCGCCAGGCGGGGTGCCGTATTCTGGCTCCAGTGCCTGGCCTCACCCGGAACGGAGGATTGCCTCATGAACAACATCGTCAGAATTGTCGCCGCGTTTGCCCTTAGCCTCGGGACCATATCGGCCGCGCAGGCGCACGGCATTTGGTTCGCACAACGCGCAACCCAACTCGCGCTCATCTACGGGATCGGGGCCGATGATTTGGACTCGGTCAAACGCCAGCCGCTCGTAAAAAGCGTGGCGGGCTACGATGCCGAGTGGAAACCAATCGTGACGTCGTTGCGCGTGGCTGGGCCGTTGCTCCTGGTAGAGACCGAGAGTCAGCCGACCATCGTAACCGCCGTTCTGGAAAATGGCGTCTGGAGCAAGACCCCCGATGGCGAGTGGATCAAAAAAGGAAAGGACGAAGTCCCCAACGCGGTGATCAGCGAGCACACGGTCAAGTACACCACTGCTATTCGCGGACCGTTAAGCAGCCAGATTCCTGCACTGCCCGATCAAACGCTTCAAGTCGTTCCCGTCGGCACCGCCATCCCCGTCACGTTGGGCAAACCCATCAAGGTGCGCGTGCTATTTCAAGGCAAGCCCGTGAAGGGTGCTGAGGTCATTGCCGACTTCGTCAACGATCCCGATGGAAAGCCTCTGAAAAGCGCGGCCAACGGCATCGTCACACTTAAAGTACGCAACCAAGGACTCAATGTTATCGCCGCCACGTATGTCGGCCCGGCCGATGACCCGACAAAGGTCGATCGAGTCGAATATCGCGCTACTTTGACCTTTGTTCTACCGCACGCTCCAGAGTAATGACCCGAAACGGAGCGTTATGGGATTCAACCTCTTGCGCGCAATTACTCTGTCAGGGGTACCGGCGATGAAATTTCCATTTCGAAGTAAAGCTCTGCCCATGTTGTTCATGGGTGCCACCTTGCTGACTTTCCAGGGCCCGGCCTACGCTCACGGCGGCGGCAAAGCGGAACATGGGGGCGTGTTGCAGATGGTCGGCGAGACGTCCTTTGAGCTCGTCGTCAAAACTGATGGAGTTGAGCTTTACGTTGAAGATGAGGGCGAAGAAACCCCAAGTGCTGGCTTGACTGCCAAACTCACCATCATCAATGGCACCACCGCGACCGAAGCGACACTCGACTCAACCGACACCAATATGTTCGTCGGCAAAGGCCTGAAAATCGTCAGAGGCTCTAAGGTGGCCGTGCTCGTGACCAATAAGGCGACCATGGCCCAGACCGGCGCCAACTTCTCAATCAAGTAAATAGTTGTTGAGTGGGCACACGGTTTTCCTTGCGGCCTCCCCCGACGGCAGAAGCGCGGACGGCGTGACCGCAGGGTTAAACCAACGAGGAGGAAGGGGCGCAAGATGACGGCACTCACTGGAATAGTGGCCGCGATGCCGGCCATAGATGCGCCGGCTAAAGCGCGCACACGGCAACTTGCCATCGATGCGCTACGTGGCCTTGTCATGGTCTTCATGCTGGTCGACCACGTGCGGGAAACGTTTTTCCTTTATCGTCAAGTCACGGATCCCATGGATGCGCTTACCATTGCGCCGATCCTGTTCTTCACACGCATGTCGAGCCAGCTTTGTGCGCCCGTCTTCATTGCGTTGACCGGTCTATCCGCTTATCTCTATGGCCAGTCCCACACACAAAAGGAAACCTCGCTATTTCTGTTGAAACGCGGGGCCTTTCTCATCTTCCTCGAGCTGACCTTCGTGGGCTTCGCTTGGTCGGCACAGTTCCCACCCCACACGTTTTGGCTTCAGGTCATCTGGTGCATAGGCTGGTGCATGATCGCGCTGGCCGGCCTGTTGTATCTGCCACACTTCGCACAAATTGCCGTCGGGGCCATCATCGTCGCGGGGCATAATCTGCTGGATGGTATTGTTCTCACGCCCGAGTCGCCGTTCTTCGCCATCTGGGCAATCCTGCACCAGCGCGCAGTGATAGATCTGGGCGGAGGAATGATCGCCAAGACGACCTATCCGATCTTGCCATGGATCGGAGTTATTCTGCTCGGCTATGCCGCCGGACCGTGGTTTGCGCGCGGCTCGGACGCTGCCTTAAGGACCAAGCGCTTGCTGATTCTCGGCGGGACGCTGCTTGTCGCCTTCCTGATACTACGGTGGATCAACGTCTATGGGGATAAACCCTGGGTCTATACTGGCGACACCTTGCGAACTGTCATGAGCTTTATCAGCGCAACGAAATATCCGCCCTCGCTCATGTTTCTCCTGCCCACGCTCGGCCTCGGAGCGCTTCTGGTCGTCCTGTTCGAGAAAACCGAGCATAGCCGCGCAATTTCCTGGCTGGCGATTCTCGGTGGCGCGCCCATGTTCTTTTATCTGCTGCACCTTTACGTCCTGAAGGCGCTCTATCTCATTGCTTTTCAGATATGGGGCGCAAACCACGAAACCTATTTCGGGTTCGACACTGTGCCGGCGCTCTGGCTGTGCGCAGCACTTCTCATCGTCCCGCTTTATATCCCGTCCCGCTGGTTCGCCGAACTGAAGCAGCGCCGCAAGGATATCTGGTGGCTGCGGTATCTTTAAGGCCGGCTAGAACCAAACACGTATGCCTGTCGTAAATCTCAAGCTGCCACGGTCTTCACCGGCCGCGACCGCGTATCGTCCTGTCTGACCAAATTTGTGGGTATAGGACATCCCCACATAGGGCGCGAATTTACGGCTGATCTCATAGCGCAAGCGCAACCCCGCATCCATGTCGGAAAACCCCGCGCCGATGCGGCGCGCAGGGTCGTTGTTGGTATATAAATTCAATTCGACCTGAGGCTGCAAAATCAACCGTTGGGTGATCAGAAGATCATAATAGCCCTCGAACTTCGCAGCCGCGTGTCCGCCCCCACCGACATAGGCCGTGGCGGCGACATGGATAAAGTAGGGCGCCAGCCCTTCGATACCGAAAGCACCCCAGCCGCGACCCCGCAAGGAATCGAGATCATAACGCGCGCCAATTTGGATATCGAAGAACGGCGATACCGGCCGGGCGTAATAGATTTCCTGCTGACCGTCGGTGACGACGCCGCTGGTGGTGCGCTCGCCCTCGCTTTTCAGGCGGATACGGTAATCATCGTTGCCCAGCCAAGCTTCGCCCTGCCAGCGCAGGCTCGTATTGCCCGACGCCACCCGGGCTTCGAATTGATCCAGTATGCCATGGACCCAAACCTGCTGGTCCTCGCCCATCTCGCCCATGGAAGCCGACGGCCCTGGACCGCCGTGGATCATCTGCGCCCGCGCGGCGAGACTGCTGAAGGTGAGTCCCACCGCCGCCCCGATCAATACGGCCCTGATGGTCATGCCACCACCACGGTTCGAAACATGCCGGTCTCCATGTGATAGAGAAGGTGGCAATGAAACGCCCAATTGCCGGGCGTATCGGCTGTGAAGACAACGCTCACGCGTTCGGCAGGCTTCACGTTGATCGTGTGCTTAAGGGGTAGGCACCCGGCGTGGTCATTCTCCACGGAGAACAGGAACCCATGGAGATGAATGGGATGTTCCATCATCGTGTCGTTGATAAGGATAAAACGCACTCGTTCGCCGAGCTTGATCTGCACAGGAGGTGCCTCTGAAAATTTCTTTCCATCGAACCCCCAGACCCAACGCTCCATGTTTCCCGTCAGATGGAATTCGATGTCGCGCGCAGGTTCACGTGGGTCTTCATCGGGCTTGAGGGCCTTGAGATCGTTGTAAACGAGGACACGGCGGCCATTGCCGTCCAATCCATTGCCTGCTTCACCTAGCCTGTTGCTCGTTTCCACTGCGACGTTATCGACCGAAGTCCGGCCTTTCAGCGTACCGGGATCCACGCCGCTCGCGTTTTCTGCAGGCCTCGCCGGCACATGGCCCTGATCCATTTCCGACATATCCATGGCGCTCATATCCATGGCGCTCATATCCATGCCGTTCTTGACCATTTCAGCCATGGACATCCCCATGTCCGCCATGGACCGCAGAGCCGGTACGTCCAGCGGCGGAGCGGCAGCGCTCAGGCCTGGGCGCGCAGCAAGGGTCGCGCGGGCGTACCCAGAACGATCCTGCGCTTGCGCGAAGATGGTATAGGCGCCGTCATCCTGTGGCTGCACGATCATGTCATAGGTTTCCGCGACACCAATGCGGAATTCATCGACGACGACCGGCTCGATGTCGTTGCCGTCCGCCGCCACGACGGTCATGGACAAACCAGGGATGCGCACGTCGAAAGTGGACATCGCCGCGCTGTTGATGACACGCAAACGAATCCGCTCCCCAGGTCGAAACAAAGCCGTCCAGTTGGCGGCTGGCGGCTGGCCATTCACCAGGAAGGTATAAGTCGCCCCGGTCACATCCATGATATCCGTGGGGCTCATGCGCATACGGCCCCACATTGCCCGGTCTCGCCATGCCGCTTTGAAACCGAGGCGGTGAACGTCGTCGAAGAACGTGCCGAGAGTACGCTGATGGAAGTTGTAATAGTCGCTCTGTTGCTTAAGGTTTGAGATGATTGTGATAGGATCTTCGTCCGTCCAATCGGATAGAACGATCACGTAATCACGATCATACTGGTACGGTTCTTTCGACTGAGGCTCCAAAATCAGGGCGCCGCTAAGGCCGGTCTGCTCCTGCATGCCCGAATGGCTGTGGTACCAATAGGTTCCGCTTTGAATAATGGGAAACCTGTAGGTGAAGGTTTCACCGGGCATGATGCCCGGGAACGTCAAGCCGGGAACACCGTCCTGATCCGCCGGGAGACGAAGGCCATGCCAGTGAATGGAGGTCGGCTCGTTGAGATGATTTGTCACATTTATCGTGACGGTTTCCCCCTCACGAAAACGAAGTGTCGGCCCAGGCATGGAACCGTTGACGACCGTCGCCCTCTTGGAACGTCCCGTGATGTTGACCGGCAAAGCGCCGACCGCAAGGTCGAACCTATCACTGGTGAGCACCGCCGGATCGGGGTCGTTCTGCTGGGCGCGGACTGGCGATGCCCATGCAGAGGCGGTCGTCACGGCCGCACCCGAAAGGCCCGTCACAAAGCGCCGGCGGGTCAGGACTGAACGGCCCAGCGAGGACAATGACGTTATCTTGGAGACCATGGATTCAAACCCAAATACGCAGCGACGTTGTTGATACGCACCGCAGCGGATTACCCCTCTCCGTCCGAGTCCGCCAACGCCACAACGAGCGATTTTTTTGCCCGGCGGAGGCGCATTTCGATGGCTTTGGTCGTGGTCTTAAGCTGTGTCGCCACATCTTGCTGGGAGAGACCGGCCACGATCGTCAGCAGTAGTGGTTCCTTGTAGAAAGCCGGGAGTGCCGCGATTGCCGCGTCCAGACGCCGTTGCCGCTGCTCGTCAGGGGATTCAGCATCTGGCGTGACATGGGCATGCATATGCTTGCCGCCTGCATGCTCGAACGCAAACAGCCGCAGAATACGTCGACGCACCGCGCCGCGCCGACCGAAGTCCCGACATTTGTTGAGGGCAATTGTCCGAAGCCAGGTTGCAAAATCTCTGCTCGGGTCATATCGCCGCAAGGCCAGCCAGGCAGCGATGAAGGAGTCTTGAAGAATATCGTATGCGTCGTCGTTATTCCCGGTGTAGCGGCGCACGAACCTATAGAGCAGCGCTTTATGGCGGAGAATAAGCTGATCAAAAGCGGGCCGGTCGCCAGCCTTCGCCCGCGCCGCAAGGACGGCATCAGACTCATCCGTCGGCGGCATCAAGAACGATCCGAGGACAAAGCCTCCAGAACAGTCTTGTCAAACCGCGTTGCCTGCTCGGGTGTAAGAATTTCCCGCATGGCAAGGATATGCATAACCGTTTGTTCCTGCAGCATCCCCATGGCGCGATGGAATCGTTCGATCGCTTGCCTAGCGTTATCGCCATAGACATGTTCGCTGCTCAGCGCCACAGCCAGATCATGGTTGGCCGCGCGCATTTCACTTTCCAGGCTTTCCCGGTTTCCAGAAAACTTTTCCTCAACGACGGCGAGACGGCTCTCCTGATCAGCCGTGAGACCGAGTTGATGATGAACGATGTCGTCCAGGCCCGGCGTATGATGCGCTTGGGCACGTCCATATTGAAAGCCCGCCCAACCGCCGACCGCACCAGCCAGCGCGGTCAATACAACCGCTATGATAAGTGTGCGGGTGCCGGTCATGTTTTATGGCCGAGCAGGAGCGTGGAAGGGGCCAGTCCCACGGCGGAGGAGAATACGTCCAGCCGAGCTGTTGGAGCGGACCTCACCGTCAAATTGCCCGTCGCCGCCGCGGTAACCAGAATCAACGCCACAACGCCGGTCTGGCACGCCATCATGGTCTTGGCGGTACGCGCCATTTGCACACGGGCGTCAATCCCTGCCCAAACGTCGGCCTCCAACGTTCGTAGGTCGCGGGCAGCCTCGCCCGCGCCGAGATCTTGGATATCTGCTTCGATCATGCGATCTCCCATTTCAACTGTGCGTCAGTCCCCTATACGCACGAGACCGGTCCAACCCTCCGGAGAGGGGGCGGGTCGGCACGCGCGTACTTCATAGTACCATGACCAACCGACAACAGCGGAAAAGGTGAATCGTGAAATCAGGGATGTACCATTTCTTAAAGGCGTTAACCGTGGTGGTCGCCGTGGCGATTCTCGGCTGCGTCGCCTTCGTCTATTCCGGGCTCTACAACATTGGAGCCGCTGAACCCCATTGGGGGGTCGTCGCCCAGATTATAGAAGTAGCTCGGGATCGTTCGATCCGGGCGCACGCCGCGGACATCGCCACACCCAGCACGCTTCAGGATCAGGCAAGGGTTGTGATGGGAACAGAGCACTATGCGGCTCACTGTGCCGTTTGCCACGGAGCACCTGGTGTTCCGAAAGACGACATCGCCGAAGGCCTCTATCCACAACCGGCAGACCTGGCCAAGGTTGTCAAAGGCTACAGCCCCGCCGAGTTGTTCTGGATACTGAAGAACGGCATCAAGATGTCGGGGATGCCGGCGTGGTCGGATCACACCGACGACGAGCTATGGGCCACGGTGGCATTTCTTGAAAAACTCCCGACCATGACCCCCGGGGAATACGTCACACTCGTCGCCATAAGCCAAGCCGCAGGCGAACATCATCACCATATGGGCGAACAAGACCCGACCGGGACAATGGGGTTAGAACATACCCACCCCATCACCACCCCATAGACCGGCATCATCCCCTTCCAGCGTGTTGAAACTCAGCACTAAAAGCGCTTTGCCCGGCAAAATTCAGCACCCCTGTCTTCGCCGATGATGGCCTTCTCAAGCTAAACGAGAGAAAAGTGGCCATTGGCCGGCAAACACGGGATGGCTATTGGCAGAGAGGCTTTAGTCAATGAGCGTCGAACATGCGACTCAGTTCTACATTGACGGTCAGTGGCGGAATGGTTCCGGTCCAACGAGGATAGCTTTCGTCAATCCCACTTCTGAGGGAGTCATCGGCCACATCGCGGCGGGTGAAACCGGGGATGTCGATCTTGCCGTGGCGGCCGCGCGTCGCGCGTTCGAGACCTTCTCACGCACTTCGGTGGAGGAGCGTGTGGCATTGCTAGGCCGAATCCTGGCGCTGATCCAGCAGCGCACGGAACAATTCGCTGAAGCCCTGGTCATGGAAATGGGCGCCGCGATCAGCTTCGCCCGCGCGTCGCAAGTGCCGCGCGCGACGGAACATGTGCGGGTGCAGATGGAGGTGTTGCGGCGCTATCAGTTTCTATCTCTTGACGGCACCACGGCGACGGCGAAAGAGCCGATCGGCGTTTGTGCGCTCATCACGCCATGGAACTGGCCCCTCTACCAGATCACCGCCAAGGTAGCGCCCGCAATCGCCGCCGGCTGCACGATGGTGTTGAAGCCAAGTGAGATGTCGCCTTATAGCGCACTCCTATTCGCGCAGGTGATGCATGATGCCGGCGCGCCGGCCGGCGTGTTCAACATGGTCAATGGTACCGGTGAAATTGTGGGCGCCGCGCTCGCGGCTCATCCCGACATCGATATGATCTCGATTACTGGCTCGACGCGCGCCGGTGTGCTCGTGGCGCAGGCCGCGGCACCAACCGTAAAGCGTGTCGTGCAGGAACTCGGCGGAAAGTCTCCCAACCTGTTCCTCGACGATGCCGATTTCGCGCAAGGTGTCGCCAAGGGGGTGCTGACGGGAATGCGTAACGTCGGCCAGTCGTGCAGCGCGCCGACGCGAATGTTGGTGCCGGCGGGGCGGCTCGTCGAGGTGGAAGCGCTGGCGGCGGAAGCGGCGGCCGGGATTCGGGTCGGCGATCCAAGGCGCGAGGAGACGACGATGGGACCGATCGCCAACGCCGCGCAGTTCAGACGCGTGCAGGAGATGATCTCCGCCGGCATCGACGAGGGCGCAAAGCTGGTTTGCGGCGGGATCGGCCGGCCGATCGGGCTCGAACACGGCTTCTTCGTGCGACCGACAATTTTTTCAGAAGTGACCCCGGACATGCGTATCGCACGCGAGGAGATCTTCGGCCCTGTACTTTCGATCCTGCCCTATCGCGACGAGGAAGAGGCGATCAGAATCGCCAACGACACCGTCTATGGCCTCGGATCGCATCTTCAATCCAACGACCCCGAGCGGGCGCGGCGCATCGCGTCGCGGATCAGGGCGGGTCAAGTGCTCATCAATTATCCGCCGTGGGACGGCCGGGCGGCTTTCGGCGGCTATAAGCGATCAGGCAACGGACGAGAATATGGCGTCTATGGTCTTGAGGAGTATCTCGAGACCAAGGCCATTATCGGCTATTAGGCGGGAGCGTCGCAGGCGCGCCATAGCGGATAGCGACCACGACATTCTGACACTGGCTACCCGGCGTTCTGACGACCGGGAGAGCCGCAGCGGCACATGCGCGATTTTTCCGATTACCCAGCAAGTCCACCCTGAGTGCCTGAGCATGCGCCCAAGCACATGAGCAGCCTTACTGCGCGTTTTGTTATACCGGACTCATCCAATCACACCTTGACACAATATGGTAATTTTACCATAATCACGCATGCGCGATTTGAAGTGGTTAGGCAGCAGCCTCGACGACCTGTCGGCTTTTCCGGCTGACGTGAAGCGCGCTTTTGGATTTGCGTTGCGCGAAGTGCAGAAGGGTGAAACACCGCCCAGCGCGGCTCCGCTCACCCAATTTAGCGTGGGCGTCTGCGAGTTGAAGGAAAGTTACGACGGCGACGCCTATCGCAGTGTCTATGTTGTGAAACTCAAAAGCGCGGTGTTTGTACTCCACGCTTTCAAGAAGAAATCAAAGTCCGGAAAGGCAATGCCTCGGGAAGACATCGCGGTCATCGAGCAACGATTGAAACGCGCTCGGGAATTGGATGAACAGGAGCAGAAGAAATGAGTCGCAAGATTTCAGTCCGTACTGGCAGCGATAATGTTTTCCGCGATCTTGGCTTTAATGAAGCTGAAGCGCAGGAGGCTTTGGCTAAGGCCGAACTCATTCACACCATTGCGAAAACCATCACCAAGCAAAAGCTAACCCAAATTGAGGCCGCCAGACGCTGCCATACAGATCAGCCGACTCTTTCCAAGGTGCTCCGAGGCCGGATGGAGAGCGTCACGATTGACAAGCTGGCGTCCTGGCTGATGGCGCTTGGCCGCAATGTAGAAATACGTGTGGGTCCAACGGATCGGAAAACAACGGGCCGCTTAGTCGTTCGCGCTGCTTGAAGCAGAGCACGGTGGTGCGATTCAGGTACGGAATCCAATCACCGTTGAAATTCCATACGATTTCAGCGGTGCAACAAATTGAATTTGCCTGGGTGCGACAAAACCGCACGCAGAAATCGCGTATTTATTGAGTTTCATGGGTAATGGTGCCCAGGGCCGAAATGCTGCAAATGAGCTAAATCAATGGCTTAGAGGAAGGTGCGCCATTCTTTCTTCCCATAGCTTCATTGGGCTTTATTTCGGTGATTGGCGCACCTCATTCCTCCACTGGATCGACGGTTGTAAACTCGCGCACCGAACCCAGTGCGTTTTATTGCCATGACTTGTTTGTGAGAGCGATTGCGATACCTTTCAGTCTCGGGACCTAAAAGCCGCTCTCACGAATGATGACCGATATAATTGCGCGAAGCGTTTCGAATGCCGGACTTCGCATTCTGCCGTGCACGACAACAGCGCCGGAGATTTCCTGTTGGGCGGGCGCCGTTGGTTTTTCGGGCACGAAGGCAATCGGGTAAACCGTTTCATTCGGGACATAATCATTGTGCGGCGTTTTATTGACCGGCACCGCACCGCCGAATGCCGAGGCAAGGCTGCGGTCTGACACGACCCGGGCGTTGTTCTGCGATAAGCGCAGCAGTTTCAACGGGATGCGGCGACGGAAAGGGTCATTCGGAATAAAGACCGCCGACCCCTGATCGTCAATGGCCGTCAAATCGCCTTCCGACAGCAGTCCGCGGATTTCGCTTGAACGCGTGTCCTCCACAAGCGCCAGCTGCAGCTTACTATCGACCCATCGCCCAGGGCGCAACGCATCGGCCCATTCGGCGACGGTGCCGTCGATGGGGGCCGTGACGATCAGGCGCTGTTGCTGTTCGCGGAGTGCCGCGAGATCGGTTGCCGCCGCCGCCAGTTTCTCGCGAACGACATGCAGGGATTGCAGTTCTTGACCGTTGATGGCTGCGCGTCGGAGCTCGATGTCCAGCGCCGACATTTCAAGTTGAGACTTGACGATGTCCTGGTCTAGGTCCGGCGCCGCCAAGCGGAGCAGCGGATCGCCAGCGTGGACCGTGGCTCCTTGATGTACGAAGATCTCTTCGATGCGTGCGGGAATCGGCGCGAAAATGCGAACGGAGTGTTGGGGAGATAGGACAGCTGGAATAACGATTCGCTGGCGGATCGGCAATAACGTGAAGACAACCAGCAGCGCGGCGATGGCGATGGTACGGTTCGCGCGTGTATTCGCACGCAGAATGGCCGCTCTCATTTGCCACCAGTTCGCGATCTCAGCTGTGATTGGCCGCACGACAAACCAGCCGATCTCTACTGCAAATAACACCAGCCCGATCGCCTTGAAGAAATAGTGGTAAACGACAACCGCGATGCCCGTGAACACCACGAGCCGATAGAGCCAACAGGCGATGGCGTAAGTGACAAGTATATTTTGATGGCGGCGTGCCACGGACTCCGGCGGCGGCAGGCCGGCGCCAAAAAGGAGCTCGCGCAACCACCATCGGCCAAAAGCAAACGCCCGTGGTTGAAGATTGTCAATTCCAAGCCAATCGCCCAGAAGGTAGTACGCATCGAAGCGCATCAACGGATTGAGGTTAACCATGAGCGTCACAAGCCAACTGCTGCTCACCACGATGAAGGCCGCACTACGCGCAGGCCCGTCGGGGAGGAAGCCCCACAGACACGCCGCGAGAGCAGCCAGGCTCAGCTCCGTCACCACCCCGGCGATCCCGATGGCAAACCGCTGCCGGCGGTTCGTCAACCGCCAGGCATCTGTCGTATCGGTATAGAGAAGCGGCCACATGACCATGAAGGCAACACCCATGGTCGGAACGCGACAGCCATGGCGAAAAGCTGTAAATGCGTGGCCGAATTCATGGCAGACCTTGAGAATGCACATGGCGACGCCAAAGCTGACAACGCCCTGCCAACTGAACAGCGCGGGAAATGTCGCGATGAAGGTATCCCACTGCCGGAGGATAAGATGCGCCCCAAGCGCGGCCAGCACGAGGACTGCGATGATGACTACGCGGCTGTAGAGATGGCGCACCATCGGCCAGCCGCGGGCGAGCAAACGGTCGGGTTTCAGAATCGGGATACGGAAGAACAGGTAATTATGGAGCATCCATGTGGCGATGCCCGGTTTGTGGGACTGCGCCTGACGCGCATAGAGCTTCGCCCCCATGGCATCGCCACGCAGAAGATTATTGAAGCCAAGAAACAGCGAGAATTGGCTTACGTCGGCCACGGTGGCGGAGAATGGCGTCTCGGTTTCGACGCCGCGGGCAATCGCTTCCGCATCGGACAAGTGCCAGCGCCGAAGCATCTCGAAGGCGAGGCGGCCGATCTGAAAATACCTGTTGCGCAAGGGATCGTAGATGCTCCAACAGGGCGCACCATCGAGTTGGCGCGGCCCCGGAAGCAATTGCAGATCCTCCCGCAAAGGGAATACGCGCTCCCGCAACTCCGGTCTGATAACATTCACAGGACCACGCTCAAATATTGACGCACGATTCCAAGCGGCCGGCGCAGCAAATAAATCGCGAGGGGAATGCGTCCGGTCTTGATACGGGCGGTGCCCTGAAAGCCGATCTTCGGCTGCGGCACATCTTTCAAGAAGTCGGCGGAAATTCTGAACACAAGCTTTCCGTCCGGCGTTTCCTCCGGCGAGTAGTTGGTGCGAATGACGGTTGCCTGGAGGCTGCGAACCGGGTCGTCGTTCATATAGATATCAACGGATGCTCCGGGCAGAACCTCGATCGCATCATTGACGGGCAAACTCAGCCGCGCTTCCACGACCGCGGGGTTTGCGACGTCCAACACATGCTCACCTGTTTCCACGGGACGCCCGACCCAGTTCTCGGGGTCGGTCATGACGACGAGGCCGGTGCGCGGCGCCCGGACCTCAACGCGCGCATAGAGTTCCGCGGCGGCATCCAGTTCCGCCTTACGCAGGTCCGCGACGGACGTGAGTTGCGCGGTTTCGGCGTTGCTTTTCGGATCGCGAATCCCTTCGGTTTGCGCTTTCAACAGGGCCGCGTCCGCGACGTTCACCTCGCGCTCGGAAACCGCATATTTTCCCCGCAACTCGGTATCGTCATAAACGAACAGAACGTCGTTGGCCGCAACGGACTGATCGGGGTGCACGACAACATTTTTGATCACGCCCTTCATTGGCGCGGCGACGACGTCGAAGTCCTTGGGGACAATGCGGGCCGGTGAGAGAACGGAATTGCGGACGGGAAAAAGTGCAAGGATGATCGCGGACGCAATCAGCGCCAGCTTCCGGCGACGGGGCAAATGCAGACCGCCTGGGAGTAATCGGGTGGGACTGAAGCGGCACCAGGTTTCCGCGTACGCCTCCACAAGAAGCTCAAGGGCGGACTGCTCTTCCACCGACCAGGGCCGTTCGCGGGCGAGCAGCAGCACGCCCAGGACTCCTCCGTCGGGACGAATCAAAGGCGTCCAAAGGATATTGGGTGCGCCGTATTCCGCCCACTGTTCCCGTTCTTCGGGTGCCAGCATCCCTTGGTCGATGACGTGGATTCGGTCGGCATCTTCGGCCGCCGCAATCACGCCGGCCATGCGCTCGACCCACGCTACGTGCGGAGCCGTACGCTCGACGACGGCGACCCCGGAGGCGGCGACAACCGTGAGCTTTCCGTCGAGAGATGCTTTCAACAGGATTGCTTGGGTATAAGGCGTGAGACGATAGGTCTCGTTGGCGATGACGTAAAGAAGCGCGGCCACGTCCGGAGTTTGACGTGCTTCATGCCCCACCTGGACAAGGATCTCCGCCCATTCGCCACGGAGTGTCATGTCCATCAGCGTTGCGAAATGGCCGCCGGATCGGCAGCCGCGACGGTGGGAGGCGCGAACGCCGCCTCGCCGCTCATGCCTGCCAGAAGGCCCGCTGCTTCACCGCGCAGTGTACCGGTGATCCTGATCGTCTGGCTGGCCGGATCGACGCGGCCGTTGATCGACGCCACAACGGCATCGACAGTTTTGCCGGTCTCGTCGAGGGTAATGCGGAACGGCGTACCCTGCTTCAGCCATGCCAGCCATCGCGACGGGATAACCGCCTCAATTTGAAGGTTATGGTCATTCAGCACCTCGAGCAGCGGCACGCCCTCGCGGGTGAGTTCGTGAGGATGCGCGCGGAGGTCGGTCACGCGGCAATCGAACGGCGCCTGGATGGCGCAGCGGCTTGCTTCGGCCTCTGCCAAGGCCACGCTAGCGTCCGCTTTTTCCCGATCCGCCTTCGCCTGGTCGAGTTCCAACTGGCCGGCGGAGTTCAGCGTCGCCAGTTTCTGCTTGGCCTCCTCACGCTTGCTCGCACCAAAGCGATCGGCGGTGGCGCTGGCAAGGCGGGCGCGTGGCATGCCGCATTCGAAACGGACCAGCACGTCGCCCTTCTTGAATTCCTGCCCCAAGCGCGTCGGCATGAGGACGATCTGATCCTGGAGCGCGGCTGAAATCGTCGCGCTTTCAAGTGACTCCACGACCGCGCGCACGGCCCACCCGTCTCGCTCTCCGGGCCGTGGAATTTTGGGCGCGGTATCAAACGGTACGCTGGGCTTGGCAAGCGCAGGTGAAGAAAACGGCGGCACATCGCTGCCTGCCGCCGCCCCCGCCCAAGTCACGGACATGAGCGTCAACATGCCGAGCGCCCGGCATACCGCCAGCCGTCCCCCGTGTTGTAAGAGATCCGACGTCATTCGTGGCTGGCCGCTTCAGACGCGGCAACCACGACCGGCCGCGCGGCGATCGTCGCCTCGGCGGAGCGGAAGGCCTCGGCGAGAGAAGCCAGGTCCTTGCCATTGGTTTCCTTGGGCAGCGGATATTCACCGGTGGCCTGCAGGAGTGCGCCGTAGGTCGACTGCAAGGAGGCATAAGCGATGTCCCGTTCAAGGTCAGCAACCCCCGCCTCAAGCTGCGCCCGGATCACCTCCAGCGTGCCGCCCTGCTCGGTCGGCCCTTGCTGCTGGACCTGCGCATAGATCTCGCCCTGGAGCTTGCTGCGGTCGAGGGCGAGTTGATACGCCTGTTGCGCGACCTCGAACTCCTTGGCCGAGATATAGACTTCGGTCATCACCGCCATAGTCATTCCCTGCTCGGAGATTTCCGAGACCTTCTGCTCCGCCCGTGACTCCCTGATCTTCGATGGGCCTGAGAGCATATTAACGATATTCCAGGTCACGCTCACCGAGGCATCAACCCAATTGTGATTGGTGAGGAAACGGTTGGAATCGTGGGAGAAGCCTCCGCCAACCTCAATGCCGGGCAGAAGGCGGACAATGGTCTTGCGCGTCTCGTCGGCGGAGATCCGCTTCTGGTAGGCCGCTTCCTGAAGCTCGGGACGAGTTTGCAAGGCCTTGAATTCCAGGTCCTCGAGTTTCGCGTCCATCTGCGGCGGCGCAATCGTGTCGAGGCCAGGAACCGTCACGGCGTAATCCTCGCCCGGCTTCAAATTCATCAACCGCGCGAGATCGAGCTTTGCGGCCACGAACTTCGCGCGCAATTGCACCACGCGATCCATGGTCTGGTTCAAGGTTAACTGGTACTTCAACGCATCAAGTGGCCGTTGTGCGCCGCTCGTGTTCGCCTGCTTTGACTGCGCAATCGCTTGCGCGACCTTTTGCTGTAGAAGGTCAAGCTTCCCGATCACGCGTTCGGCGGCGACCGCGTTCCAATAGGCCGTGCGGACATCTCGGCCAATACTCTGGATCGTGCGCTGGCGGCGCTCCTCGGCCATCAGATAGGCGTTGGCGGCCTGTCGGGCCCGGAGGTAGCTCACGCCGAAATCGAGCACGTTGTAGGCCATGCGCAGATCGAGATTCTCGGTATTCTTTTCCGTCGAGATCGACGGTTCCAAGGATTGCGTGTGTGTCAGAATCGACTCACTCGACGCCGCGTTGTCCTTGTTGCGCCAGCGGTTGGTGTTGTTGACGGTGATTGGCTGCACCAAGTCCCACAACGCCACATCGACCTGCTGATCAGCGACCGCGGCCTCGGACAACTTGATACGGTCCTGAAGGTTATATTTCACGGCGCGGGCCAAAGCCTCGCCATAGTCGATCGGGCCCTTCACCGGGTCCTGGTTGGCGAATGTGGCGATCGCGTTGGCTTTAGCGCGGGTAATATTCTCCTCCGCCGTGAATGGATGCTGGTGAACGGCGCAACTACTTAACAGCAGGGCCGTCAGCGCCGCGCTGCCGATGGCCGTGGCGCGTCTACGGCGAAGTGAAATCCGCATTTTTGAAGAACGATCCGAAATCATACCTGTGTTCCCCGCATGAGTAAGGCGCTATCGATGTGAGAGGGCGACACGGACGCACCAGTCCGCCCCGATTGAGAATTGGAGAAAAACCGATCCAATGCGCTCCAAGCAAACGCGGTCGCGAGACCCACAGCATGGGCGCTATAGGCAACGGTCATCGGCTCTTCGTGGTCACCCATGTGCCAGGACCAGTGAAAGAGGATGCGTGCGATATAAAATGCGATAATGAACAGCAGAATTTTCATTTTGGTCTCGCGATAGAGATCAATCGCGGCGACACAGAGCATGGTGTGGAGAATCCCGGACATGCCCCCCACATGCTCAACCCCCGGCATTTCCCAGACCCACACAGCGCTGGTCAGAAAGGCCACGGCGGTCACGGCGGCGATCCGCAGACTGCTGCGGCGGCCCTGCCCGGCTTCGTAAAGCACCGCGAGAACCGCAAGAGCGAGAACGTTGTAGAACAGGTGGAAGGCGTTGAAATGGACGATAGGGAACGTCAGCAACCGATAGGGCTGACCGTCCGCCACCAAGGTGCGGTCGTAGATCAGCGCACCGGCCACCGCCGGCGGAAGAACAAACACGGCGCAGCAAATCGCAATGAGCCCGAGACTCACCCAGGGAATAGCAGGCCCGTGTGGGAACACGCTGCGGAATACGTCGCCCTTCATGACGCGGTCTGCCCGGAGGTCTCACGAGCGACCTTACGCGCCCGCCGCGCGCGCTGTAGCCGTGCCCAAGCTGCCGAACCGAGCATGGTTCCGGCGGCAAGCGCATCCTCCCAGTCAAGCTTGGCCACGTTGCCTTGGGCGTTCATCCTCTCTCCCGCTCCTCCCGCGAGCACGTTCGCTATCGCACTCGTGTCAATGCGAATGGTATGAACCTCCGTCACACCACTGGGTGTCGCGGTCGTCGCGGTGGCCGTGTTGGTGACGGTGCTCGCGGTTGACGATGGCGTCGATGAGGGATTGATTGTGGCTACGACGCCCTGATCGAGATAGGGAACCGGGGATGCGCCCACTCTGATGTTTGTCACCACTGTGTTAAAGCCGTCGGTGACAGTGAAGGTCAATACACCGGTAAATTGGCTGGCCACAATTCGGTTGCCGTGAGTGTCCAGAAAGTCGTCAATCTTCAATGTAAAGGAGACTACGCCGGGCGAGGAAAAGTGAGGTTCTGTCCTAAGGTCTACTGGCGCCGCGGTATTTCCGTAGTCGGCCACAAAGCCTACGGTAAACTTGAGCTTATCGGTCGGAACGGTTCCATCGGTCACATTGAAGAAGAATTCGTTATAGGCACCGGAGTTGTTCAGGTGATTGAAGGCCACATTGAGCTGTGAATTGGCGACCACCACTTGCAGGGTGGTTGCGAAAACACTGCCGTGGCCATTGTCCGCCTGAACGCGGATGCTGTAGCCCGTCGCTGCTTGCGATGCCTCGAACGTTCCCGTGAAATGAAGCGTGCCGTCGCCCCCGACCGAGAATAGATTATTGTTCGTCGCGCCGGTTCCGCCGACCAACGTAAATTGATATGTCCCTGGCGCATTGACGGTGGAGAGATGGCCAACGATATTGCTCGCACCGCCAGCCGCGAAAAAATTGTTGTCGAGAGCGACGAATGGGGAATTCCCCTTAAGGAGAAAAGCCCCGGTATAGCTGTGGCCCCGCACGTCGGTCACTTGCAAGGTCACAAAGTAGATTGCGTTATGCGTACTATCTGGCGCGGCAACAAAGGTGAGCGCATTGCCGCCGGTGATCGCAAACAGACCATTATCGGCGCTGTTTTGGGGATTGGTCTTATCATTGACCAGCGCATAAGAAAGAGCTGCACCGGCGTTGTCGTCCGTCGCACTCAGGGTTCCAACGACCGTCCCGGCGATATTGTCGAATGTATTTTTGCTGAGGGATATGCCCGTAGGCGCGGCGTCCGACGCGGTGAGGGTAAGGGTCTTGGCGAGGGTATGGCCGAGGCCATCGTTGACCTGGATGCGGATGGAGTATGTGGTACCGTGCGCCCTTATAGGCCCCAAATACGTCAGCGTGTTATTAGTGATGGCAAAGTTCGGATTATCGTCTGAGCCGGAGCCGTTCACGAGGCTATAGGTGAAGGAAGCGCCGGTATTCCCATCCACCGTCGATAGGGTTCCCACTGTGCTATTCACGACCTGATCGTTGACGGTCGTCGCGCTGATTTTGATGTCGGCGGGCGAACCGGGATCGTTTCTGCCGATGCTGAAGACCTTATCGAGGGAGTGGCCCTGAGCGTCGGTAACCTCGACCCTGATCGAGAAATCCTTCTGGGTTGTCGCGGCCGGACCGGCATAGGTTAGGGTGGTGCCGGAGATAGCAAAGGAGGCGTTGTCGGTGCCACCGTCGCCAGGCACCAGCGTGAAGGTCAGGCTTTGCGCACCATCGGCCTCGGTGGCAGACAGCGTTCCTACCGTTGCGGGACCGGTTGCAATCGGCGTGAATCGTGTAGAGCTCAGACTGAGAGAAGTCGGTCCAGCACCTGAAAGAGCAAACACTTGGTCATAGCTGTGTTGGCCATCGCCGACCCGGACGCGTATTGAGAAGTCCGTCTGGCTGTGATTTTGACGGCCCAAAAAGCTCAAGGTGGTGCCGGCAATCGCAAATGAGTCGTTGTCATGGCTTCCGGTGCCCGCGACCAGGCTGAAGGTCAGGTTCTGCGTGCCGGCACTGGCGTCGATAGCCGAGAGCGTACCGACCGTTGTTGAACCGGTGTCGGCGAATGTGACGGCTGTGGAACTCAAGGCGATGCTGGTCGGCCCGAGGGCCGATATGGCGAAGACCTTGTCGTAGGCATTGCCGTGCCCGTCGTTAACCTCGATCCGTACCGAATAGGAGGTTGCATGGGCGGGATCGTACGGGCCAACAAACGAAAGCGTCGTGCCGTTGATTGCGAACTGCGCGTTGTCCGTGGCGCCATCCCCGGGCACCAGGGAGAACACCGGGGTCGCACCCGCGGCAAGGCCCGCAGCGGCCAAGGTGCCGACCACGGGACTATCCGTATAAAAGGTCGTCCCCGTCAGGGTGGACCCGATGCTTGTGATAGTGAACACCTTGTCCAAGGCTTGACCCAGTCCATCGGTGACGCGGGCGCGGATGGAATAGGACGTGTGGCTGGTGTCGAGCGTGCCCGTGAAGTCGAGCTCGGTTCCCGATATCCTGAAGAGGGCGTTGTCGGTCGATCCGGTTCCCGACACCAGGCTATAGGTCAAGGTGCTCGAATCCGCGTCCGTTCCCGAGAATGACCCTACCCGCAGGCTACCAAGACTGACGCTCGTGTTGCTGAGCTGGAAATCCGCCGGGCCCTTGATGGCGAGCGAGAAGACCCTGTCGTAAGCATGGCCATGGCCATCGTTGACCTCGAGACGGACGGAGAACGCCGTGCGCCCGGTCGGAGCGGGCCCCACGAACGAAAGGGTTGTACCATTGACGGCAAACAGCGCGTTGTCGGTCGCCCCGTCACCAGGCACCAGGGAGAAAAACGGGGTCGAACCCTGGGCAAGGCCTATCGCGCCGAGGGTACCGACCGGTGTGCCCGCGAAGAATGTGGTGGCGGTGAGGGTCGGCTCGGCAATCGCAATCGTAAAGGTCTTCTCAAGGCTGTGGCCCAGCCCATCGGTGACGCGGGCGCGTATCGAATAGCTGCCGTGGTTGGCATCGAACGTGCCGGTGAACTGAAGTTTATCGCTGGAAATCGTGAACGCGCTGTTGTCGGTGGACCCGGTTCCCGACACGAGGGCGTAAGTGAAGGAACTTGAATCCGCATCCGTTCCCGAGAACGATCCGACCAATTGGTTGCCAAGACTGAAGGACGAATTACTGAGTTGCAGATCCGTCGGACCCGGCGTTCCTGTCGAATCCGCATGATGATCCGCCACGTCCGAGTTTGTGGCCGTCCCCGCATGACCGGTGCCCGCGCCGGCACCGGCGGTGACGGTGTCGCTGCTGAACTGGGTCGAGGAATTGTGGAGCGTGCTGGCTGCCGCCGAATAGATCGCGCCACCCTCGGCGTTGCCGCCGTTACCGTTGCCCGAAGCGTCTCCGCCAATGGCCTTGTTCCCTAGGAAATCGCTGTTGTTGTCGATATTGAGGGTACCGGCATTATATATGGCGCCGCCGTAGGCATTGGCTCCGGCTCCACCTTTCGCCGTGCCGGAGTGAACGGACTCTGACACCAGATCGACCGTGCCGCCGGCATCGATGAGAATGTCGCCACCCTCGGCCGGGCCGCTACCACTTCCATTGTCGGTGGCCAATCCGTTTTGAAGATTGGTATTGTTCAGCACCAAATGAGCGCCGTTGGCGACGTGGAAGATGCGCGTGGCGCTTCCTCCATCGATCGCGACGAAGTTCAGATCCGCCTGCTGCAACGTGATTGTGCCGCTGGTGTCGGTGATGTCGATCTGACTCGCGACAGTATATACCTGCTGGGGCCCGCCGCCTTTTAGGGAAATGGTCCAGTCGCCCCCGGTCGCATTGGCCTGGGAAATGGCGTCGCGGAGGGATCCGGCGCCGCTGTCGGCGAAACTCGTTACCGTTATTGTGTGGGCGGCCGTTTTGGCCTCGGCGCTCGCTGCATGTTCCACCTGGTTGTGAATGGGCAGGCTGAGTTCGGGAGCTGCAGCTTTCGTGACCGTCGCTGCCGCTGCCCCGTCGAAGGTCAATCTTGGTTCCAGCGCCTGCGCGAGCCAGCCCGACGGCGCAGATTGCCCCCAACGACGCATTCAAATCCCCCTACGTTGCCGGTCACCGCGCCATCGCGAAATAAGCGTCAATGGCACCACGAGGCGTTGGTAAATGACTTTCGGGGAGAGGTGTTAGGCTGCCCGTCTCATTTATTGTGCAGGTTGTCTCAAGTTCAAAAAACCTGCATAAGTTTTGGTGTCGCCTCGATAAATAAAGGGACCGCCGAACGATGAGTGCCGACCGGAACGTGGCAAAAATTATCCCAATTAGCTCGTTCTCCACGCAAGAAATGCCGGCTGCCTCGCGCTTTGAGGCATGGCGCGAGAGCATGGCGCCGCTGCTCGACGTCGCGCCGGCCACCGAAGGTGCGGCGGGTGCCTTCTTTGGCGAGTTCGAGTCTTATCTGGTCGGACCGCTCGTGATGGGCGGAACCACGTATGATGCGCACCGCTATGGTCGCAGCCCCGAGCGCATCGCTCGGGATGGACTCAACCATTACCACCTCAACCTGCACTTGGCGGGCGGTGTTTGGATTCGCGTTGGTGACCGCGAATTCGTTGTCGGACCGAACGACATTACACTCTTCGATTTTGCCAAACCGTTTGAGGGTAGATCAGAAAAATCGAGTTTACTGGTCGTTGCGATCCCGCGCGATGCTCTCGAAGCGTTACTACCACCTGGCAGCCGCCACGGCGTGGTGTTACGCGGCAATACTGGGCTAGGTGCGTTGTTGGGGGATTTCATGAAATCCCTAGCGGTACGGCTGCCGAACATGACGATGGAAGAAGCCTCTGCTGCAGCGGCGGGTTCAATTACTTTGATCGCGGCATGCTTTCGGCCGAGCATGGCAGTCTTCAATCAGACAGCGGGCGCCACCTCTACCGAAACGCAACGCGAACAGATCAGACACTACATCGACAACAATCTGCATCAACCCCTGACCATCAAGGATATATGCAAGGCGTTCGGTGTTTCGCGACCATCGCTGTACAGGATGTTCGCGCCGTATGGCGGGGTTGCACGCTATGTCCGCGATCAAAAGCTATCGCGCGCGTTTACACGCCTGATGAACCCCCTCGAACGCCATCGCCGTATCGCGGAGATCGGGTTCGAAGCTGGATACCAAAGCGAAGCGCCGTTCAGCCGCGCTTTTCGGATGGCATTCGGTCTCTCGCCCAAGGACGTCCGGGTAATCGCCAGCACCGAAAAGGACTTCTATGCGAAAAGCCCGATCAACGCGGCTTACCGCCAGTGGCTGACACACTTGCGCCGGAAGTAGAGAATCCGGACCCGTGCCGGATTTATGTGGCAGTGCGATTCCGGTTCTGGATACCACTCTTGTTGAAATTCAAAGCGTTCCAGACGGTACGACAATCTGAGAGCGCGCCGTGCGACATTCCACGCTTTAATTTTATTGATGTTTTGGAGAATGGTGCCCAGAGCCGGGCAGCGGCAATTCAGCTAAATCAATGAGTTAGATGCCGGGTGCGACAAAATAACGTCCTGTATTTCCGTACCCTTCAGGACGTTTTGTCGCACCAGTACAGTCCATTTGAATTTAGCAGGCACCGTGAGTCTGTAATTACCGCTATATTGGTAATGCAATCCTAACATTGTCGCGACTTCCCGCAACCGCATCCCATTGGATGGCGGGCGCTTTTGCGCGCCTACGTTTCGGCGCGTGGGAGGTTGTGCCCATCAACAATCTCAAAGGAAATTCCATGCGAAAACGAAAGAGCGACCACGAACTTGCGGAAGAGATTGCCAACCGCCTCGCAAATACACCCTCGGGTGGACGTGGCCCGGCGGCCGATGCCCAGATACTTTTGCAACATGCCACCAACACTGGCGGTGGCGGATTGCGCCAACAGTACCTCGAACAGGCCCAGCACGAACTCGCAAAGCTCGATCCGGCACGCTACCGTAGCACCATTCAACGCCTACAAAGCCAAATCATGGCGCTGCAGGGACGACATGGCGATACCAAGGTCGCGCACGTCGCGCGTGGGGAACTTGTTGTGCCAACAGCATTGCAAAATCCTGAAGTACTCTGGGCACTACGTCGTGCGGCTGCGCCGTACAACATTCCACTCGAAATGCTCAGCGTCGGCAACGCCATGAACCGCATCAACCCCAACACCGGAGCACCAGAGTTCGGCATCATGGATTGGATATCGGGATCGTTCAATCAAGGCCCGTCCCAAGCTGACACAGAAAATACGACTAACGTCGCCGAGGCAGCCGCCCAGGGCGCAACGGCCCGAGCAGCCGCCGCTCGCATTCAAGCGTCAAATGTACGTAAGGATTACATCAACAACGTCGAGGCACTAGGCCCATTTGACAATGCAGACAGGGAAGCCTTCAAGGCACAGATGCAGCAGGCAACGCCAACAGAATTTCTCACGAAGATAAGGGAAAGCCGGGGAGATTATCTTGGACCGAACCCAGGCTCGGTGGGCAGAGCCAATGTCACAAACCCCGTCGTAAATCAGGCGGCCCGAGAATTGGGTGTGGCCGGTAGAGGACTATTGGGTGCAAATGTCGTTCTTGGACTTGCCGATACCGCAACATCCAACAACCCAGCACGGACCGGCGTTGCCAATGTCGGTGCGATAGGTGGTGGTCTTCTGGGAGGAGCATTGGGTGCGCCTGCCGGACCACTTGGCGCATTCGCTGGTTCCGGCGTCGGAGGGATTGCGGGCTACAAAGGTGGCGAGGCGACCTACGACTATCTTCACGATTTATGGAACAGCCGCTAATACGCGCCATAAATCGTCGCGACAAAGGGCCCTATCAACCCCAGCGCCAAGTCCGCACTCTACGATTGGAACTCACTGCAAGCGAGATAGGGCTACTTCGATGGATTAGGCCAGCATTCAAATGTCGCATTCTCTGTAGAGTTCATTCCCCTCATTTGAAATCCCGGAAGTTGTTTTAGAACTGTTAGAATCCCATCTTTCCCCCCTGCCTCCAATGGGAAAGCAATGCGTTGATCTTGTTTCCCCTCTAAAACAAACCACACATCATATCCCCAGGGACCTGAGTCATTTGTTTCTACCAACACTTTGACCAACTCGTTTATGGGCAGACGCTCCACCGCACCATCGCGGCACTGACAGTGGATTGCCTCATTAGCAACCCATACAGAAAACTCTGGTGGTAAATTTTGCCGCGCCGTTTCTTCGGCCTGTACCTTGCGTTTGTACAAAAAGCGGGTCACGCCATAGAGCACACCCAAAACTGCAAAAAAAATTAGCCCGCCGGGACCAGCGTGTTTTTCGGCATCAGCTTGCTGCGACGACGGACTGTCCATTTATTGCTTGCCTCTCGGTCGAAAATAACACTGCCCATTGTACCACTGGGATCAGTCCGGTTTTTTTGCGTGGTGCGATTCCAGTTCTGGATACCACCGCATAAAAAATGCCGCTGATATTCCAAACTAATTTTATGGTGCGACAAACCGATTTTGCCGAAGTGCGACAAAATCGGACGCGGAATATGCAGTTTTATTGAGTTTCTTGAAGAATGGTGCCCAGGGCCGGAATCGAACCAGCGACACAGGGATTTTCAGTCCCTTGCTCTACCAACTGAGCTACCTGGGCGGAGGCTGAACAGCCGAAGGAAGGCGGTCTTATAAGAGAGAACCGGGAGCGTGTCCAGACGCGCCCCGCACCCTATAAGGCCCTGGCTTGGTTTGGTTTTCGCTGTTTTTGGAGGCGGTCGGCGTTTTAGCCTTCGTCTTCGTCCTGGCCGACCGTGGGCTCGGCGGTTGGAATGCGATAGCCGCCCGACGCCCATTGACCGAGGTCCACGTCGGCACACCGTTGGGAGCAAAATGGCCGGAAACGGGGCTGAACCGGGGTCCCGCACCGCACGCATTTGGCCGCCGTCACCCGCACGGCCGCGGTTGTGGCAGGTGGGTGGTCGGTGGATTTCGGCGGTTTGGTCATGGGACGATCTTGGCGGCGCCGCCGCTCCAGTCAAGCGGCTAGAACGGGACGACGTCGACCGCGGTGCCCGGGCGTTCGCTCACCATGATGTCGGCCTTGGACTGGGCCATGGCTTCCATGAGTGCGGCCTTGAGCTTGCCGCGCAGCAGGGCCGCGACATCCGGCGGCGCGTCCAGGGAAATGCGCGCCGCTTTTTCGCGGATGGCCGTACGCACGGCGCGACGCAGGGCGTCATAGGCCATTGTCGCCGCACCGTGTTTTCCACCGAGATGTTCCGGCAGCGAAAGCCCCACGCGCTTACGCGTGAGTTCGATCATGCCGAGGGGCGTGATGCCGGCGATGTCCGTTGGGATCGGATCAGCCGCCACCAGCGCCGCCAGCCGATCGGCCAGGAGCTGCGCAGCGGCACGGATGACGCTGCGTTTCCCCGGCGGCGGAATGATGTCGATGAGCATGTGACCCGCCAGATTGCGCAGACGAAGCGCCCGCGCCACCGCCATGATAGCCTCCGCGTTGGCGGCTTCGGGTGTGCCGGCGCCCGAATCAACATCGACCACGATCGCACCGGCCGTCGCCTCGATGGCGATGGAGCCGCCACTGGGAAGCTCGATGGTGCGGTCGAGCGCCGCTTCCATGAACTCTTCCACGCCAAAGTCATCGAACAACGTCGCCGCGCCGTGTTCAGCGGTTACGGCGGTGCCGAGCAATGCCTGCACGCGCCGATGCTCCGAAACCGGCGTACATATAATTTGCGTCACGGTGTCGCGATATCTGTTCCACCACGTCGCGGCGATATCGGGCGCCGCTTGCAGCAGCGAGGGGATTTTCGCACCATCGGGAATTGGCGTATCGGCGCTTTTGAGTTCGGCGCCTTTTTCGGCCCGTGCCGGCACAATAACAGTTACGGCGACCGACTGCCCTTCGGTGAACCGCGTCTTTGCGCGCAGCACACCGGGCGAACCGGTACCAATATCGACGAAACAGACGTCGCCGAGCAATCCGGTCACACGTCCCGCGATCACCGCACCGGGCTGCACTTCGGCGTCGCGGACCAGCGCCACTTCAATAAGATCGTTTCCCGCCAGCAAGGCATAGCGCGTTTCACCGGGACACCGTTCGACCAGGATGAGATTGGGCACAGTCACGCGCGCTCGGCTTCATGGGCAGCGGCCTCGTGGGCAAAAGCCGCCCGGAGCAGATTCTCAGTGCGGTGAAGACATAGGCCGACCACGTTGGAATAGGAGCCGTTGATGTCGGCGATGAATGCGGCGGCCGCGCCCTGGATGGCGTAGGCGCCCGCTTTCCCGTGCCATTCGCCGCCGACGATATAGGCATCGATGTCCGCCGCCGACAACCGCGCAAAGCGAACGTAGGTCATCACCGTTTGCTGCCACAGCCGGCCCGAGGGCACGCGCACGGCGATGCCGCCGTAGACCCGATGGCGACGTCCGGACAGCAGCGCAAAGCAGGCGCGGGCTTCCGCCTCGGTTTCGGCCTTGGGCAGAATGCGGCGGCCGCAGGCAACCACCGTGTCCGCCGCCAGGACTACGGCGTCGGGATGGAGCGCCGCGACGGCTTGCGCTTTTTCAACGGCCAGGCGCAAGGCCACCTCGCGCGGCATTTCATCGCGATGGGGCGTTTCATCGATGTGGGCCGGCACCACGGACTGGGGTACGCGGCCGATCTGCTGCAACAGGGCAAGCCGCCGCGGCGAGGCCGACGCCAGGACAAGAGGCAAATCAGTTCGGAGAGGCCCGCTCATCAACGCTGTGTGCGCCGAATGACGTGACGCAGCCGGATCGCTTGGAGCGCTTGTCTCACTTGAAGCGGAAAGTGATGCGTCCCTTGGTCAGGTCGTAGGGCGTCATCTCCACATTGACGCGATCGCCGGCCAGAACGCGGATGCGGTTCTTGCGCATTTTGCCCGAGGTATGGGCGAGGACTTCGTGCTCGTTGTCCAATTTCACCCGGAACATGGCATTGGGCAGCAACTCGGTCACCGTCCCGGGAAACTCGATCATATCTTCCTTGGCCATTCACTCTCCTGTCGGCTCGAAACGGCGCCCCAAAATGCGAATCCGACCCCACCGGGTCAAGCCAAATTCGAAGGCCGGAGGCCCTTATTGGGGCGGAAAACCGCCCCCTGTGGCCAAAAAGCGCGCCGGCTCCCCTGTCCGCCCCGGAGCCACGGCTAAAATGCATCATCACTGGGCCGCGGAAAGAGGTCGAGAATCTTCTGCTGCAACTGGTCGCGAACTTGGCGATAGGCGGCGAGCCGCGCATCACGGGTCCCCTCCACCAGGCTGGGGTCGAAGATGTTCCAAAAGCGGGCCTCGCAACTCATGAAGCGGGTCAAGTCCACGGCTTTATGCTGGGCATGGGGCGAGAGCGCGATAATCATGTCGAACGAATCGTCTTCGAGGGTTTCGAACACTTTGGGTTTGTGGCGGCTCATGTCGACGCCGATCTCGGCCATGACCTCGACCATGAAGGGATCGAGTTTGCCCAAGTGAACACCGGCGGAATCCACAAAAACCCGGGTGCCATGGAATCGCTTCATGATGCCTTCGGCCATGGGCGAGCGAATTTCGTTCATGGTGCAGCAGAACAATACGGCTGAAGGAAGAACAGTCATGGCCTTGCCTAGCCGCGCATGTGCAGCACGCACAGCAGCGTGAAGAAACGCCGCGCGGTGAGATGGTCGAGATCGACATGCTCGGACAGACGTTCCCGCATCAGGCCAGCGCCTTCGTCGTGCAAGGCGCGGCGGCCCATGTCGATGGCCTCGATCTGAGATGGCGATGAGGTCTTGATGGCGTCGAAATAACTTTCGCACACCAGAAAGTAATCTTTGATGACGGCGCGAAATGCCCTGACCGCCATCTCGATCTTGTGTTGCAGTTCATCACTGGTGTCGCACACGTGGATCACCAGCCGGTCGTCGGCGAGACCCAGCCGCAGATGATAAGGCCCGGGATGAGCATCCTGCCCCTTAAGCGCGAAGTCATTGTCCTCGAGCAGATCGAACAGGGCGACCTCGCGCTCGTGCTCCACTTCAGGACGGCGGCGCAGGAAGGATTTCTCGTCAAGCTGAATGCGGACGATGGACTTGCGCCGCCCCGTACCAGGATCGGACGCAGGCTGGTCCGATCCGCTCATCCCTCAAGTCCTATATTGAGGCGAATCGCGATCGACCGGGCGTGACCGTCCAGGGCCTCGGCCCGGGCCATGCGGATCGCGTCGGACCCGATGGCGCGAAGACCCGTCGCGGTGCAGTCGATCAGCGACGTGCGCTTGAGGAAATCATACACGCCCAAACCGGATGAATAGCGGGCCGACCCGGACGTGGGCAGCACATGGCTGGGACCGGCGATGTAATCGCCGATGGCTTCCGGCGTATAGCGCCCGATGAAGATCGCGCCGGCATGACGCACCTTGGCGAGCAGCGGGCGCGGGTCGGCGACCGCCAATTCCAGATGCTCCGGCGCGATCTGATCCACCAGCGGCGCGACGGCTTCCAGACTGTCCACGACAATCACCAGCCCATGGTTGGCCCAGCTTTTCGCGGCGATATCACCGCGCGGCAAGCGTTTGAGCAAATCGTCCACCGCTGCCTTGACGCGGTCGGCATAGCCGGCATCGTCAACAATGAGAATCGATTGGGCCGTGGCATCATGTTCCGCCTGAGCGAGAAGGTCTGCGGCGATCCACGCCGGGTCGTTGAGCGTGTCGGCGACAACGGTGACCTCCGAGGGTCCGGCGACCATGTCGATACCTACCGTGCCGAAGACCTGCTTTTTCGCCGACGCCACATAGGCATTGCCGGGGCCGACGATCTTGTCCACCGGGCGAATGGTCGCGGTGCCATAAGCCAGCGCGGCGATGGCCTGGGCGCCGCCGACGGCATAGACCTCGTCCACTTCGGCGATGGCACAGGCCGCCAGCATGAGCGGATTGGTATGGCCATCTGGCATGGGCATGGCCACCACCAACCGCCTCACGCCCGCGACTTTCGCCGGGATGGCATTCATGAGCACCGACGAGAACAGCGGCGCGGTGCCGCCGGGTACATAAAGGCCGGCGGAAGACACCGCCGACCAGCGCCAGCCAAGGCCAATACCTTCGTCGTCGGTATAACTCATGTCCTGGGGCATCTGGCGCTGGTCGGCGGTGTCTTCCGCCGGCCTTTATGTACCCGGCGGCACCGCGCCGCTGTTCTCGTCGGTGCTCATGAATG
>SCTM01000277.1 GCA_004297485.1 Rhodospirillaceae bacterium
GCGGCAGCAAGGGTTGATCCAGCGCCTGCAAGGCGAGATCCTGGCGCTCCAGGGCCGGGGCGGCGATACCAAGATCGCCCATCTGACGCCCGGCGAGGTCGTCATCCCCAAGCGTCTGCAGACGCCGGAATTCATGCGTGACGTTGCCGAACTGGCGCGCGCCTACGGCATCGACCCCGCCAGCCTCGTCATCGGCGACCGCCGCAACGCCATCAATCCCCACACCGGCCAGCCGGAGTTCGATGATGAGGAATTGCAGGATCAAGCCCCTGCCCAGGACGATGGCTCGCCCGCGTCGGATGACACACCGCCTCCGCCGGCTGCGCCGGTCATGCCCACGAACAACCTCCGCGACATGGCCGACCAGATCGCGGACCACATCAACAGTCAGGCGGCTAGCCCTTCATCGGACCCTAATGATTGTCAGTTAGTGCCGGCAGGCGGTCAGTTTAAAGCCGCACCGGGAGTCACTCCGCTCTTTCAGCCACATATGGCCGAGAAACTGACCACCGCGATTCAAAGCTTGAATGATCAAGGCATCGTGCCGGTGATGACGGGCGGATATGTCTCGCAGGAAGCGCAAGATAAACTACATACGCAATCAGCTAATTTGATGGCTAAGCCCGCAAAGATTTCGGCCCATGGAATAGGGCTTGGTGTAGACTTCAGGCCGAATAGCAACTCACCAAATGTTGAGGCTATACGGGATGCCATGGCGACTGCGGGGCTACAGAACGGAGCCAATTTTAAAAATAATCCCGATCCAAACCATTATTTTAGTCCCGATGCGCCACAAAAACAGACGCCGGCAATGGTGCAAGCTTGTGCCGACGCGTATGCCAAACTGATTCTGGGAGATCAAGAATGAAAAGAATAGTGCCTGCGTTTGGCTTATTCTTGTCACTCATTTGTGTGAGCAGTTGTAGCACCCAAGTAAATGAACATCTTCGTAAGATATATGTCTATCATTCTAAGAACGATAAATGGTGTGGCATCGGTGGCATCAAGACTTTTCAGGCGCGTATCGACGAAAATGATTGGTCGCTGACGGAAGCAGGCTATGAGGATGTCGAAAGCGTAGCCGTAACTTTTCGCGGTAACGTCGTGACGACAATCGAACACTTCTTCACAACTTTCGAGGCAGAGGGTTCCAAAACAATAACCTATACCTTGCGCGCGGACGGTACGGTTGTTCGTGTGAAGGCACAGGCCGTGTATCCAAGTATCGAATACGGAAATAATCAAACCGAAGTATACGACGTTAAGGACGGTAGATACGTTCGATTAAGTAATTCGGATACTAAGGATCTAGACTTTCCTAGACCAAAAAAGCTGTCGGATTTCTCGTACGGAAAGCTTCTGGCTGTCTACCAACAGAAATGGCCCGGCACTGAAATTTGCGAGTGAGGCCATGAGGGTTCACAATCTAGTTTGCTTCGCATGAGCGAAAGTATCGATGTCGAGGTTTCCCATTGGCAAGCAGAGCCAGGATTCCTTTTGCACTCGGCCCGTCCGGATTAAGCTATACGACCACGACTGCGATGGCGGCGAGTATGGCACCCTACGCCACTGCAAGCCTATGAAAGGATGCAAAGATTTTTCCGTGGTCGATAAGGATTGCGACTCATTTAATTTCTACTGGGATGCGGATGGCGCACTGTCGTGGTGGCGCAATTAAGCGATCTGCCAACCAATTTCATATAGCCGACCGCGTTCGATTCACCCGCCATCGCGTGTCAAGCAATTTCCGCCTCGCGGTGCCTGCATATCCGAACCGATTGTGATTGCTGCGTCTATTTCACAGCGGTGAGATGGCGTTGCCAAGACTCCGAATCGCACCAACCCTCCGGATGAAACGCCGTGAAATGCGCGGCGCAATCATGAAGGAGGACTTGCATGACCAAGACGCCGCGTAGAGATCACCTCCTTGCCGAGGAGATTGCTCGATCCCTGCCGAGCGGCGGCAGAAAGGGCGCAGCTGCCGATGCCAAGGCCCTGCTGCAACGGGCGCGGGATGCCGGCGGCGGAAGCTTGCGGTTTCATTTTCTCAGCCGCGCGCAGCAGGCCATCGCCAAGCTCGATCCGGCGCGGCAGCAAGGGTTGATCCAGCGCCTGCAAGGCGAGATCCTGGCGCTCCAGGGCCGGGGCGGTGATACCAAGATCGCCCATCTGACGCCCGGCGAGGTCGTCATCCCCAAGCGTTTGCAGACGCCGGAATTCATGCGCGACGTTGCCGAACTCGCCCGTGCCTACGGCATCGATCCGGCCAGCCTCGTCATCGGCGACCCGCGCAACGCCATCAATCCCCACACCGGCCAGCCGGAGTTCGATGATGGGAGTTACGATGATGCGGCTTCCGATGGGTCCGACTCAGCGGGCGATTCCGGGGCGACGGATGCGGCCCCATCCGACTCTTCATCGCAGCCGCCGCTCGCATCGTCGCAAAATTCCGGACCGATTCAACCGCCGCAAGATGGCATGGAAACGGTAACGGTCACGGGGCAACGACTCCCTCAATTGTCTCCTGCGGACCAAGAATTACTAGCCCGGATGATCTTCACGGAGGGTGACCAAGATTATAAGACGCCGGGCCTGTTTCAAGCGCTAGGTTCTGCGGCTCTTAACCGTCAAGGTCTTCCGCAATATGGAAACTCTATGAGCCATATCATCAATCAACCCCGACAGTTTCAGGGTGTGGGGCTGCTTGCTTCCGATCCGAACAAGCAATCGTTATGGCAACTCTCAGCTAATCCCGATCAGCTAACCGGCCCAAATAAAGCCGCCTTTGCTACAGCGCGCGCTGCGGCAAGCGGCCTTGTGGACGGTGGCCTTAGCGACAATACGGGAGGAGCAACACTCTTTGGCAGCGGTCAGAATGGCATCATGCCTGATCCGATGCAAAAGGACGTGGATAGTGGTGCTTATGAAAAGTCTCGCGACGACATTGGAAATTGGGCATTCTTAAGACCTAGAAAGCGGCCTTAGGATAAACGATGAAATACCTGCTGAAATCATTGATGTGCGTGGCCGCATTAGCCATCGCCGGAGCGGCTGAAGCCCATACCGACATTTGTGCCAAAAGTCCTGAAGCCAAGTGGGGTTGTTTCTGGACTAAGGGTGTCGTCAACGATTCAGCGGATGCCGGAGACGTTATCACTCTTGAGGGTCACGGAGGTTATATCCTGGACGTTGAGCCTAAGGCGCTTAGAACGTTGATTGGCGCTGGCGGAAAATACATTCCCGGTGACTATGAATTCTGCCCATTCTCTCCACGCCTTCATATTCCGGCTGGCGTGTATAATCTTGAATGGCGCTATTACGGCTGCATTGAGAGTTTCAAGAATGTGACGGTGATCGATTTGGCCGAGATTGATATGCGTAAACCTGGGGCCGAGAAGGAGTTGGAGCGTCGTATATGTAGTCTTGTCGATTGTAGTCGTCCGGGATTTTCGGACTTCCGCACTCAAAAAAGTGTGCCTTAGCGCGCGATAAATTTTTTCTAAATTGCCAGCAAACGAATATTGAATCGGGGAAGTTAATCGGTGGGGCGAATCAAAGTCGTTCTTCCAAGCCTTGTTGCGATTGTGGGGCTCTTCGGCTGCGCGACGGAGAATCCTGCGATTAGGGCATTAGAAGCCGAGGTGCCCGAGGCGACGTGGGACCAGAAGACAGCCGTCAAAGCCGATGTGACGTGCGATGGTGCTAACGATACCCTGGTACTGGGTAGTGAGAAGGACACCGTTTGGATCGGTGTAGTGCCGGGTCCGGGTAAAACCTCGGCTAAGCTAAAGCCGTTGGCGTGGAACTTTCCGATTAGTGCGGGCAACCAGGGTTCCTTCTGTGCCCGGCCCGTCCGGATTGTTCCCTACGACCACGTCTGTGAGAACGACGCATATGGGAAGATGGGCGATTGCAAACCCATAAAAGGATGCAAAGATTTCGCCGTCGTTGATGACACGTGCGACTCATTTAATTTCTACTGGAATACGGACGGCAAGTTTTCGTTGTGGCGCGAGTGAGCAACCTGCCGACGGATTCCAAATAGCTTATCGCGCGCGCTTCGCACGATAGCGTAAGTCTCGCGCAAATAATCCCTACGGCCTGGTTCGATCCGTTTTCGACTGTCGCGCCGGCCAGCGTGCCGTTGCTGTCGCTCGCCGTCGGCCGATCACCTGGACAACCGGCGCGAAGCCGCTATGGTTCCGCATTGCGGCGGATTCGCGTAGGGTTCCTGTATGTCTCTTAAGCCTTCGTCCTCGTTTCTCAAGGTGCTCGGGTTGCTGGCCATCTTCACGTTGGCGCCGGGATCAATGTACCTGATGTATTATCGCACCGGCGGACCGACCTCGAACAAGGAACAGGTGCTGCAAAAGAACCTGCGCTTTGCTTTCATGGCCGGGACGGAAACGATCGATCTGGCGCCTCTGACGCCATGGCCGTGGGTCAAGGTCTGTGCCCTGACGAGCGATCTGACCGAGGAGCAGGCGGATGCCGTGCTCGGTTTTCCTTATAAGGACTTCGATCAACTCTTTTGGATGCACCGGCCGGAATTCTGGACCCTGGTTTTTATCGACAGTGAGCGCCAGGCCAGTTGGGGCGCGGCGACGCCCGTGGTGCCGGTGCGTGTCTCGCGCCGGGATCTGGCCGAACTCGCCTTGCCCGACGGTGTGCACGGCCTCTGCACCGACCGCGACACCGGCGGCTTGATTATTTCCCGCCGGACCGACGCGCCGGCCGGCACCACGCCGGTCATGGTTCGGATCGGGAAGCGCGCGCCGTGAGCGCGTTCATGTCTTGCGGTGGGCCGATCTTGCGCGAACCTTTCGGTGCGCATGTTGCCCTTGCCAAAAAATGTTTTAGCTTAGTCGTATGACGGCCTTGCGAACCGGAGAGACGCGGGCTGCCGAGCAGTTGCAGGGGCAGGCGGGACCGTCCGGGCCACCGGACATCGCCATACTGGTGTATTGCCTGGAGGGTGGCGGCGTTCAACGCCAGACCCTCACATTGGCTGCGCATTTCGCCGCGCGCGGATTGCGCGTCGCCTATGTGGTGGTGCGGGCGACGGGAGAGTTGGCGTCCAGCGTTCCGCCGAATGTGGAATTGGTGGAATTGCTGCCGGGGCGGGGGCAAAAGAAGCCGACCATCCTCGATCGCATCGTAGATCAAGTCCGCGCGCTTCCGGCGTTGACCGCCTATTTGCGCCAAGCCCGCCCGGTGACCGTCCTGACCGGCGGCAGCCATATGAACTTCTCGGCTGTGGTAACGCACCGCAGGGCGCGGAGCACCGCCCATCTCGTTCTCCGGTTGACCACCCACATGTCCCATGCGCGCGGACGGTTTAACCCCATCCGGTGGCTTTCCTCCGTGGCCGCGTCGTCCTTTTACCCCTATGCCGACCGGATCGTTGCCGTATCCGAGGATGTCCGTTCGGACTTCCTGGAGATGGTAAAATACGACCCGGCCCGGATCGAAATGATCCGGGAGCCCGTGATTACCCCCCGCATCGGGCAGCTCATGGACGAGGCCGCGCCACACCCATGGCTAGCCCCAGGCCAGCCCCCGGTGATTCTGGCGATTGGACGCATTTCCGTCCAAAAAGACTTCGAAACCCTGGTCCGGGCCTTTGCGGAAGTACGTCGGCAGCGGCCGGCCCGCCTGATCATACTTGGCTCGGCTGTTAACTCCGGGGGCGCGGTTCGGCTTGTGAACCTTGCCCGGGCTCTCGGCGTTGCGTCAGATATCGACTTCCCAGGCTATACAATGAACCCATATACCTATCTGGCTCGGGCGGCCGTATTCGCGCTATCTTCACGGTTCGAAGGATGTCCCAACGTTCTGGCCGAGGCAATCTACTGTGGCTGCCCGATCGTGGCTACGGACTGTCCCGGAGGGATACGCGAAGTTGTAAGTGACGAGAATCTGGGAACTCTGGTACCAGTCGCGGATATAGCGGCCATGGGGGGGGCGCTTTTGGCGGCGATTGGGCGTGGGCGAACAACGGCATGCCGTGTGTGTCCGCAGGGGTTTGACGTGGAAACGTCCGTGGCACGTTACCTGGCGGTCTGCCGTAGCGAAGCTTAGGACTTGTGTGGGGATCGAGTAGATGGCGACCTTGCGAGATGTTCAATCGGCTCTCGGTGTCCTCCGCCGTGGCCTGTTCAGCAAAAATAGTCCGCTGCTGGGGCAGCTTGTCGTAACGCGATTCTGCAATCTCGATTGCTCGTACTGCAACGAGTTCGACAAGGTCTCCAAGCCGGTTCCGCTCGACGATCTCCTGGCGCGTGTTGATGACCTTGCCCGGCTGGATACGGCGATTGTGACGTGCACGGGCGGCGAGCCGCTGACGAACCCTCACCTCCCCGCGGTGATCCGTCGGATTCGCAGCCATGGCATGACCGCGACCATGAACACCAACGGGTTCCTGCTGACCCGCGAGCATATCGAAGCCCTCAATAACGCCGGTCTCGAAGCGATGCAGATCAGCATCGACGGCACCGAACCCACGGCCAATTCGCTCAAGAGCCTAAAATCCCTGCGCGGTAAGCTGGACCTCTTGCGTCAGTTTGCGCGCTTCAAGATCAACATCAATTCGGTTTTGGGGATCGAGGATTCTCAGCCCGAGGATGCGATCGAAGTGGCAATGGTGGCGCGGGACCTGGGATTTTCCCACTCCATGAGTTTGGTGCATGACAGTCACGGCCAGCTGAAGCCTTTCACGCCGCGACAACAGGCCGTCTACGACAAGATCATGACCATGGCCAATTCGTTCCAGCACCGTCTAAATCATCACCTCTTCCAACGGCGCCTTATTGCTGGCGAGACCAACGACTGGCAATGCCGGGCCGGCGCACGCTACCTTTACATCTGCGAATTCGGCATGGTGCATTGGTGTTCGCAGAATCGCGGCTATCCGGGCATTCCCCTGAGCCGGTATACGGTGGCGGACATTGCCCGTGAGTTCGGCGCCCGTAAGCCGTGCGCGCCCACCTGCAGTTTGAACTGTGTCCATCAGGTCAGCGCGTTCGACGAATGGCGGCCAAAGCAGGACCAGGACGAAGGTCCGGCGACCAACGCCGGTGTTGCCGTTTCCTAATCCGGTTGCGTCCGGCTCGTTCCTCTGAACTACGCCGCTCGCGCTTTTCAAGGTCACGATTTGTCCGAGCCGCTGTCGCCATCGCCCCCTCATTCTCCTGTCGCCGCGGCAACGCTGTTGTTATTGCGCGACGCGCCGGACGGCGTCGAGGTGCTGATGATGATCCGCCATGAGGGCTCCGGCGTCGGCTCCGGCGCCATGGTATTTCCCGGCGGCAAAGTCGACCCAGCGGACAGCGCGCTACGCGAATATTGCACCAGCCGCGACCTCGATGAGCCGGCGCTGACGCTGCGGATCGCAGCGATCCGCGAAACCTATGAGGAGTGCGGACTGCTTCTCGGTCGAACCGCTGGCAGCGATGCGTATTTGTCCGGGGAAGCCGTCGCCGCTTTTCACGTCCGCGACGGCAGCGCCGAGGCGTTTGCCGCTGCGGTCGCCGCGTCACCGATCCAACTTGCTACGCAAGACTTGGTACCGTTGGCGCATTGGATTACGCCCGCGGGTGCGCATAAGCGATTCGACACGCATTTTTTTGTGACTGCCGTTCCTACCGACCAGGTTGCCCAGGCGGACGGCCATGAAGCGGTTGAGGTCGTCTGGACCACGCCCGTTGCCGCGACCGCCGCAGCCGATGCGGGGAGTCGGTATCTCATGTTTCCGACCTACATGAATCTCCGAAAGTTAAGGCACTATACGTCCGTCGCCGCCGTACTTGAGGCGGCCCGCGCCAACCCCGTCTTCACGGTGAGGCCGGATATCACAAAAAAAGACACGGGATTATACGTCCGGTTGCCGGTCGAGGCGGGCTATGACATGGGAAAGCTGCCCCCAGGATATTTCCGGGCGGAATAATGGCGGTGGTTATTGAGCGGGGCGCTGGTGATGGTCGGCGTGCAGAAACCGCCGTACCTCCTCAACCGCATCCTTTAAGCCGACCTTCAAGTACGGCACATCGGCCGGAAACGCGCCCTTGAGCCGCGACGGCATCATGGGGTCGAGAAGGACAAATATCCCGCGATCGTCGGCGCGCCGGATCAGGCGTCCAAAGGCCTGCTTGAGGCGGAGCCGCGTGATGGCGTCGTCATAGCGCCGCGATCCGAACAGTTGCCGGCGTGCTTTGTGCAGAATGTCCGGCCGTGGCCAGGGTACGCGATCGAAGACCACCAGCCGCAGGGAACGCCCCGGCACGTCCACGCCTTCCCGAACGGCGTCGGTGCCGAGCAGGCACGCGTCTTCTTCGGCGCGAAAAATGTCGACCAGGGTGGAGATATCCATGGCGTCCACATGCTGGGCGTACAGGGGCAAGCCGGCCGCGTCCATGTACGGGGCGATCTGCGCATGCACTTCCCGCAATCGGGAGATCGCCGTGAAGAGACCAAGGCCGCCGCCGCCGCTGGCCAGGAACAATTCGCGATAGGCAGCCGCCACCTGGGAGAGGTCGTCCTTGCGCACGTCGTTGACAATGATGACCCGCGTATGTGCGGCATAATCAAAAGGGGAAGCTACGGATGTGCGCTCCACCGGTCCACCGAGATGGGTGGCGCCGACGCGCGCCTCCGCGTCGGCCCAATCCGAGGCGGCGTCCTGATCACCGTTCAGAAGCGTTGCCGATGTGACGACAATGCCGTGAGCATGATCCGCCAACGCGCGGGCAAAGGGCAGGGTGGGATCGATCCAGTGACGGTGCAGGCCGATGTCGATCTCATGGCCGTCGCTGCGGTCGATACTGAACCAGTCGACGAACTCCTGCGGCATTGCGGTTCCGAGAACACCGATCATGGCGCGCCACGCGCTGATCTGCATCAGGCCACGCCGTTCCAGTGATCGCATTAATGATTCGATGCGGCTACGTGTCGCACTATCGAGGGTTGGCGCATCGCGATCGAGCTTTCGCGCAAAACCGGCGAGCAGACGGCGGAGCGGCTGTTCGATTCGCCCCAGCGCCTGATCCAGTTCTTTTGCTGCAGCGACAAGCCCCTCGACCGGCGTCGACGTGTCGGCCTCTAGGGAATAGGGCGATGACGAATCCGTACGCGCCAGAACCTGAGTCCGTGCCAGGGCGAGAAACGCTTCGGTCGCACCGTGCGGCGCATCGTCCTTGACTCTGTTGCGCCATCCTTGGGTCGGCAGTATCCGGGCCGTCTCCAGAATTTCGTCCAGCGCCTGCGCCAAGCTCGCGTCCTCGCCTGAGTTCACAGTCACAAGGTCTTCCGCGCGCCGCTTCAAGCCGCGCGCGCGGCTGCGGGTTGCGCCGCGCTCCGCGCCCAGGAGCCAGCGGCGCAGGTCGGCGGTCTCCAGGCCGCTCAGGCTGGCGGCAAATGCGGAATCCGCCGCCTCGAAGATGTGATGGCCTTCATCGAAGACGTATCGGGTCGGCCGCGTGCCGTCATCGAGGCCACCCAATGCGGCCTGCACCATCACCAGGGCATGGTTGGCGACCACGATATCCGCGTGGCGCGCGCGCCGTACCGTCCGCTCGATGAAGCATTTCTGGTAATGCGGGCATGCCGCATAGATGCATTCGCCGCGCCGGTCCGCCAGCGCGGCCGTGCGTTCGCGCCCGAGCAGTTCTGGCAGCCAGCCGGGCAGATCGCCGCCGACCATATCGCCGTTGCGTGTCGCGCCCGCCCATCGCGCGATCAATCCCAGGCCGATGGCGTCGTTGGGTTGAACCTGAAGGCGGTTGACGGCTTCCTCATAGTTCAACAGGCAGAAGTAATTTTCCCGTCCCTTGCGGATGACGACCTTGCGCGCTTTCTCGATGGGATCGGGATAGAGGCGGTCGAGTTCCTGATCGAGTTGCCGTTGCAAGTTCCGGGTGAAGGTCGCCAGCCATACGGCGCCCGCATTGCGTTCCGCCCAAAGGCTGGCCGGCGCGATATAGCCGAGGGTCTTGCCCACGCCGGTTCCCGCTTCCGCCAGTACGAGCAGGGGCTGATCGGGTGCCGGGCGTGGTTGGAACGCGGCGCTGATGCTCCGGCTATAGGTGCGCTGCTGCTCGCGCCGTTCGGCGTTCACGCGCAGCAACCGGTCGAGCCGTTGTTCGGTATCGTCCGGCGAGATGGGCACGCTACCGGGCGGCGGCGGCGGCGCCCGTTCTTCCCACTCGGGCAGGCGCAGCCACACACGAAGACCGGCGGCCGTTCCATAACCTTTGGTCGGCAGCGCGGCGGTACCCAGGGCCGCGAGCACCGACGATCCCCAGGCCCATCCGCCCCGCGCCATGGCGGCGGCGATTTCACCCAAGGGCTTTGCCTCGATTTCGTGAATCGCCGTTAGTTCGTCGAGCAGAAAGCGCGCGGCGGCGACCAGGGCGAGCGCGCTATTCTCCAGCCCGTGTGTAAGCTCAAGGCCGAGGGCTTGTGTAATTCCCGCCACGGTCGGCAGACAGAATTGCGCCGGGCGCACGAAGGCAAAAAGCTCCAACACATCGTGGGCCGGAAAATGCGGCACGCGCAACCGGGCCGCCGTCGCCGGCATGTGGCACAAGATTGGCTGGGCGCCCGTCACCATCGGCCCGACGTTCTTGACCAGCCCGGTCACGGCTTCGCCGTCTGCACTCACGGTCGCGGCCAATGTCCATTCGGCGACGACCGCGGGAACGTCGGGCAGCAATATACGGCGTTGAGGGTCAGAACTGGGAGAAATGGGGGATTCCTATCGGAGTCAAAGCGATTCTTAGAAACCAGTAACCGTGCTATCGGGGTGAGGCAAGGGACCGCTTGCATGGTACGGTGGCATGCTTCACCTGAAATTGCGATCCGATGCTTGGCCCCTATTGACCCCGCGCCGGTCCGCCCATAGCTTGCCGCCTCTTTCGCGCCACTTCTTGGCGTCCCCATGAGTACCAGCAGATGTCCGTCACCGATCTCGCCCGTCATAGCAACGCGTGGCCTTTCGCCGAGGCGCGTTTCCTGCTGGACGAGCGCCTCAAAGGGCGTGTCCCGGAAAAGGGCTATGTTCTGTTCGAGACCGGCTACGGTCCCTCAGGTCTGCCCCATATCGGCACCTTTGGCGAGGTCGTGCGCACGACCATGGTCCGCCGCGCGTTTGAAGCTGTGAATCCCGCCGTGCCGACGCGACTGTTTGCCTTTTCCGACGATATGGACGGTCTGCGTAAGGTTCCGGACAACGTGCCCAACCAAGATATGGTGGCCAAGCATCTGGGCAAGCCGTTGACGGACATCCCCGATCCATTCGGCACTCACGACAGCTTCGGCGCGCACAACAACGCGCGGCTACGCGCCTTCCTGGATTCCTTCGGCTTCGAATATGAGTTCAAGAGCGCGACCGAAGCCTACAAGTCCGGTGCATTCGATACCGCCTTACGCCGCGTGCTTGAAAAGTACGACGAGGTGATCGCGGTCATTCTGCCGACTTTGGGGCCGGAACGCCGCGCGACTTACTCGCCCTTTCTGCCGGTCTGCGCCAAGACCGGCATCGTGCTTCAGGTTCCCATCATTCATCGCGACGTCGCGGCAGGCACTATTGTCTATAAGGATGACAATGGTGCATCGATCGAAGTGCCGGTGACGGGCGGTCATTGTAAATTACAATGGAAATGTGATTGGGCCATGCGCTGGTACGCGCTCGGCGTCGATTACGAAATGTCCGGCAAGGACCTGATCGATTCCGTCAAGCTGTCCAGTCAAATCTGTCGCATTCTGGGCGGCACGCCGCCGGCCAATCTGACCTATGAACTGTTTCTTGACGAGCAGGGACAGAAGATATCCAAGTCCAAGGGCAATGGGCTCGCGGTTGAGGACTGGCTGAAGTACGCGCCGCCGGAAAGCCTGTCGCTTTATATGTACCAGAAGCCGAAGACGGCCAAACGCCTGTTCTTCGATGTCATCCCCAAGACGGTTGACGAGTATCTGGATTTTCTCGCCAAGTATCCGGACGAGGCTCCCGATGCGCAGATCAATAATCCGGTCTGGCATATTCATCACGGCAAGCCGCCGGTCGAGCCGGCTCATCTGAGTTTCGGCATCCTGCTCAACCTCGTCGGTGTGTGCAACGCTGACGATCCGGCCGTTCTATGGCAATACATCTCGCGCTATGCGCCGAGCGCAAGCCCTGCAACCGCGCCTTTGCTCGATCGCATGGTGCGTCACGCGCTTGCGTATTACCGCGATTTCGTCAAACCGGCGAAAGTCTTTCGTCTGGCAACCCCGGATGAGCGTGCGGCGCTTGCTGACCTACGCGCGGAACTTGTGGCCCACACCGGCGAGCGAAGCCCCGAAGCGCTGCAGACCATTGTCTACGAGATCGGGAAACGGCATCCGTGCTTTCCCTCTTTGCGCGATTGGTTCAAGGCGCTTTACCAGATTCTCCTGGGCCAGGAGCAGGGCCCGCGCATGGGTTCATTCATCGCACTCTTCGGCGTTGCGGAAAGCATTGCATTGCTCGACCGGGCGCTCGCCGGTGAAGATCTCAGCGCTTGATTGAGAGTTGATCGCGCTCCGGCGATATTTCCACGTCGACGCAGCCTTTTTACCCCTGGAGCATTGGTGTAGGATTATGTGTATGCGGCCGAGAGGGTCGCGACCGAATCTCAGCCGTGGGGAGGAGAGAATGGGTCTTCGTCATTGGGTCACGGGAATTGGCTTTCTAGGTGCGGTTTGGAGCCCCTGCGCGTTCGCCGGTGGTTTCTATATCCAAGAGCAAAACGCCGCGGGGGTCGGTCGGGCGCAGGCCGGAGACGTGGCCGCCGCCGATGACGCCAGCACCATTTATTTCAATCCGGCCGGGATGACCGAGTTGCACGGCATCGCGCTGACGCTCGGCGCCGATGTGGTTATCCCCGGGGCATCGTTGACCGACAAGGGCTCACGCAACACTTCAACGGGCGCCTTTATCGGAAATCCGGCAAGCGGCGGGGTTTCCACGCCGGGCGGCAGCAATGGTGGAGATCCCGGATCGGCGGTTCCGATTCCTGATTTCTTTATCAGTGCGCCGCTGGCCAATACCGGTCTGTCTATCGGCCTTGGCATGAGCGCGCCTTTCGGTCTTAAGTCGCGTTACACCTCGAATTCTTTCGCGCGTTATGACTCCATCGATAATCTGCTGGAGACGGCCGACTTCGCGCCGTCATTGGCATGGAAGGTCAACGACTGGCTGTCGATCGGTGCTGGGCTCGACGAGCAATATGCGCTGGTGAAATTGACCACGGCGTTGCCCAATCCCCTGGTGCCTGGCGGTCCGACCGTGGCGACTGATGGCAATTTGGCGCTCCACGGGCATGACTGGGCGACGGGTTTCAATGTCGGCATTCTTCTGAAGCCGATGGACGGAACCAAAATCGGAATCTCCTACCGCTCCGCCATCACCCATAACTTTAATGGCCGCGTGACTTTCGCCGGACTGGCCGGGCCGCTTGCCGCGCGTAATGGCACCGTCGGGGCTGCTGCGGCGCTGAACCTGCCGGATATTGTCGCGGTGGGGATTTCACAGCAGGTGACCTCCAAGCTGACGCTGCTCGGCGAAGTGGACTATACGGGATGGAGCAAGTTCAGTCAGATCGCCATCCATCTCGCCGATGGTAGTGGTACGCTCGTGACACCCGAAAACTACCGCGATACTTGGTCGCCATCGATCGGCGGTGAATATCAATTGACGGATACCCTCAAACTCCGCGCCGGAGTCAAATACGATGAGACGCCAACGGTGGACGGTTCCCGTGATACCCGCGTTCCGGACGGAAACCGGGTCTGGGTCGCGGGCGGATTGGGGTGGGCGTTTTCAGACCAGCTGTCGTTCGATGCGAGCTACGCGCACATTTTCGTGACCAGCAGTTCGATCAATGTAACCCGTTCGTTTTACGCGGGAGCACCTTTTCCAGTTCCGACGACCAGCAATATCGTCGCGTCCTCGGCTGTGAAAATCAATATTTTCACCCTTGGTCTGAACTATCTGTTTTAGGATCGGCCCGACGCTTACGGCACGCGTGAGCGTGTTCTCGAACGCTACACTTTCAGCAATGCGTCGAGGGCGCTCTTGGCCGCGATCAGTTCGCTGGCGGGCGGTGTCGGTCCGGTATGGCCGATGATGGTGTTAAGCCTATCCGGTGAAACGCGTCCGTTCTTGTCCACGAACGTGGATTTAACGATGGCAATTGCGGCGGCATCGATGCCAACGAAGAGGCGATAGCCCAGGTAAATCCAGCGATCGTCCCAATACACAACACGCGCCGTGACATCGAACTTTTGCCAAAGGCGAATTTCTTTGCGAAAGCGAATCGACGAGGTGGCCAAAACGGGCCTGGCACCGGCGGCGTGCGCGCGGCGCGATATTCCCGAGCGGACGAGGAGTTCCGCCAGCGCCAGGCCCAGAAAGTTATGGTATCGGCCGTTGTCCATGTGAGTGGTGCCGACGAGGTCTGTCGGCAGGCAGTGACAGGTAAGCCGATACTCAGCCGTGACGTCGCCGGCGGATCGGAATCGGGCGCGCCATTGCACCCATCGTAAACGGAACGGAATCATAGATGGTGCGTACTTTCGGCGTCTCGGATGTAGGGTTTTCCGGCGCTACTTTATCCGACATGGCACCCGAATCAGAAGCCCCGTCCACTCAGGCGGCGTCGAACAGCGCGTCCTCAATGTCCATGATCGTATCGCCGCCGGCCATGATCTGCGACAGCAACGCCCCGGTCCGAGGCAGAACACGCGCCATATAGAACTGCGCCGTCTTAAGCTTGGCCTTGTAGAAGCCGGTCGGATCGTCGTTCTGTTTGCCCAGGGCGAGCTTGGCCGTGCGCGCCCACAGGAATGCGATTGCCACATAGGCAAAGAGGTTGAGGAGGTCCATGGCCGCGGCCGCGGCCTCGTTGGGATTGGTCAGGCCCTTTTGCGCCACCATGGCGACAGCCTGCTGCAGGCGGCCGACAGACTTGGCAAGGTCGACGACGATGCCTTCCATCGCCGGATCGGCGGCGTTGGCCTCGATGAATTCTTGGGCAGGATGGAAGAAGCTGCGCAAGTAGCGGCCATAGTGGGCGGACATCTTGCGGCCGACCAGATCCAAGGCCTGGATGCCGTTGGTGCCTTCGTAGATCTGAGTGATGCGCGCGTCGCGCACCAATTGCTCGACACCGTGTTCGCGAATGTAGCCGTGCCCGCCATAGACCTGGACGGCCAGATTGGTGACTTCGAATCCGACATCCGTGCCCATGGATTTGACCAGCGGCGTCAGCAATTGCACCAGATCGTCCGCCGCGGCGCGTTCCTCCTCGGTCGCCGCCTTCTCGGCGCGATCGAGATTGATGGCGGTCCACATCACCAGGGCCCGCACGCCTTCGGTCAGGGACTTCATCGTAAGAAGATTCTTGCGCACGTCCGGATGCACGATCAACGGATCAGCGGGCTTGTCGGGCGCGACCGCGCCCTTCAGTCCGCGACCCTGGAGCCGCTCCCGCGCATAGAGCAGGCCGCTCTGAAAGGCGGTCTCCGCGAGACCCAAACCCTGCACGCCGACGCCCAGCCGCGCGGTGTTCATCATGGCGAACATGGCGCGCATGCCTTTGTGTTTTTCGCCCACCAGCCACCCGACGGCGTTGTCGAAGTTCATGACACACGTCGCCGAGGCCTTGATGCCCATCTTGTGCTCGATGGAGCCGCAGGCCGCGCTATTACGCGGACCCACCGAACCGTCGGGCTTGGGCATGAACTTCGGCACCAGGAACAGGCTGATGCCCTTCACCCCCGGCGGTGCGTCGGGTAATTTCGCCAGCACCAGATGGACGATGTTCTGGGTCAGGTCGTGTTCACCGGCGGAGATGAAGATTTTGGTGCCGGTGATCTTGTAGCTGCCGTCGCCCTGTGGATCGGCCTTGGTGCGGATCAGACCAAGGTCCGTGCCGCAATGGGGCTCGGTCAGGCACATGGTGCCGCTCCACGACCCGTCCGCGAACTTCGGCAGAAAGAGTGCTTTCTGCTCGTCGGTTCCATAATGCTTGATCGCGTTGTAGGCGCCGTGAGTCAGTCCCGGATACATGCCGAAGGCCATATTGGCGGAACAGATCATCTCCTCAACCATCATATTCACGGCTTTCGGTAGTCCCTGGCCGCCGTAATCGGGATCGGCCGCGATGCCTGTCCAGCCGCCGTCGGTGAACTGCTTATAGGCTTCCTTGAAGCCCTTGGGTGTGCGCACCACGCCGTTCTCGAAAGTACAGCCCTCCTCGTCGCCGCTGCGATTGAGCGGAAACAGGACCTCCGCCGAAAGCTTGCCGGCTTCCTCCAAGACCGCATCGACCACATCTGCAGTGAAGTCACCATATCCAGGCAGGTCCGTCAGGCTGTTGCCGTCGAACAGTTCGCGCAGGACAAACTTCATGTCGCGCAAAGGTGGAGTATAAGTGGCCATGCTTCAATCTCCTCGTCGATCGTAGTCTGTTGTGCGACCCCTCACCCTCCCGTCGTTTCGCGCCGGGGCCCTCCCTCTCCCCAGCGGGGAGAGGGTCGGGGTGAGGGGGCTTTCAGTTCCTTAACGGTTTGCCGGTGTCGAGCATGTGCTCCATGCGCGCGAGGGTGTTGTAATTCTTGGTCAGCTCCATGAACGCTGAGCGTTCGAGCTTCAACAGATCCTTCTCGCTTATGGTCTCCGTGTGATCGGTCTTGCCGCCGGTCAGCACTTTCGCCAACACCAGCGACACGACCTTGTCGTGCGGCGTCAGCTTGCCCTGGGCTTCGAAGCCGGCAAGCGCCAGTTTCAAGGCCGCCACACCGGTCGCGCCGGGAAGGGAGATGGTTTCGTCTTTGGGCGGCGTGTAATTCTCCGCCAGCTTGAGCGCCTTGGCTTTGGCATCCGCGAGCAAGCGGTCGCGATTCATGGTGATGCCGTCGGCTTTCCGCAGGAACCCCATCTCGCGGGCTTCTTGCGCCGACTTGGACACCTGGGCCGTGCCGATCAACTCAAACGCTCTCGCCACCGCGGGTATGGGGCCCTTGGGATTGCGCGGGTCCTTCTTCAGACGCAGGAGCAACTCCTTGCATCCACCCCATCCCGGAATGACGCCGACGCCGACCTCGACCAGACCGGTGTAGGTTTCCGCGTGGGCCTGGATCGCGTCGCTGTGCAGCAGGATTTCGCAGCCACCGCCGAGCGCGAGGCCAAGCGGCGCGGACA
>SCTM01000278.1 GCA_004297485.1 Rhodospirillaceae bacterium
ATATCCATAGATAGGGGTCGTGCCATGATTGCTGGCCTCCAATACCCAGCAATCAGCTTGAATCACATTCCCCCAAAAATGGGAATCCCTGGATTCAATTAAATCGCGACACGCTCTAGATGTTTAGTCCTAAGGCTTTGAATGACGCGTTCTATTCCAAAGTATGGAAGGAAGCACTACGGGACAGGCTGTTCACGCTGCGCCACAACGACAGAGGTGGTTCGGCGGACATGAGATTGATGCGAACTAAGGGACCGCCTGTGACCGCTGAGCGATGATCGTTCGAAAAAGACTGAGCTGACCTTCAGTCGTTGCATCCCAGCTGAATCTTTCCGCGTATGCGCGCGTCGCATCGCGGCTAGGCATGGCAGCCATCAATGCTTTGACGCCGGCAGCGACGCCCGCTCCGCTTCGCTCGGGCATGAGAATGCCCGCGGCCGGCTCACTCACGACCTCAGGTGTGCCCCAGATACGACTGGCGACCACGGGCGTGCCGCACGCCATGGATTCGAGCAGAACATTCGCCCAACCCTCACGGCTGGAAGCCAACACCAACGCATCCAAAGCTCCGTATAGACGCGGCAGGTCGCTGTGGGGGAGTACGCCTAAAAGACGGACGCGATCAGCCACGCCTTGTGTCTGTGCCAGCGCCATCAGCCGATGATGTTCGGGCCCGGCGCCAGCGATGCATAATTGCGTGCCCGGCAATTTGGATAGGGCCTCGATCACGAGATGATGTCCTTTGCGCTCGATGAGATGCCCAACGGAGCCGAGTGCGAATCCCGACAGGCCGTATTTTTCCCGAGCGGCAGTGCGTTCGGCGTCGGACAATCGGCGAAAGGACTGAAGGTCGACACCATTACGTAAGACCGTCACACGGTCTTCAGCCACGCCGAGGCCAACCAGCGAATCCTTCAATGCCTGGCAAACGGTAATCATGCCCGCCGCGTGGGCGGCTGCCCATTGAATCTGGCGTCGCGGCAAGCTGAAGGCCGGAATTTGACTCAGGTCGGTCCCGCGTCCAGTAATCACGACCGGCTTGTTGAACCAGTGTCCGAGCAGAGCGGCGGCGACACCGTCGGGATAGAAGTAATGCGCATCAAGCAAATCGAAGTCGTAACCCTCGCGAATAATGCGCGCGACGGTCGCCCGTTGCGACAGAGCCAACAATGTCGGCGCTATCGTCATCCCGATCTTCGGTACTAACGGGTAGCGGGGATGTTCAACCGAAAGCCCGTGGCGGACCTCGCGGCGCGGTGCGTTGACGTACATGCCATAACGGCCCGCCCAGCGGCCGATAGGAGGAAACCACGGCACCGGCGCCACGACGCGCAGCTCGACCTCTCCGGTCGCCGCCAATTGCCGTAGACGATTTTCCACGAACACGCCGTGAATCGGCTGCGCGGAATTCGGATACAATGTGGTGAAGCTCAATATACGCATGATACGCATGTTGTCGGTCGGCCGTGGACGTTAACGCTATCCCGGCAGGCCGCGCTCCCAGGCGATCGCGCTATGCAGCATCAGGGCAAGGTCGGCATGACGCGGTGTCCATGGCAGAAGGGCGCGGATGCGTGAGGTTTCCGCCACCACCGCGGCCGGGTCACCGGCCCGCCGCGGCCCCATACGGTAAGCCAGCTTCTGCCCTGTGATTGCATCGGCCGTGGAGAGAACCTGCTTCACGGAGAAACCCTTGCTATATCCACAGTTCAGGATCTGGCTGCTGCCGCCGTCCATAAGATAGCTCAACGCTGCCACATGCGCTTCGGCAAGATCGCTCACGTGAATGAAGTCGCGCACACAGGTGCCGTCGTCAGTCGGATAGTCGTCGCCGAAGACGGTAATATCCTGCCGTCTACCGGCGGCAAGCTCCGCCACCACTTTGATCAGGTTCGTGGAGTTGCGAACTACCTGCCCGCTGCGGCCTGCAGCATCCGCGCCGGCGACGTTAAAATAGCGCAATGCGGCGTAGCGCAGGTTTGTTGCCGCCGCCACGTCCTTGAGGAGAATTTCGGTCATCAACTTGGAATGGCCGTAAGGATTGATAGGCTGTGTCGGCGCATCCTCGCTCACGGGCAATTGTTCCGGCATCCCATATACAGCCGCTGTCGATGAGAATATGAACCGTTCGATACCAGCGCTGACGCACATCTGTACCAATTGACAACTGACGCCGAAGTTGTTGCGATAATACTTCAAAGGATCTGCGACGGATTCCGGCACGCTGATCGAACCGGCGAAATGGATGACGGCATCCGGTCGCGTCGCGGATAAGAGCGGCGCCATGAAGGCGACATCGCCCACATTACCGACATGCAGTGTCGCAGCATCTGGTACAAGCCGAGACTGGCCGGTTGAAAGATCGTCGGCCACGACGACGTCCCAACCATCGGCCAGAAGCGCCAGTGTTGTGTGGCTGCCGATATACCCAGCCCCCCCGGTGACAAGCACCCGACCGGGTGTACGAACGCGCATGACAGGTTACCCCCTCCGTATCACTTTCTCGCAGCGTTATTCCGTGAACCTATCGGTGAGGCTGATCTCGGCGCCACGCCCTTTTTGGCTGGTACAGCTCCACCTTTGTTCCCTGAACGCCCCACGGCATTTAAGGATCGTACTTTAGCAATGAACGGCAAAATTACAGAGGTCAAAAATAGACGGTCACAGGGCCGGGCCCACTCGCTTCATGAAGCCGGAGCGACTGCCTGCCAAGCCGAGGCCAAGACCTCGTAAACCGACATCCAGCTTTGATCCAACGCAGACATGCTTGGAAATAGATCCTGTGGGAAACTACTCCGCGTGCTTGGAAAACAGGTCGGTGCCGGCGTTACAGTAAGACCCATTTTGGAGAATAACGTAAACGCTCGCGGCATGTCGATTGCGTGTGCGACAAGAACGATGGACGTAATCCCCGCATCCTTGAGGATTGCCCCGCTGAAACGGGCGTTCTCAGCGGTGTCCGTCGAGCGATCCTCTACCCACGTGACGGGCACGCCAAAATCCTCCTCAAGCGCCTGCTTCATGGCGGAGGCAAGTGTGGCGGCCGCCCCCCCAACTTGCCCACCACTCACCAATATCGGCAAATTGGTACGGCGATAGAGATGGGCAGCATAGCGGAGCCGTTCCAAGGTGATGTGATCGAGCATAATGCCGCGGTACTCGGGTCCATGACCAAAAGTTCCAGCTGCCAACACCACAATAGCCTTGGCTCCAGTAAGATTTGCGTCCGCTGGCAATGCAGGGATCGTGGCGATCGCACGAGCCAAGTGGTCAGAGGAAAACGGAGATGCCAGAAGATAGAAGGCGAGCGTAGTCGCACATAGCACGCCGAAACCAAAGCGTGGCCAACGTAACCCAGTGACGATTGCAAATGTCAGCGCCAGAATCAGACTGGCAGGCAGCAAAGCAAGGCCTTTAACGATCTGATAGAGAGACATGGGGAGATAATGACGTCCTTGAAATCGTCAGGCTGACTTCGGCAGTCTGCTGCATTCCCGATTACTATTCCTGGCGTTTATGGTCCCTCAACTCTTCAAAGTACAATATAATTTCTTTTGCGCCATGACGAACAGAGTGGCCGTCTTGAAAAGGATTAAGTAATCAAGGCCGTACAACCACGTCAAAGTTGCGCGCCGCAGGACGAGCTACTTAAAAATAGCAAATGTCGTTCCGATACCCGTTAAATAGAACAATATATGTCTCTTGAGACACCGAAGAGCCACACTCATTCCAATGCCTTTGATTAGCCTTGCTACATTAAAGACGGCATACAAAATGCACTACTTCGCGATCTTGGCCATGGCCGTGATGACATCGTAAAGTGCTGAGGCTCCGCCCCCCGCATTGCTCGTCCCGACCACTTCGATACCGCCAATGGTCCACCCAGCCTCGCCATGCATCAACAACGGCGCACCACTTACGCCGTGGGTGGCCATGCAGTCATGGTGAATCAGCGGCATCCCTTTTTGATCCAAGATCAGGCCAAGAACATGGCAATGGAGGTCGACGGTCAAGAATTCGATATGGTCTTTGGCGTAACCACCCAGAGCAACCTCTACGCCCGCCGTTGGCGCGTGTGCGCTGAGGGGAATGAAGCCGTCAGATTGACCGATGGCATGATCAAGCCGGACGAGAGCCCAGTCATTACCCATGGTGCCGATACCGAGGACGGGATCGTAATCATCGGGCACTGTTATGTGCGTACCGAATGCCTCGGCTTGGTATCTGCCTTCCGAATACGCCAGCATGAAGTGCAGTGATGAGGGCGGAACCAGTTGCCGCGTCTGCGGACTGAAGACACAATGGGCCGCAGTTAAGAGAAGCGCTGGCGCCACCAAGGCGCCGGTACAACTCGCTCCCGATATCACCAGACGCCCGACGGCGCGCCACGGCATCACATTTTGGTCCACGGTCGTTCTCAAGTCGACCGGGCCGATTCCGGTCAGATCGTTGCCGGGGAACTTTGCTGTCGGCTTTGGCGCGTCAGGGAGATTAACCTTGGGCGCATCAGGCAAGCTGAGCTTCGGCGCGGGGAGAAGATGCGGCCCGTCTTGCGCGAATAATTGATGCGCGAAAACGGCATATCCAAGAACGAGCAGGAAACACAGGCCCGCCAGACGCAGAATGACCAAGGCGACACTCCCCTTATGTGTGTCGTCACGCGTATTCGGCTGCGATAACGCCCATCGGAATGCACCGTATCCCCTGCGAGATTGGGATGTACAGGTATCACTTGCGCAAGCGTGTTCTCAATTACATCACCCGCTTACAAGGGATGTCCGATTCGCGTTTCAGAAATGCCGTGCTAGCCGAGGTTTAGCCACCCCGCCTATCGGCCTTACGGGTCCACGAGGTTTGGTTTGCGTCAGGAGATTTACCGTTCCTGGACATCAGAGGCTTGCCGAGAGCTCTGCGGAAACGTGTCAGATCTGTATCGTCGGCAAAGATGAGATCGACGATGAGATTATCATCTCCGTCCTGATCCGCAGGAGATGCAACCATAATTGTGAATGGCTCGCGACAATGAGCCTTCAACAGCTGTTTCACCGTCTCGAATGGCATCTGTGTCGTAATTCTTGTAACGGCTGGTTCTGACATTTTTACCCCTCCGCGGTTGACCCCGCGAGACTGCTTTTATCTTTTTGCCAACATCGAGTTCGTGTTGCGGATACGGTGACTGAACACCTTGCACATTTGGAAAAGGGTGGCGGGATGGAAGCGTAGGAACGATCGAAACGCATCTTTGCCGATAAGGCAAACGCGGACGTCCGTCACCGCGTACGTGCTTGCGGAACGCGGGTAATCATCGAAAATCGCCATTTCGCCGAAATAAGAACCGCGCCCGAGTCTAGCCAATTCGATCGCGTCCCCTTCCCCTGCCGAAGGGATGAAGACCGAAACCATTCCATCCTGAATGATGACGAAGTCGGACGTAAGAGAGTCTTTTTCGAAGATAATGCTCCCGGCCGCGAAACTCC
>SCTM01000279.1 GCA_004297485.1 Rhodospirillaceae bacterium
GGCACCAGCAGGATCGCGCCGCCGGTCGTGTTGCGACCGAACAGGGTGCCCTGCGGGCCTTTCAGCACCTGCACGTTCTCCAGGTCGAAATAGGAACCCGGACCTCCGCCATTGCCGCCGGTCGTGAAGGCGAGGTTACGGGGCGCGACCACGTCGGCGAAATAGACGCCCACCGACGGCGACGTGTTGGTTTCCTGGGTGAAGCCGCGAATCGCGAATGACGCCTTGTCGGCGCCGAAGCGGTTGTTGGTCGAGAGCGACGGCGTGTACTTGGCGAGGTCGGCCGCGGTGAAGACGTTTCGGTTTGTCAGCTGTTGCTGATTGTAAACGGTGATCGAGATTGGAACGTCCTGCAGACGCTCTTCGACGCGCCGCGCGGTCACAATGACTTGCTCGACCGCGTCTGCGGCCATCGCTATCGTACTCGCGCCCAGGTATAGTGCCGTGGTAGCAAGCAACTTTGTCGTGAATCGCTTGGAATTCATCTTTCCCTCCCCCTAGTTACGAAATGTAACTCGTTACATAACTGTAACAGGTTGGCGAAAGCCCTAGGTAAAGACAACCGCGAACAGGCCGCTTTTTGCCTGTCCCACGGTGTTCAGTTCCACAGTGTGGCGAAGCGGATACTGTGGCTTTGCGGGACGCGCCGGCTATCCCGCGTGGTGTGCGCAAGAACCGGGTCGGCGCTGTGCCCATGAGCGCGTAAATTCCTGCCATGAATCAGATCGACGCCATGGCCGACATCCCTCACGCCACAAACCGCGACTATGACCGGGTGGCGCGAGCGATCGATTTCATTATCGCGGGACACGCGGGCCAGCCGTCCCTGGACGACGTTGCCGCGCATGTGGGCTTGAGCCCGTTTCACCTTCAGCGGCTGTTCAAGCGCTGGGCCGGCGTCAGCCCCAAGCAGTTCGCGGGCTATCTCACCGTTGAATACGCCAAGACGGTGCTGGAAAAATCGGCAAGCCTGTTATCGACCAGTTTGGATGCGGGCCTGTCGGGCGCATCCCGGCTACACGATGCCTTCGTTGCGGTCGAGGCCATGACACCGGGCGACTACAAAGCACAGGGCCGCGATCTCATTATCCGCTACGGCATTCATGACACGCCCTTTGGCCGCGCGCTTGTTTTGGTGACGGCGCGTGGAATCTGCGGCCTGGAGTTTATCGTCGACGGGAATGAAGCAGCCGCCCTCACGATCGCAAGGGCGCGCTGGCCTCTCAGCCAATTTGTCGCCGATTTGAATTGCACCGGTGCGATCGCCGCGAAGCTGGGCGCGCCCGGCGCCATGTCCCAGGAGCGGCTGCTCCTGCGCGGCACGAATTTTCAGATTCAGGTATGGTCGGCGCTGCTGCGCGTCCCAGCGGGCGCGATCGTCACCTATGGCGATATCGCCAAGGCCGTATGCACGTCCAAGGCGACCCGCGCGGTGGGAACCGCGCTCGGACAAAACACGCTCGGCTATCTGGTGCCCTGTCACCGGGTCTTGCGTGCCACCGGCTTGTTCAAGGCCTACCGATGGGGCGCGACCCGCAGGCGTGCCATGATCGCGTGGGAAGCGGCGCGATCTGCCTCCTAGGCCGGAGCCCTGTGTTTCTTAGAATTATTTCAATTCGCCGCAACCAGCCGTCCCGTCAAAAAAATTATAACCGGGCCCATCGCCGGGTCTTGAACGCGCCCCTCGCCACCCTAAATGCAGCACCGACGGATGCCTCTCGGGGGTCCGTCAGGGTTTAACGGCGCGGCCCTCCGGCGCGACCGCATCTTTCCGACCCGGAAGGACGGCACCCGGAATCACGCGCTTCGGTATTGCTCATTGGAGGATATCCATGCGTAGCTTCGATCTTTCCCCCCTGTTCCGTGCATCGGTTGGTTTCGACAATCTGACCCGCGTTCTCGATTCCGTCACCCGGCTCGACGACGCTCATTTTGCCTATCCGCCCTACAACATCGTCAAAACCGACGCCGACAATTACCGCATTACGTTCGCGGTCGCCGGGTTTGCCCCGGAAGAAATCGACGTCCAGGTGGAAAACAACACCCTGACCGTCAAGGGCCGGCCCAACCAGGAGCCGAAAGAAACGGTCTATCTTCATCACGGCATCGCCGGGCGCGCTTTCGAGCGCCGCTTCGAGTTGGCCGCTCATATCCGCGTTGACACCGCACGCCTTGAGAATGGGCTGCTTCACGTTGACCTGAAGCGCGAGGTCCCCGAGGCGCTGAAGCCGCGCAAGATTTCCGTCAACGCCACAAAGCCGGTTCCGGTTCTGCAGGCTGCCGAGTAAACACGGACACGGCCTTCGTCGGTCCCGCTGCCGCTGCCGGAACGGTTGACCCCTTCCGCTCTCCGGTGGCCGCCGCGGGACCGGCGCCCATTTTCATCTGACATTTCTCGGCCATGGCATCACAATGATGGCATGGCCGAAAGTGTTTCCGCCGACTCACACCTGCTGCGTTTCTATCGCGGCGAAGCGCCCGATGCGGCGGGCCGGCATATCGCTGACATCTGGGCTTGGGATCATCGCCGTCTGGAAATGGCCCACGACTATATCCAATGGTTGTTCCCGGCATCGGAGCCAAGCCGCTTCAACCCCGTCGCACCATTGCTGACGGCAGCAGACGCGGCGGCCTTGCGCCGCAATCCGGATTTGCGTGCGCGGCTGATCCGTTCTTTTGATCTCATGCTCAACTTCTATGGCCTGGCGCGGGAAGGAGACATCATCCGGCGCGGGCCCACGTTCCCTGCGCGCAGTGCCACCTGGCTCACGCCCACCAATCACAACTATCTCCGTCTGACCCGCATTCTTCTTTGCCTCCGTCACGCGGATCTGGACGACCTGGCGCGCGGCTTGCTGGCGTGCCTTCAAGACATCGCTGCTGGGGAGGGAGCCGGCCTTATCCCGGACCGCACATTGGGTTTCTGGCGCGGGGCGCTTATCGCTCCACCAATTCAATCCGCCTAGTCCAGCCAACAATTTCTTAATCCCGTTCCGTCTAGAGTCCGATCATGCGTTTTCCAGGCTCAAAATCGGAAATGTCCGAAGACCTCGCGTCCGCGGTGCGACGGTTCGAGATGGGTCTTTACGACCTCGCCGCTGGGGAATTCACCAAAATCCTCACGCAGAATCCCCGCGATGGCGTTGCGCGTCATTATTTGTTGCTGACCCAGAGACGCCTGTTCGCCCGCCCCGCGCCGGCGCCGGCGCTGGTGTGGCAATTCAACCCGGACGAGGCTTGGGAGCGAGACTGGCTGCGGTCTTTATTGGGCGGGATCGTGGCGCGTGAGGTGGTAGACAACACCTGGTCTCACGTGAGCGATCCTATGATCGTGGTCGACAATCGTCTGGTGGAAGCCAAGGTGCCCTATTACCGGCAGGCCTTCGAGCGTGGCGCGCGCATCATTCTGGTTCATCTCAGCGACGAGGCCTTTCGCAATGACACCGGCGCTTACCAATATTGCGAAGCGGTGATCCGCAATTACCGCTCGGAGATTCTGGCGGAATCGTCGCGCATTTTTTTCTTCCCCCTCGGATGCAAAGCCGGGTTCATCACCGCGGGCCGGGTGCCTAAACCGGCCGCCGCGCGCCGCCACTTGTGGAGCTTTGCCGGCGATGTGAAGAAGTTCACGCGCGCTGAAATGCTCGAAGCCATGAGCAGCCTCGGTGAGGGCTTTCGCCATCTTACCGAGGGATTCAACACTACCGATTGTCTGCCCATCGGCGACTATCGCGCTCTGCTCGATGAAACCGTGATCGTGCCCTGTCCGGGCGGATGGTCGAATCTGGAAACATTCCGGGTCTACGAAGCCCTAGAAGCCGGATGTATTCCCATTGTCGAGCGCCGTCCGGGATTCGATTACTTCACCGATCTCCTCGGCCCCCACCCCATGCCGACGATCGTCCGCTGGCGTGAGGCGGCCGATCTTGTGCGGCAATTACAAGCCGAAGATCGGCTGGAGGTCACGCGGCAAGCCTGTGCCGCATGGTGGCAGAGCTACAAGCCGAGTTTGACACAATCGCTCGCGGACTTTGTCCGCAGAGCCCTTGATCCTTCGGCAGTCTAGATCAGGATGAGATAAGGCAGAGTCGTCTCTCTCCGACGTCATTCCCGCACTTGTTGCAGGAATCCAGAGTCAAAAGCTGTATCGTTTATTTGCTCTGGATTCCGGCTCGCGCTCGGCTCCATTTTTCTTCGTCCGGCCGACGGCCGGACGGTTAGGCCTCGTTTGGCCGGAATGACAATTGATTCAACCTAACCTTTTTCCGATCCGAACCGGCGCGCCATTCATCGGTGCTTCGCGCAGGCATCGTGGCGATGGCAGCCGACAAGATGGTCGTTCACCATGCCCACGGCTTGGGCGAAGGCGTAGACGATCACCGGCCCGCAGAAATTAAAGCCGCGTTGTTTGAGTTCCTTGGCCAGCCCCTCACTCATGGCGGTCTTGGCCGGAACCTGACTCATGGTCTTGAAGCGGTTGATTTTCGGCGCGCCATCCACGTGCTTCCAGATCAGGCCGGAAAATCCGCCCGGCTCTGTTTCCATAATATCCAGCCACAGTTTGGCGCCGTTTATGGCGGCTTCGATTTTGGCGCGGCTGCGAACGATGCCTGCATCCTTGAGCAGGCGCGCGACTTGCCGTTCGCCATAGCGCGCGATCTTGTGCGGATCGAAATTGTCAAATGCGGCGCGGAAATTCTCCCGCTTACGCAGGATCGTGATCCACGACAAGCCGGCCTGAAAGCCATCCAGCACGAGCTTTTCATAGAGCGCGCGGTGATCGAATTCCGGCACGCCCCATTCCTCGTCGTGATAGGCGCAATAAAGCGTATCGGTGCCAGGCCAGGGACAACGCGCAAGTTCGGTCATTGAAACGATTCCCTTTACGCCACCGGCGGTGGCTGGCCCTCGAATTGCGGCAACGCCGGATCGAAACAGGCCCAAGTGGGTGCCGCGGCCGTCCAGATCGTTATGTCCGGTTTGGCGATCTCCGGATCGTCCAGCGTTCCGATGCGGATGACGACAAGATGCGGACGTGCCGCGGTCGCGGCAAACAGATGGGTGCCGCACTGCGGGCAAAACCTGCGATGTATAAGGTTGCCGCTGTCGGCCGTGCTGGCAAAATCCCGCAACTCGCCGGTGATCGTTACGGCGTCCTTGGGGAAGACGACGTTCACGGTGCCGCTGCCGGCGCCGATATATTGGCACAGACGGCACCAACATGCCCGCGTCACCACGGGCGCCGCCGTGGCCCGGTAACGTACGGCACCGCATAGACATCCACCGGTGATTTCCATGAATCTTCTCCTGCCATATCAGGGACGAAGAATACCTTTCCGTTCCTTGGCGGTCGCGCGGATTCTTTTTCAAGCCGTGGTGCCGATGGCGGCATCGTGGCATGATGATGGGTGGGGAAAATGACTTAGCAGCGGAGGGGACTATGACCGACCGGGCTCATGGGGTGTCCCGCGGAACTTTGGCCACGGCCGCCACGTACATGGGATGGCGCGAGTTGTGGCGCAAGGAAGACTGGTGGGCCATCTGGCTCGGCCTGGGCATCGTTGTCGCCGCGTACGTTCTTTTCGCCCACGGCTCCAGTTTGAAATGGATCGCGGTCACGCCCGCCAAATGGACGACCCTCGATCAGCTCGCTCAGCACTTCGTCGACAACGCGCTGCGCTATGTGGCGCAACTCGTGCTGTGGATTGTGATCTTCTCCGTTGCCCTCACGGCGCTCGGTCACAAGGCGCGGGATTTCGTTCCGGCATTTATTCTGCTGTATCTGCTTTCGGTCGTGACGTTTGCGATTGGTCAGTGGGTTCAGGCGGCCAAGTACAATCTCGAGCCGCCTCTGGTAGCGCTGGTGCTGGGATTGTTGCTGGCGAACCTGGTGCGTTTACCGCGTTGGCTCGACGCGGGTTTTCGTGTGGAGTTCTACATCAAGACCAGCATCGTTCTGCTCGGCGCCACTTTGCCCTTCACCTTGATCATGTGGGCGGGGCCGACCGCGATCTTTCAAGCCTCGATCGTTTCCATCGTCACCTTCCTGGCGATTTTTCTGGTGGGCCGCCGCCTGGGTCTTGACCGGCGATTGCTTGCCACCCTCGGCGTGGGGGGCGCGGTCTGCGGCGTCTCGGCGGCCATTGCCATCGCCGGCGCCGTGGGCGCCAAGAAGGAGGACGCTTCCATTGCAATCACCAATGTCATCGCCTGGGCCATTGTTATGATTTTTGTGCTGCCGTTCGCGGCGCATGTACTCAATCTTTCCGGCGGCGTGGCGGGGGCGTGGATCGGCACCTCGGAATTCGCCGATGCGGCGGGCCTCGCGGCGGTGCAGACCTATAGCGATATGATGAGCCACGACCTGACGATTGGCGGCACCAGCGATCAGGCGGTTTGGGCTTTCACCCTGATGAAAGTGGTTGGCCGCGATGTGTGGATCGGAATCTGGGCGTTTCTGCTGGCGTTCGTCGCGACCACCCGTTGGGAGGCCGTGGAAACCGGCCGCAAGCCGCAGCTTGCGGAAATCTGGTGGCGTTTTCCGAAATTCGTACTGGGATTTGTCGCCGCTTCCTTGTTGGTCACCGCGGTGACGCATTCCTATAGCTACGGCGATTTCACCAAGGTGGTGTCGCCCGCTTTGGTGGCGCCTATCAAGGATATGCGGACCTGGACCTTCATTTTCTGCTTCTTCAGCATCGGTCTCACCACCCGCTTCCGCGAACTTGCCAGTGCCGGCGTTAGGCCCGCGCTTGCTTTTGCCGTGGGGGTGGTCATCAACGTGATCCTTGGATTTGTGCTGTCCACCATCGTGTTCGCGCCCTATTGGGAGAATCTCGTCCGATGAGGATGAGGCACGTATGAAAAGCGTGGAACACATGGCGCGGCAGTGTGCCGGGTGCATCCACTTCGACAACGATTCGCGGACGCTCGAGGCGCTGATTCCGGGACTCAGCAGCCTCGGTTCCGGTGACGGGTCGGCGCGCGGCGATGACGGTTATTGTATCCGTCACGGACGCTTCACTGGTGCGCGGGCCGTGTGTGCGGCATTCAGAGCCCGGCCGGGCGGCTGAAACCGCCGCAGGATGCCTAAAACGGGCGGGTTTTTGTTTTCTTCCGTTTTGCCATCGACATCAAAACGGTCTCGATCAAGATCCAGAACACGGCGATACCGAGGATGAACACCGCCACGGCGCCGCCCGACTTGATTTTGAGCCCGCCGACCGTGGCCAGCAGAAACACGCAAACGGCGAACACCATGGCCCGGAAGGCGGTGAGAAGTCTGCGTTTCATCGTGTGGTCACGCTCCCCCGAACGCCCGATTACGCCACCAGGATACACAAGCGTGGCCCCGGGAAAAACAGATAGGTTCGTTACCTCAAAAAAACACGATCGCGCGTGTAGCCGGGAAAGCGGGAATCCATATTTCAATTCAACGGGCTTCGTTGCCGACAACGCAATGTGCCGAATTGTGCCCCCGCGCGGGATATCCCATACTGCCGCATTGTCGCGCGTGGTGTGAAAGCAGGGAGAAACGGAATGAAGATCGGAAAACTCGGCATATGGGCCCCCGCCGAAGGCATGAGCGCGGCAGACGCCGCGGCATTTGCCGGGCGAGCCGAGCGCTGGGGGTATAGCGCCATGTGGATACCGGAAGGCTTCGGCAATGCCTTGGTCCAGGCGTCCTGGCTGCTTGCTAAAACGTCCCGGCTGATCATCGCCACGGGCGTTGCGAATCTTTATGCGCGGGATGTGTTCACCGCCACCGGCGGGCAAGCAAGCCTCAACGACCAGTCGGGCGGGCGTTTTCTGCTGGGATTGGGCGTCTCTCACGGACCATTGGTGGAAGGCGTGCGCGGGCTTAAATACGGCCCGCCTATTCCCGCCATGCGCGAATATCTTGAGGGCATGAAACGCGTGAAGGCCATGGGCATGGGTCCAAAGCTCGCGGAAAAGCCGATGACGGTACTCGCGGCCCTCGGCCCCAAGATGCTGGCCCTTGCCGCCCAAGCGGCCGATGGCGCACACCCTTATAACGTGACGCCCGAGCACACAGCCCAAGCGCGCGCCATTCTCGGTCCGGGCAAACTGCTTTGCCCGGAACAGAAGGTGTTGCTGGAAACGGATGCTGCGACCGCCCGTGCCATCAGCCGGCGTTTACTCGCACCGTATTTTCAACTGCCCAATTATTGCAACAATCTGATACGGCTCGGATTCAAGGACAGCGATTTTGCCAGTGGCGGTTCGGACCGGTTGATCGATGCCTTGATCGCCTGGGGAAGCGCGGACGCCATTCGCACCCGGATCCAGCAGCATTGGGACGCCGGGGCCGATCACGTTTGTATCCAAGTGCTGCCCAAGGAGGGAACGATACCGCGCGCCGCGGACGAGAAAATCTTTGAGTTGCTCGCGCCCGCCGCCGGCTAAGTTGTAAATGCGCGTTCTGTTCTCTCTGGCGATCGTTTGCCTGGTCTCGGTGCTCCTATGGCGCTCCCTGGACCGGCCGCTGGAGGCGCCCGACTGGAGCAGGCCGCTTGATGGCTTGGATTATGGTCCAAGCGGCCTGTTCACCAACGATCAACTCAACAACCTTCAGGAAGACCATATCAAGAGCGATCTGGAGCGGTTGGCGAAAATCACGCCTCGTATCCGCACCTACACCGTTGATCATAACCTGGACAAGGTCCCCGAAATCGCCAAGCCGCTGAAGCTCAGCGTCACCTTGGGGATTTGGCTGGGGTCGGATAAGGCAATTAACGATATCGAAGTGGCCAAAGCGCTCGCCGCCGTGAAGAAAACGCCGGGCGTGGTGGATCGCATCATCGTCGGCAACGAGGTGGTGTTGCGTAATGATCTGTCGATCGAAGACCTCAACGTCTATATCGCCCAGGTGAAAAAAGCCGTCGGCAAGCGGATCGACGTCGGCACCGCCGATGTCTGGAGCACATGGCTTGCAAACCCGGAGATGGCCAAGAACTGCGATTTCATCGCTGTTCATATCCTGCCGTATTGGGACGGTGTGACGGCGGCCGAGTCCATGACGTATATCAAGAATATCTACGGCCGCATTGACGCCGCATTCCCGAAAAAAGAGATCGTGATCGGCGAAGCCGGCTGGCCCTCTGAGGGCCGCATCCACCAGGGCGCAGTGCCTTCGGCTTCCAATGAAGCCTATTTCCTGCGCCACTTTCTCCAACTCGCCGCCGACGAGGATTACGACTATTACATCCTCGAAGCTTTCGACCAACCGCAGAAGGCCGAACAAGAGGGCGCCGTCGGTTCCTACTGGGGCATTTTCAATGCCAATGGTGATGCCAAGTTCAGCCTGACCGGAACTCTTACGTCGTTCCCCTCTTGGCGAACCTCCGCCGCGATCGGTGTCGGCGCGACGTTCGTCATCGGCCTGTTCATCACCATGTTGCTGCCGTCTGTGTCGACCTGGGGTTATCTCCTGGTCTGCAGCATCATCGCCGGCGTGGCGGCCTTCGCGATCTTCGCCTACCGCGCCTTGAATATGGAATATTCGGATTCGTCGGCGATCGTCGCCACGGCGTTGCTGGCACCGTGTGGGGCGTTTGCCGCGCTTATCGTCATCACGGAAACCATCGAGATCGCCTTGAGCATATGGCGCAAGCGCCGCGCCAAGGTGATGCCGTCCAAACTGACGGCGTTTCCGGCGGTGTCGATCCACGTGCCTACGCACAACGAGCCGCCGGCCATGGTGATCGAAACCATCAATGCTCTAAGCCGGCTCGACTATCCCAACTTCGAGGTCGTTATCCTCGACAACAACACCGCCGACGTGAATCTCTGGAAACCGGTTGAAGCCCATTGCCGTGCTCTCGGTCCGCGCTTCCGGTTTTTTCATCACGACGGCGTCAAAGGATTCAAGGCTGGCGCATTGAACATCGCCCTCGCCGCCACCGATCCGCGGGCGGAATTCATCGGCGTGATCGACAGCGACTATCAGGTCGAGCCGCATTGGCTCAAAACCGTCCTGCCCGGTTTTGCCGATTCCGGTGTGGCCATCGTCCAGGGCCCGCAAGATTACCGCGACGCCGACGAGAGTTCGTTCAAGCGCCTGTGTTACGAGGAGTATGCCGGATTCTTCAAGATCGGCATGGTCGAGCGCGGCGAGCACAACGCCATCATTCAACACGGCACCATGTGCGTGATGCGCAAGGCGGCGTTGATCGAGGTCGGTGGCTGGGCCGAGTGGTGCATTACCGAAGATACGGAACTGGGCTTGCGCCTGTTCGAGGCCGGGTACGATGCGCTCTACACGCCGCAAAGTCTCGGCAAGGGTCTGATGCCCGATACCTACGATGCCTATAAGGGCCAGCGCTATCGCTGGGTTTACGGCGCCATGCAAATCATCAAGCGCCACTCCGGGACGATCTTCGGCGACGACGGCCAGGGTCACCTGACGCTGGCGCAGAAGTACCTTTTCATCACCGGATGGCTGCCATGGATCGCCGACGCCATGGCGCTGGTATTTATGGCGCTGTCGCTTGTCTGGACCGGATTGATGGCAACGTGGCCACATACCTTCGACGTGCCGGCCACCGCGCTTTCCGGCGTGGCCGTGGCGCTGTTCCTGGTCAAGTTTCTGAAAACCGTATGGTTGCAGCAAGTCAAGGTACGCAGCGGCATCCTCGGCGCACTGGGCGCATCCCTCGCTGGCCTATCCCTGGGTTACACCGTGGGCCGCGCCGTCATGGGCGGCCTGGTGACGAGCGGTAAACCGTTCCTGCGGACCCCCAAGCTGGAAAACGCCGCGCGGCTGACGCGGGGGCTAAGCATGGTGTTGCCGGAACTTATCCTGTTTCTTGCCGCCTGCGCCGCCATCGTGATCACCCACCTCACCGACACGACGCAAGACCCGGCTGTCAATACCTGGATCGCGGCGCTTGCGGTGATGGCATTGCCCTATGGCGCGGCCGTCGTGATGGCGATGATCTCCACGCTTCTGACGCCGCACCGCCGTTTGGTTTCCGCACCGGCCACTTAACCGCCCGGATTGACGATCATGGCCGAATTCCAAGCCCGCGCACCGCTTGTTGGCACCCAACAGCGAATCCATGCTGTGGGAAATCCTCACCATCAAGGACGCCAACTCTTACTGGGGTGAAATCGAGTACTACCACAATTTTTCCCGGGCCCGGCTTTGCGCGTTGCTCGAACAGTTTGAATTCAGCGTCGTGCACTTCGCGCTTTCCGAACGCTATCGGCTTGGCATGGAGATCATCGCCAAACGCGACTGAGCGGCGATCTGCACCGCACTATATTGCTGATCTTCCACGACCTGGCGGGTGGAGAATAATGAGATGGTCATGGACTCCGGCCCGGCCAAGCCTATCATAAGGGTTATCCGTCCCGGTTGCGCATTGACCGGCATCAAGGCAGTACGGCCAAGCGCGCTTCACGTTGATTCTGGGAGTTAAAGCGATGATGTCTTTTCGCCGGCCGGCCCTTGCTCTTGCGCTCGTTGTCTTGGCATCACCAGCATGGGCCCAGTCAGGCGTGTTCCGCCGGCCCTGCGTCTCGCCCGGCTCGCCGCCCAATTGCGACGCCGTGCCCAGCGGACCGTCGACGTCTCCGGCCTTGCAGCCGCAGCCGGATAGCCCCACTTTCGGTTCTGTCGTCCAGCTCCCGCTGAATAAGACACCCGAGACCGTTGCCGCGCCGCCGACACAGGGTACGGTCACCGTTAGTCCGGCTCCACCGCCGGAAGGGCCACTGCGCGCACCACCGAAAAGATCGCCGCCCAAGACGCGCCCTGCCGGCCCGCCGCCGGCAAGTCCACCGCCATAACGCAACGGCACCTATCGCCCGCAACCGGATTCCATCGCTATGATGGACGACTGGCGTGCGAATGACTGGTGATTTTTCCGGTGTGGGATTTAATGCTTAAGCAGGCGATTTTGATCCTTGGGTTTACGCTCGTCGGCGGGATGGCGGCGCAGGCGCAGACCGATGAGATTCAGGTCTATGACGCCTCCATTGTTGCACCGGGCCAGTTTGGCCTGACGCTGCATAACAACTTCACGCCGATAGGCCGCAAGCAGGCGGACCTCCCCGGCGGCATCGTTCCTAATCACAGCCTGAACGGCGTGCCCGAATTTGCCTACGGTGTAACAGACTGGTTCGAAGCGGGACTGTATTTGCCTGTGTACACGCTTACGGGCGATGGAAAGTTTCTACTGGAAAGCGCCAAGCTGCGGGCATTGTTTGTGACGCCCCGCGCCGACGAGCGAAGCTTCTTTTATGGCGTCAATTTCGAACTGAGCTACAACGCCAAGCGATGGGAGGACCATCGGATCTCCGGTGAAATCCGTCCCATCATCGGCGCGCGGGCCGGACCGTTCGATTTTATCTTCAATCCGATTCTCGACACATCGTTCAACGGTGTCGCCAAGCTCGACTTCGCTCCGGCGGCGCGCATCGCCTACAATGTGTCGCGGACCTGGGCGTTTGCGGTGGAGCATTACGCTGATTACGGCGCCGTCAGTCACTTCGAATCAAGTGGCCATCAGTTTCATACGCTGTTCGCTGCGGCCGATTATCACGGCGAACCCGTGGATGTGGAGTTCGGAATCGGCCACGGTCTTACCGCCGCATCCGATGCGCTGGTGCTCAAATTGATGTTGTCGCGGGAATTCTAGAGCGCGGTTTGAGATAGCGCGCCGGTGGAGCCGCGGTCGGCCGGGCGATCTTTCCCGGCCTAGGGGTTGCGCCGGAGAGCAACGTGCGCAACATTGGCGGCGGGCAGCCGCCCCTTGCCCGAATTGGGTCGGAACCCTAGCCAGCGCTTATAATGTTCGGATCGGTACGCTCGGCCGAAATCGGCCGAAATTTCATGGGCTTTAAAACCGGCGCGGAGAGACGCAGTGAATTGGGAGCTAAGGTGTCGCCAGAACCCAGCGCTCGTCCGGATGGTACCGGTTAAATAGCCCCGCGCGATGTCCCAGGACCTTTCGCCAGCACCCGCGCCCAGCGTGCCATTCAAGCTCACCGCCAAGACGCTCTTGCTGACGGTTGCGCTTATGCTCGCCACGATCATGCAACTGCTTGATGCGACCATCGCCAACGTCGCGCTGCCGCACATGCAAGGCAGCATGAGCGCTTCCCAGGATCAGATCACGTGGGTGCTTACATCCTATGTGGTGGTGGCAGGAATATGTACGCCGCTCACCGGATATATCGTGAGGCGATATGGCCGCAAGCGACTGTTCCTCTTCTCCGTCGTGAGTTTCACGATTGCCTCGATGTTATGCGGGGTGGCGCAATCCTTGGGGCAGATCGTCTTTTTCCGCGTGCTGCAAGGCGCCTCCGGCTCGTTCGTGACGCCGCTCGCTCAAGCGATCATCATGGATATTTACCCCAAGGAAAAACATGCGCCCGCCATGGCGGCCTGGAGCATAGGCACACTGATCGCCCCGATCATGGGTCCGACCATCGGCGGCTACCTGACAGAAACCTTCTCCTGGCGGTGGGCATTCTACATGAACCTGCCGATCGGCATTCTCTCCACGATCGGCGTTGTCACGCTCTTGTCCGAGAGCAAGCGGGATCCAAACACCAAATTCGACTTACTTGGCTTCGCACTTCTTGGCACCGCCATTGGTGCGTTGCAGATGATGCTCGACCGGGGCACGACCCTCGACTGGTTTTCTTCGGACGAGATCATTATCGAGGCGCTGCTGGCCGTGCTCGCGTTCTACATCTTCATGGTCCATATGTTCACGGCGGCTCATCCATTTCTGAGCCGGACGGCGTTTAAGGATCCCAACTATGTCATCGGCCTTTCCACCGGTTTCGTTGTCATACTCGTGATGTTCGGGACCGCCGCCATCGTGCCAACGATGATCCAGAGCTTGTTGGGCTATCCTGTGATTACAGCGGGCGTGCTGCTCATGCCTCGCGGTCTCGGTACCTTCTGCACCATGCTTTTGGCCACGCGTCTGGTGCGCAGCATCGATGCGCGCGCGCTGATCCTGGCCGGCCTGGCCATATTGGCAACCACGCTGTGGTGGATGTCCGAGTTCACGCTCGACGTGAGCGATCAGCTGATTATGGTGAACGGCCTGTTTCAAGGCTTTGGCATGGGCTTTATTTTCCTGCCGCTGACGATGGTGACATTCGCGACCATCGAGCCGCAGTTCCGCACCGAGGGCACGTCGATATTCTCATTGGTCCGCAATCTCGGCGTCGCAATCGGCGTCTCGATGGATTCAACCCTGCTGGCGCGGAGCACGCAGGAAAACCATGCCGAATTGGTTGCGCATATCACGCCGTTCAATCGCGCGCTGCAGACCTTGGCGCCAACCTTGACGACGCATAGCGTTCAAGGCGTCGTCGCGCTCGAACGCGAGATCAACCGTCAGGCAGGTATGATCGCCTATAATGACTTGTTCCGTTTGTCCACGTGCATGGTCGTCGTCGCGGGACTATTCGTGCCGTTTATGCGCTTGTCGAAAAAAGGCGCGCCGGATGAGCCGCTGATCGTCGAAGCGTAAGTGCCGTCCAAATCCAGTGCCCATCTTGAAAATCCCAG
>SCTM01000280.1 GCA_004297485.1 Rhodospirillaceae bacterium
GTTCGGCGTCCAACAGCTGCCATAACACCGCTTTTTCAGTATGATCCGGGCACGCGGGATAGCCCGGCGCCGGACGGATGCCGCGATAGCGCTCGGCAATGAGGTCTTCGTTGGAAAGGGCTTCGTCGGATGCGTAGCCCCAAAACTCGCGGCGGACGCGCTGATGCATGCGTTCGGCAAACGATTCGGCGAGGCGGTCCGCAAGCGCCTTGACCAGGATCGCGTTGTAATCGTCATGGTCGCGTTCAAAGCCTTTGGCCCGATCTTCAAGCCCGATGCCGGCCGTAACGGCGAAGGCGCCAATATAGTCGACGATCCCGGACTCCTTTGGTGCGATGAAATCGGCGAGTGCGGCGTTAGCCCTCGCATTCTCACCGTCTCGGAACATCTGCTGGCGGAGCGTATGGACTGTCGTAAGCACCCGCGTGCGACTTTCGTCAGTATAGACTTCGATGTCATCGTCGCCCACGCGGTTCGCCGGCCAGAATCCGATCACACCCCTTGCAGTCAGCCACTTCTCACCTACCAGCTGTTGCAGCATGGCCTGAGCGTCGGTGAAAAGACTACGCGCGGTTTTACCGACGAGGGCATCGTCGAGAATCGCCGGGTAGTTGCCGGCCAACTCCCACGTCTGGAAGAATGGCGTCCAGTCGATGGTGCGCGTCAACTCAGCCAGATCGTAGTCGTCGAAAACTGTAAGGCCAAGCGCGCGGGGTTTTTCCGGGCGGTAGGTCTCCCACGCGATCGGTGTCTTGTTCGCGCGGGCCTTCGCAATTGGCTGATGGCGCTTGGTCTGGGCCTGGCGCGCGTGGGTTTCCCGCATCTTCGTGTAGTCGGCGCGGATGCCTGCCGTATAGGCCTCACGGTTTTGCGCCGATAGCAGCGCGCCGGCTACGCCAACGGCGCGCGAGGCGTCGGGCACATAGACTGTGGCATTGCTGTAGCGCGGCGCGATCTTGACCGCCGTATGAATCTTCGACGTGGTGGCACCACCGATCAGCAGCGGTAGGTTGAGTCCTTCGCGTTCCATCTCGCTGGCGACATAGGCCATCTCGTCGAGGCTGGGTGTGATAAGGCCCGATAGCCCGACAATATCGGCTTTTACGGCGCGGGCGGTCTCGATGATCTTGGCACAGGGCACCATCACGCCGAGATCGATGACCTCGTAGTTATTACACTGCAAGACGACACCGACGATATTCTTGCCGATATCGTGGACATCGCCTTTGACCGTCGCCATGACCACTTTACCGGCGTTCGCGTTGGCGGAGATAATGCCTTTGAGGGCATTGGCGGCTTTCTCGGCCTCGATGAACGGAATCAGGTAGGCGACGGATTTCTTCATCACCCGCGCGCTTTTCACGACTTGCGGCAGGAACATTTTGCCGGCGCCGAACAGGTCGCCGACCACGTTCATGCCGTTCATCAGCGGCCCCTCGATCACGTCAAGCGGACGTCCGCCGCGCGCCGCTGCCGCCGCGCGCGCTTCTTCCGTATCGGCGTCGATGAAATCGGTGATGCCGTTCACCAGGGCATGGGCGAGGCGCTTGTCGACGTCTGTCTCGCGCCAGCTCAGGTCGGCTTCGCGTTTTTGACCGCCTCCGGCTTTGAAACGTTCAGCGATCTCCAACAGCCGGTCGGTGGCATCCGGCCGTCGATTGAGGATCACGTCTTCGCAGCGCTCGCGCAGTTCCGGAGCAATATCTTCATAGACCGCCAGCTGTCCGGCGTTGACGATGCCCATGTCCATGCCGGCACGGATGGCGTGGTACAGAAATACGGAATGCATTGCCTCGCGCACCGCTTCATTGCCGCGGAACGAGAACGAAATGTTCGAGACCCCGCCCGAAATATGCACATGCGGCAACTGCTGCTTGATGCGCCGGGTCGCTTCAATGAAGTCGAGGCCGTAGTTGTTATGTTCCTCGATGCCGGTGGCGACCGCGAAGATATTGGGGTCGAAGATGATATCTTCGGGGGGAAATCCGACGATCTCGGTGAGAATTTTATAGCTGCGCGCGCAAATCGAGACCTTGCGGTCCACGGTGTCCGCCTGGCCTTTCTCGTCGAAGGCCATGACGACAACCGCCGCGCCGTAGCGTTTGACTTTGCGGGCATGGTCGATGAAGGCGGCTTCGCCCTCTTTCATGCTGATGGAGTTGACGATCGGCTTGCCTTGAACGCATTTCAGTCCGGCTTCGATAACCGACCATTTCGAACTGTCGATCATCACCGGAACGCGGCTGATGTCCGGCTCCGACGCGATGAGGTTGAGGAATTTCACCATCGCGGCTTCGGAGTCCAACATGGCTTCGTCCATGTTGATGTCGATGATCTGAGCGCCGCTCTCCACTTGCTGGCGCGCCACGTCGAGCGCCGCCTCGAAGTCGCCGGCCAAAATCAGCTTCTTGAACTTGGCCGACCCGGTGACGTTGGTGCGTTCGCCGATATTGATGAAGGTGGCGGTCTGCGCCGCTGTGTTGCTCATGACGCCAACTGGAACGGCTCAAGGCCGGACAATCTCATGGTGACCGGCAGCTTCGGTAGATGGCGTGGTTTCAGTCCTTTGACGCCGGCGGCGATGGCGCGGATGTGATCGGGCGTGGTGCCGCAACAGCCGCCGACAATATTGACCAGACCGTCTTTCGCCCATGTGCTGAGATGGCCCGCAGTCGCATCGGGCGTTTCGTCGTATTCGCCGAACGCGTTGGGTAGTCCGGCGTTGGGGTAAACGCAAACGTTGGTATCGGCGATGCGCGAGAGTTCCGCCACATGGGGGCGCAATTGCGCCGCCCCGAGCGCGCAGTTGAACCCGATCGAGATGGGCTTGGCGTGGCGGAGCGAGTTCCAGAAGGCTTCCGGCGTCTGTCCAGACAGGATGCGTCCCGATTGGTCGGTGATCGTGCCGGAGATCATGATCGGAAGCACTGCGCCGGTCGCATCGAATACGTCGTCGATAGCGACCAAGGCAGCCTTGGCATTGAGGGTATCGATAATGGTCTCGACCAAAATCAAGTCAACATCGCCGGTCACCAGCGCCTCGGCCTGCTCGCGGAAGGCCGCATACAGTTCGTCGAACGTGACGTTACGAAAGCCAGGGTCGTTCACGTCAGGTGAGATCGACGCGGTGCGATTGGTGGGTCCGATTGACCCAGCGACCCACCGCGGTTTTTCCGGAGTCTTTATGGTGAATTCGTCGGCCACCATGCGTGCGAGCTTTGCGCCTTCGAGGTTGAGCTCGTAGGCCAGTGTCTCCATGCCATAATCGGCCTGAGCGATCCGGGTCGAGGAGAAGGTATTGGTCTCGATGATGTCGGCGCCTGCGTCCAGATACGCGCGATGAATGTCCGCGATCATTTGCGGCTGGGTCAGCGTCAGCAGGTCGTTGTTGCCTTTCACGTCGCGCGGATGGGAGGCAAACCGCTGGCCGCGATAAGCCGCCTCATCTGGGCGGTGACGCTGAATCATCGTGCCCATCGCCCCATCAAGGACGAGAACTCGGGTTTTCAGGGCCTCATGCAGCGCCTCTAGTCGGGCTTGGCGAGCGGTCATCGTACCGTCCATTCTCAAATCGCGGCGTTGCCGGCTTTGCCCCCGGCCATGGGCTCAGAGTGCTCCACCGTGACAACCCAGCGAACTTCTTTTAGCTAGGCACCGCAATGTATATATCAATATCTTTATATCTGCATATATTTTTGTGATTGGGGGACATTATTGAGTTGTGGCGCATCAGGAGGATGTCTTCGGAGGTGGGTGTGCCAGATAGGTTAGATTCGAAACAATTTTCTCGTTCTGGATCAATAATTTATTAACCACTCGTTTTGCGGGTATTCCCCTTGCGCAAACTGGCTTTTTTTGTTAAATAATCCTTAGCGCAGAATGTGTCGCAAGTTACTCGTCGCTTAGAAAGGGCGGCCGGATGACTGACGTGGTCACAAACACGGCTGCGTATGTGCAGCCCCTCCTGTATGCCAATAGGCAGCAGGCCCTAGGTATTCCGAACTCGGAATCGCCTCAGGTTGATCTTGCCCTTGCCGCAGCCGCTAGCCAACAGCAACAAGCGCTGGATGTAAGCCAGGTTGCTCAGGCTAGCGATGACCGCTCATCTCTCAAGCAGGGTGGTGAGGGGGCAAACCAGTCCGCTAACCGCAGTTTCGCGAATCAATTGCCGGCGTCCAGTCTTGCGGCGAAAGCGCCAGACCTTGCGCCACCGACGACGGGTCCGGCCAAGGCGCGCGTGGACATTCCGGTGTTCGATATCACGGCGCTCACTTCGACGCCGGCTCCCGGTGCGTCATCACCGGCCGCCGCCCCATCTCAACCCCCGACGGCCCAGCCGGCAGATACTCAAGTTCCGCCGACGGGACTGACGTTGGGCAATTTGGCGAGCGGTGCCGCCGGTCCCCTGCAACAGTCGGCGGATGTATCGCCGCAGCCCCAGCCCCAGCCCCAGGCGTCCGGTGTGCTTGGCCCGGCGGCGCAGATCAAAGAATCCGACCTCGCGGTCATCTCCGCGAACATTTTCGGCGCGGCTTTTGCGCCCACGCAACTGGGTCAAGCCCCTGGCAGCGCAGCACCGACTCATTCACAGAAGAACTTCATCTTCGCGCAACGTAAACTATTTGGCGGCGACGAGGTGTCGTCCCAAGCTTCCGGCAAGTTCACGGCTATCGCGGCGGCGGTCGCCGCAACCACGGCCGGTTCGCAGTTCGCGCGTTCTGCCGCGGCCGGCCAGAAACTGTCTGACAAGGTGACGGCGGCTGCGACGTTCGTCACAACGGCGAGTAGCGAGCCGCCGACTGATGGCAAAGTTTTCCAGGCCAGCGATTCCGCCGGTACGGGTCCTGTTGCTCCTTCGGTGGATGCCCGCGAAAGTCTTTATCAACGCGCCCAGGCCGTGGCGCAGGCCTTCGGTGAAAAGTCCTCCAACCCGGCCGTGAAGAATCTGGTTGCGACTCTTGAGTCCTACGCGCTCGTTGCCGGGATCAGTTCCGGTGTTAAACCCGCGGCCCATCCGACCGTAAGGGTCATTGCCTAAAGCCAAATAAGGTTGACGGCTCCCGTTAGCGCCGTCCGCCATCGCGCCGCCCCGCCTCGTTCCATCCCCTGGAACGGGGCGGCACGGCCGCTTTATCCCATACATTCAACGTTGTATCTGCGTGGCTCGCTATTCGTGACGCAACACACTGGGCAATGCCGTATGGGAACACTACCTTGTTTGCGACGGGCGTCTGTTGGGCGGGCGGCCTGAACCATGGAATGACCGATGATGCGCGGCCTCTCTTACTCCCCCGATCAAGCTGACACGACCCGCCCGCGCGGCGACCTGCAGGTCATCAAGACGCTGCTGCCGTTTCTGTGGCCGAAGGGTGATTCCGAGATCAGGCTTCGTGTCGTTGTCGCGGTAGCGTGCATCTTTCTCGCCAAGGGCGCGACGGTCGTGATGCCCATCTACCTGGGGCAGAGCGTGGATGCGCTTGGCGTCAAGGACGTGGCCGTCATTCCCGTTGCGCTCATTGTCTCCTATGGCTTGGCGCGTTTTCTCAGCCAGTTCTTCGCACAAGTGCGTGATGCGGTCTTCGCTAAGGTTGGCGTCCGGGCCGTACGCCGTTCCGCGGGGGCGGTGCTGGCACATCTCCATCGCCTGTCGTTGCGCTTTCATCTCGATCGCCGCACCGGCGGACTATCGCGTTCGATCGAGCGCGGCATGGCGGCGATCGACAGTCTGGTGTCGATTACGCTTTTCAACCTCGCGCCCACGATCCTCGAAGTGCTGATGGTGTTCGGTATTCTCTGGCGAAGGTTCGACCTTTCGTTCGGCATTGCCACTCTGGTGACGGTGATCATTTATACCGCCTTCACCGTCCTGACGACCGATTGGCGTCTTCAATTCCGGCGGGAGAGCAATGCGCTCGATAATCGCGCCAATACGCGCGCCATCGACAGCCTGCTCAACTACGAGACCGTCAAAACCTATGGCAACGAGGCGTGGGAGGTTGCCGAATACGACCGCGTCATGAGCCGTTATGAAACGGCGGCCGTTAGGAATCAGTCGTCACTCGCGGCGCTCAACATCGGCCAAGGATTTATCATCGCGATCGGTGCCGGTGTTCTGATGGTGATGGCGGCCCAAGGTCGTCTCGCCCATCGTATGAGCGTGGGCGATTTCATTCTGGTCAACACTTACATGCTGCAGTTGGCCCAACCATTGAACTTCTTCGGTTTCGTGTATCGCAACATCAAGCAGGCCCTGGTGGACCTGGAAAAGATGTTCGATCTGCTCGACGTCAGCGAAGAGATCAAGGACAAGCCGAACGCGCCGCCGCTTGTGATCTCCGGAGGCGAGGTGCGGTTCGAGAATGTTTCCTTTGCGTATGATCCGCGCCGACCGATCCTGAAGAATATGTCGTTTACGATCGCACCGGGACAGATGGTGGCCTTTGTCGGCGCGACCGGTTCGGGCAAATCGACCATCGGGAGGTTGCTGTTCCGCTACTACGACGTCACAGCCGGACGCATTCTGATCGACGGCCAGGATGTCCGCGATGTAACCCAGGACTCTCTGCGCCGCGCCATCGGGATCGTTCCCCAGGACACCGTGCTGTTCAACGACACGATCCACTATAACCTGGCCTACGCCAAGATCGGTGCCGCGGACACGGAGATCGAGAAGGCCGCCGAACTCGCGCACATTCACAAGTTCATCGTCAGCCTGCCCGATGGCTATAAGACCGCCGTCGGCGAGCGCGGCTTGAAACTTTCCGGCGGTGAAAAACAGCGGATCGCCATCGCGCGCGTTATCCTCAAAGGTTCGCCGCTGCTGCTGTTCGACGAGGCCACGTCGGCTCTCGATACGCATACGGAAAAGGATATTCAGGCGAACCTGCGCGAGGTTTCGGTCGGGCGGACGACCGTGGTCATCGCGCACCGGCTGTCGACGATTGTCGATGCGGATCAGATCCTCGTTGTCGACCAAGGTACGATCGTGGAGCGCGGAACTCACGACGAACTCTTGCGCAAGGGCGGACTCTATGCCGCCGCCTGGGAGAAGCAGCAGAAAACCATGGCGCTGGCGGACGAAGTCTCCGGCGACGGATTCGCCGTCAAGGCGGCGGAGTAATGATTGGTTAAGCCTTAGAAGTCCTTGATTCCGGGCCGGGATATGCACCGGAACCGATTATTAACGAACGCATTTTAGGGTGATGTGGGGCCGGGTG
>SCTM01000354.1 GCA_004297485.1 Rhodospirillaceae bacterium
TGGACGCGCCGTGAGGGCCTGGGCAGGTCCGGCTGGGACGGCACCGTCGGCAAGCGCCACCTGTTCACCATCGAGAAGTCGGTCACCCGTGGGGAGGGCTGGGTGCTGGGCACCCGGCTGCCCATGAAGATGAAGACCGAGGTGACGGTCAACGACGAAGCCCCTGTGCTGAAGCAGCTGGCCGAGCGCATGCTGGCGGTCTTCGTCGAGAGCCTCGGCGCGACGTTCGGCGAGTAGGGCACCACCACGGCCCCGGGAACCCTCCCGGGGCCCGAACCATGAGGAGAGCACCATGCCCCACAAGAGCGACGACGACAACGTCCGCGAGTTCGTCAAGCGCCGCCTCAACGGCATCGCGCTGATCGGCAACGCCGCCGACGCGCTGGAGGAGACCCAGGGCGCGGAGGACCTCAGCGCCACCGACGTGCTCAACCGCGCCCTGATCGTCTACAACGACCTGCGCAAGCACCGGGACGGCAGCGGCGTCTTCGTCAAGGACGCCGACGGCGACCTCGTGTCCTACAGCTGGGAGTAGCACCGATGATCACTATTTCGCAGGCGCACACCCTGGCGCACAACGCGCACCGGGGGCAGACCGACAAGGTCGGGGCACCGTACTCGCAGCACATCGACGCGGTGGCGCACGGGGTCCAGCCGTTCGGGACCGGCATCGAGATGGCCGCCCTGCTGCACGACACCGTGGAGGACACCAGGACCACCCTGCACAGCCTCAAGCTGGCCGGGGTGCCCTCCGGGGTCCGCGACATGGTCTTCCTGCTCACCAGCGTGCGCAACCAGGGGTACCAGAGCCGTCTGGCCCTGATCACGCAGAACTACGGCGCGACCCTGGTGAAGATCGCGGACAACGCGCACAACACCCTGCCCGAGCGGGTGAGGATGCTCGACAGCGCCACCCAGGCCCGGCTGTGGGACAAGTACGCCCTGGCCCGCAGGGTCCTGTGGCCCGTCGTGGCCCGGGACGACCTGGAGACCGTCCTGACCCGCGTCAACCCGACCCTGCTGCCCCTGATGGAGGAGATGTAGATGGGAAACCACCCCGACGGCCACCTGGTCTACGGCTACGCCCTGGGAGGCCCGCACAACGGCTTCGACCTGCACGAGACTCCCGCGTGGCTCTACGGCGGCTACCCGCAGGGCCATGTGGAGGAGGTCATGCTGGCGGCCTGCGGATGGGAGGAGGGACTCCTGCCGCACGAGGGCCGCGAGCAGTGGCGTGAGCGCAAGCAGGCGGCCCTGGCCACCATCGGCATCGAGCTGGTGTGCTACGGCCATGCGGACTACCCGGAGTACGTCCTGGGCGCGAAGGTCTTCACCGCCCAGGAGGGCGAGGTCCTGAAGCTTTCCGACGACGACGTGGAGACGCGCCTGGCGTGGACTCCGCGCCTGTACCGGGCGTGCGACACCTTGCAAATCCGGCCGACCCAGCAGAGCCCCTGCTGGATCCTCACCAGCTACTACGGATAGGGATCCGATGAAGGACGTCGACCGGTACCGCCAGGACATCTACGAGGGGCTGCTGCACGGGGACACCGACAGCGCCCAGGACGCCCGGGACCTGATCCACCACTACACCGTCGAGGTGGAGTACCGGACCCGGCAGGAGCCCCTCTTCGGCTGGATCAACGGGCTGCCCGAGGAGGACCGCAAGGAGTGCCTGCGGGAGCTGATGAGGCACCTGCACAGCGCCCTGGTCCTCTCCCGGGTCAGTGCCGAGTGCTCGCTCACCGTGCTGGACGAGGCGATATCCGCCTGGCGTACCACGGCCGGGCAGCTCCGGGACCCGGAGATGCGTGCGGTCCTCCTCCAGGAATGACCGCGTGAAACAAGTGCTCTGGTAATGACCAGAGCATGTTACTCGTACAATTCTTGTAGTAGAGTTCCCACTCACAGCAGGACGACTCCAGCAGGAGGACAGCAGTGACCATGACCCCGCAGGAAGAGAGCGCGTGGGAGGACCACGTGCGTACCACCCTCAACGGCGACTCCGTGGAGGACATGCGCCAGGTGCTGGTGCACACCCTGGGCAGGCTCAGGAAGGCCAACGCCGAGAACCGCGTGATGTTCGAGGCCATCGGGCTTCCCAGCAAGGCGGCCCTGGTGGAGATGGTGATGGACAAGGAGCAGGCGTACCGGGAGGTGTGCCGGGCCAACTCCGACCTGTCCACCCGGCTGTTCGAGTCCCAGGGCCAGACCCAGGACGCGCTCCAGAGGCACGCGGACACCCTCAAGCGCCAGCAGCAGGAGCGCCACGAGTACCTGGCCCAGCTGGCCCGTATCGCGGAGAAGGTGGCCAGGATCACCGGCATCCCGCTCACCGCTGAGGAGAAGGCCGCGATGGCCGGTGCCGACACCTTGCTCGGCCACTCCATGAGCGATGTCTCCGAGCGTCCCCGGTGAACGCGGCGGGGTACATCCAGAAGCTCAAGGCCACCAAGGTGCAGCTGCTCAAGGAGCTGACGGCGGCCCAGCAGCGCATCGAGCAGCTGGAGGAGCAGGCCCGGGAGAACCAGTCGTACCGGCTGGGTCTGGAGGCTGCCTGCGACCGGTACATCAAGCGTGCCAACGAGGGCCGTGAGGCGGCGCTGGAGTCCTTCACGCAGTCGCTGGAGCACCGGATCAGGTTGCAGGACGCCGTGGAGCGCATGGCGAACCTGTACGCCTACCTGGAGCGCACCGAGCACCAGGCCACCCGCTGGCAGGACCCCCTGCCAGTGCCCGAGTGGGTCGGGGACGTCCGCGCCATCCTGGAAGGGGAAGAGCGATGATCGAGACCCGGTGGGCGCAGGACGTGAGCGACGGGATCACCTCCCGGGTGCGGCAGATCCGCCTCGCCAAGGGCATCCCCCAGGGGCTGTTCGCGCAGCAGTGCACCGCGTCCGGGCTGCCCATGAGCAAGAGCGCGATGACGATGGCGGAGAGCGGTGACCGTATCTCCGTCACGGTGCAGGAGCTGCTGGTGTTCGCCCATGTGCTCCAGGTCAGCCCGGTGGAGCTGCTGCTGCCCCAGGAGGGCGTGGTGGAGGTGCTGCCCGGGATCGAGGCGGAGGCCGCCCAGGCCCGCCAGTGGGTCACCGGGGCCCTCAGGTTCGAGGAGGCGTGATGAGCCGCAGGCACCTGGCCCGCAGGAGCTACCGCATGGGGAACTTCGAGAAGGACTACAACTCCCAGCTCGTGCTGAGGTGCCGGGCGGAGGGCTGCGACTACGAGCCCGTCGACACCAGCGTGAAGGAGCAGGAGCGGCTGTTCCGGGAGCACCGGCGGCAGATGGGCGAGCAGGTGGCCCCGGAGCGCCCCAGCCCCCTGGAGAGGACGCAGCAGGAACTGGCGACGGCCCGCAGCCACATCGACAAGCTGGAGCGGGCGCTGGCGGGGGCGATGGAGCGCAACGTGACGCGCAACCTGCGCATCACCGAGCTGGAGCACGAGAACCGGCGGCTGAGGCTGTGCTGGACCAGTGCCCGCAAGCGGCAGCAGATGGCGTTCGGCGCGTTCTGGCACATGGTGTACGACCAGGAGCGCCGGGACGAGTTCGAGCGGGACCAGGACAAGTTCCACAAGTTCCTGTGGGACGAGCTGGGGAACCGGAACAAGGCGGTGTTCGCGCTGAGGACCACGCTGCGCGCGGCCCGTGAGGAGATCAGGACCCTGAAGGCGGCCAAGTCGTGAGCGGGAACAAGTACTACGTCCATGTGGAGATCGAGCCCTCGGACCACTTCCACACCCCGGACGACCGGTCCCTGGCCCACAACGTGGTGCGGCTGCTCAATGCCGCCGAGATTCCCGGAGCGCGCCGGGCCATCTACAGGCTCCGGGAGGACGAGCGGCAGGTGGGCCAGCTCCAGCAGGAGGTGCTGTGCCTCGGGTTGCGGACGGAGAAGCTCCAGGAGGTGCTCGCCAAGCGCAAGGAGCGCATCGAGGAGCTTCTCGGCATCACCGAGCGGCAGCGTGTCGTGATCCGGGACCAGGAGGAGCGCATCCTGCCTCTGGAGGCCCAGATAGCCCGTGTGCGGGAGTGGGGGAGTGTCGCCGACCAGGAGGACGTCACCGACTGGCAGAAGGGCTACACGGCCTGCTCCAGGCGCGTGATGCTGGCACTGGACGTGGACCCCTCGGCCGTCCTCGCCGAGGATGCCCACCGCCGCAACCGGATCGAGCAGGTCCGGTGCGAGTGGATGGTGCCGGTGGACCGCCTCACTCAGAGCGAGGCCCGCTGCGTGCGGGCGAAGATCCACCCCCTCGCCAGTGAGGACGGCGTGGGCTGCACCACCGACGACAAGGAGACCCTGTCGTGAACGACATCGCCCTGGTGTTCGCGGTGCTGGAGGCTCTGCTCGCTGTGTGCCTGCTGGTGTTCGCCCAGCCGGTCGTCAGGCTCTTCGGGTTCAGGCCGTGGGCCGTGACCCTGCTCGTGACCATGGTCCTGTTCGCGGTCACCGTGGTGGCCCGGCAGCACGACATCGCCCTGGAGGTGAAGCGGTGAGCGGCATCCTGGAAGTCTTCGCGTGCGTGGAGGCCGCAGTCCTGGTCGTAGGTCTGCTGTGTGTCATTTTCATGCAGGAGATCGCCAAGCTCGTAGGGCTGGCGGTGTGGACGTACGGCACCCTCGTGGTGGTCGTGCTGTTCCTGCTCACCACCTTCGCCCATGACCACATCCATCTGGGAGTGCACTGATGACCGAGCAGACGTGGGACGAGTTCGAGCGGGCTTCGGGTACTCCCCAGGGCCCGCACGCCAAGCGCGGGTACCGGGAGGAGTTCGAGCCCGGGGACCTCGTCGTGTTCCCTGAGCACCCCCATGAGCGCGTGCAGCACGAGGTGTACCGCATCGGCGAGATCAGCGAGGACAGCATGAGTGCCGGATACCCCGGGGTGGACCCTTCGGAATACCAGGAGATCCCGGACCACCGGCTCACCGAGTGGGGCATGGTGCACAGCCCTGGGCACTGGCGCGCGG
>SCTM01000281.1 GCA_004297485.1 Rhodospirillaceae bacterium
TAGCATCGAAGAGGTTCACCAAGCCCTGGCGGCCGCTCTCGACGCCATCACACCAGATGAGTGCTCAAACTACTTCAGACAGGCCGGCTATGTGCCCACCTAAATGCAACACGCTCTAGAGAGCTTCTTATCCGGCACCGTCAGGCCGCCGCGCCGGGAGGGGCTACAGACATGTCCATGCAAACAACGGCTCCTGGGTCACAGCGCCATATTGTTGGCACAAGCCCAGGAATCCCGAGAATCTAGGGCTCCCGGAGCGCGTCGCGCAGATCGTCGCGCAGAGCGGTCAATTCCGCCAGGAGTTGGCGGAGATGTTGGCCGGAACTCCGACCCGAAGCCGCAGGGCTGCCCACTGCCTCCGGTGCCACGGCCTCGGCTGGCCGGCCGCCCGGCTCGCGCAGTAATTTCTGTACGCCGCGGATCGTCATGCCGTCGTCGTATAACAAAGCCCGAATACGGCGCAGTAACGCAACATCTTCAGGGCGGTAGTAGCGCCGCCCACCGCCGCGCTTGAGTGGCCGGACTTGGGTAAACTTGGATTCCCAGAACCGGAGCACATGCTGCGGTACGCCTAAATCCGTGGCGACTTCGCTGATTGTACGAAAAGCGGTATCCGATTTGGCGACGCGCCGGGATTCACCGGGATGGCCCGCCTCATCGCCCGAGTCATCAAAGGACAACGGAAACTGGGAGTCCCCATGGGCATTGGGATCGTTCACGGAATTCTACCAGGCCGGGGGTTTCAGGTATTTCCGTCCGGTGTCTGTGACCGGGCCGCACCGACGTGCCCCTGGCGGATGCGTGCCTTCAGAAGTTGCGAAGGCCGGAAAACCAGGACTTTACGCGGCAAAATCGGCACTTCATCGCCGGTTTTGGGATTACGGCCAATGCGCTGGCCTTTTTGACGGACCGAAAAACTACCGAAAGAGGAAATCTTCACCGGCTCACCCTTGAGCAGGGCACCCGTAATCTCCCCCAGGACCATTTCCAGCAGGTCCGCGGATTCATTCCGTGACAGACCCACCTCTTGGTAGATCGCCTCGCTTAGCTGTGCGCGGGTTATGGTTTCAGCCATCGGCTGCGCGCTCCCTGCGGCCCAGATCATCCTAGACGTTAGCTCGCCGCGAAAGACGCGTCAATACAGGTTCTCTATACCTGCCAATGATTTAGGGTAGCCGGGTGGCGTGGGTGGTCACATCCGTACCAGCGCCGACCCCCAGGTAAAGCCGCCCCCCATGGCCTCCATGAGCACGAGCTGGCCCGGCTTGATGCGCCCGTCCCTCACCGCCAGGTCAAGAGCCAGAGGAATGGACGCCGCGGAGGTGTTCGCGTGCTGATCCACGGTGATGACCACTTTTGCAGGATCGAGACCCAGCTTCTGGGCCGTGCTGTCAAGAATCCGACGATTGGCTTGGTGGGGAACCAGCCAATCCAGATCGGCCGCGGTCAGGTGATTGGCCGCCAAACATTCATGAACCGTATCGGCCAGGTTCACCACCGCATGGCGGAAAACCTCCCGCCCCTTCATGCGCACATGCCCGGTCGTCTGTGTGGACGACGGCCCGCCATCAACATAGAGCATGTCGTGGTGTCGCCCGTCAGAATGCAAGTGCGTTGACAGAACGCCGCGATCGGTTCCCGCGCCCGTGCCCTGCTCGGCGCTGACCACCACCGCGCCGGCGCCGTCGCCGAACAAAACGCATGTGGTGCGGTCTTGCCAATCGAGAATGCGCGAAAATGTCTCGGCGCCGATGAGCAACGCGGTCTTGCACTGCCCCGCGCGGACGAAGTTGTCGACCACGGCCAAGCCGTAGATAAATCCGGAACACACGGCCTGAACATCGAACGACGGAATACCCGGCCGGCAGAGTTGCGCCTGCACCTTGGCCGCGGTCGCGGGAAAGGTCTGATCAGGCGTCGCCGTGGCGACGACCACGAGATCGATAGCCGCGCCATCGATTCCGGCGTGGGTAAGCGCTCGCTTGGCAGCCGCGATGGCGAGGTCGGACGTTTTCTCGCCATCAGCGGCGACATGACGCTCGTGAATTCCGGTGCGCTCGACAATCCACGCATCGGACGTATCAATCTGCGAAGCGAGTTCCGCGTTCGAGATGGTGCGCTCGGGAAGATAGGATCCGACGCCGCGAATGACGGTGCGCAGTGTCATTCGGACGCGGCGGCGGTTCGTGCCGGCGTTACGGGCTCGGACGCGGATTGGGGTGCAACCCGATCCAGTTCGGCTCCGATCCGGCGATTGAGATCGCGCGCGACCATATCGACGGCAACGCCGATGGCATTGGCAAAACCGACCGGGTCGGTACCTCCATGACTCTTCACCACAACTCCATTCAATCCCACAAACAATGCTCCGTTATAGCGGCGCGGATCGGTGCGCGCCATGACCTGGGAGATGACCGGCTTCGCAAACAGCATTCCGAACTGAGCCAGCAAAGAACTCTTGATCGCGTTGCGCAAAAATTCCGTATAGAGCTTGGCAGTGCCCTCCGCGGTCTTCAGCGCGATGTTGCCGGTGAAGCCGTCGGTCACCACCACGTCGACGGTGCCCTTGGTAATGTCATCGCCCTCGACGAATCCGTGAAACTCCATGTCGAGGGCAGCACTCCGCAATTGAGCGGCAGCGTCGCGCAATACATCCGTGCCTTTGAGATCCTCGGAGCCGATATTGAGTAGGCCGACGGAGGGCCGGTCAAGACCGAGCATGGCGCGGGCAAAGCATTCGCCCATGATGGCGAACTCAACCAAATTGCGAGCATCACACTGGGCATTGGCACCGAGATCCAGCAGCGCAGTCTCGCCTACGCGTGTCGGAACCATGGCACAAATCGCCGGCCGCGCGATTCCCGGCAAAGTTCGCATAATCAACTTGGCCATCGCCATGAGGGCGCCGGTATTTCCGGCCGATACCACGCCCGCGGCATCGCCGCTTTTCACGGCATCGATCGCTTTCCACATGCTGGTCTGGCGCCCGGATCGCAGGACCTGGCTGGGTTTTGCGTCAGCCGTGACGACCTCGTCCGTATGACGCACTTCACAGCAAGCGGCGGTAGCCGCGTTTCCGGACAAAAGGGGATGAATGCGCTTCTCATCGCCGAACAAAAGAAAGCGCACGTGCGGATAGCGTACACGCGCGAGTTCCATCCCTTTGACGACAATCTCCGGAGCGTTATCGCCCCCCATTGCGTCGAGGGATAATGTGAAGGATGCGCTCACAACTCTCCCGCCACCATCCAGTTGCTTCTGTCCATGACGATTCCCACTTTAGTCATCGACTCGGAATCGGGACACTCGGCCGCGTCCGCAAGGCCCTCCCCCAAGGGTTTACGCGCGGTCAGGGTATTTCGCGAAGCTATAGAAATTGAACGAGGGACTTCAGGCAACAGCCTTCGACGCGACAACTTCACGGCCATCGTAGTGGCCGCACGAGCCACACACGTGATGTGGCCGCTTGGTCTCGCCGCAATTCGGGCATTCCTGATGGCTGTTCGTGGCCAGCGCATGGTGAGACCGACGCATGTCGCGCCGCGACTTCGACACTTTCTTCTTTGGAACAGCCATAGCACTTTCTTTCCTGATGACGCCTGGACGGCAACATTTCCGGGACCGCGCGCGCCAAGTCTTTAGAATTGGAGGCGCACAAGCGTCCCGCCGCTACCGGCCGAGCCGCAAGGGCCGAGTTCATAGCGAAAAAGCCCCACCGGTGCAAGTAAAGCCCCAAGGCCCCGGCTATAATTCTCGCCCATAGACCCAAGGAATATATTCGTTAATCCAATGGGATATCCGCCGAACCGGGTTTGCGCGCCCGTTAACGCCTGACTTTCGGGCGGGTTTTGGACCGCCGTTGCGCCGGTTCGGCCGTCCGAAACCCCGCCAAGGCGGCAAAAGGGCTGCTGGATTGTGGCAGCGGCGGTGAAACTGAGACGCCGAGGTCGGAAAATGAGGCACCCGGGGCACGGGGATAGGGGTCGATAGCCAGCGAGAGTTCCTCGACCACCATGGCACCCAGGTCAATGCAGCCGTCGACGATCGGATCTGGCACCTCCTCATTCGGGTCGATCCAGCCGTCGGAAGTATCCATATCCGTCGGCGCCTTGGCGCCCGCTGACACCGTGGGAGCCTTGCGTCGCGGGACCGTAAAATGACGGATCACTTCTTCGTTCACCGTCGTTGCCAACGGCTGGAGGGTGACCACACAGGTTTGCGTGATATCCGCCTCGAAGCGGGCACGCGCCTCCACGCCGCCCCCGGTGGCGGGCATAAGCGTTACCGTCGCTATCAGGCGACCGACGGCCACGAGTTCCAGTTCAGCCGCCACGTCCGCCCGTTCCTGGTCGTCGGCGCGAAGGGTATAAACCCGCCCGCCCGCGGGCAATTGAAGCACTTCGACTGGAAACGAAAATGGGAGTTTAGCGCCCGTCATGGTTGGTGTTCCGGCTCAGTGTCGCGGCGTCCGATTCCAGATCGACGTCCCCTGCCGCAACGCAGATTGGGTCCTGGGCCTGGAGGTGCTGGTCAGCGCACTTCAGGTACCCAGCCATGGCCGCGATCGCGTCCGCCCCAGGGGCATTTCGGTAGATAGCCTGCTCCAAAGCCGCAATCAACGGCGCTTCATTGGAATCCATTGCCGCATCCAAGCCGGCCTCGTACGCGGCCGCACGGCCGTAAAATGCCTTAGCCATTTTTTTGATGTTCTTGCCCACGCTCAGGTCGCCGACGCCCAACTCCCGCAGCGAACGGTCCATGTCCTGAAACATGATATCGAACAGCTCCTGAGCAACCTTACGGCCCGGTTCCTGGGCGTCACGTAGGCGGCGCATGAGCAGCATGACGTAGATGACGATCATGTCGAAACGGCCGTCGACCGTATCGGCGACCCCAAATTCCCGGTAAAAACGCGGGTCACGCGCCTTTTCTACCGCTTTGCGATAGAGAACCTCGGCGGCATCCCGTTCCGGTGCGGAGCGTCCAAACAATTTTTTGAAAAGCATGGTCTCTGGAATGTAGGTCTCGCGAACGAAACAGGTGAACCGGCGTCGAAATCTGCCGGGCGGAAAGGGCCCGCCACAGAGGGGGTAGGCTTCCTGGGCCAGTTGATATAATACGGCAGGCCATGAATACAAACGCTAGGTATAAAGTGCCCCCGGCCACCGCCCCTTCCCCGCGTCCGCGCCTTCTAAATCGCTTAATCCCTGCGATTCTGGCCGGCGTCGTCCTCGCCCTGGCCGGCTGTGCGAAAGACATTGATCAGCGGGGCAACCTGCCGACCGACGAATCGCTGGCCCAACTGGCGGTCGGCGAGCAGACCCGCCAGGACGTACAAACCCTCCTCGGCACGCCGGCGACCACAGCGATCTTCAGCGACGAGACCTGGTTCTACATCAGCGCTCACACGACACAGTATGCCTTCTATAAAACGCACGAACTCGACCGCACCATCTATGTCGTAACGTTCGACGAGCACGGCATCCTGAAGAGTGTGAACAAGCTGGACATGAAGGACGGGCACCCGGTGCAGATCGCGAGCCGGGAGACTCCGACCAAAGGCCGTGAATACAGCCTTCTGCAGCAGCTCTTGGGCAACATCGGACGGTTTAGCGGTCCATCCAAGGCGCCGGGGCCAGAATAAAACCTGCCCTTTGGAAGCCGTCAGTCTGTCGGATCTTGTGGCGGGTGAGCACCCTTTTTTTCCACAACCGCACCATCGCGGGAGAATTTGAGACGACAGGCGAGCCGTGATTGCGGCTGCCGCAGGTACCGCGATAGACGCTGGTTCATCGCATCCGTCTCTTCAGGCTCGGGGGGGATCGTCGCATCGACACCATCGATCACGACCACAGCGCAAGCCATGCACTCCGCCCGACCCCAGCAAGTGGTCGGCCAGGTATAGCCCTGCCGCCAGGCCGCCTCCGCCAGCGCCTCGCCTTTGTTGACCTGGATCGTGAAACCACCTGGCTCAACCGCAACAAGCGGCATTCTGTTCGCTTCCTATCATATGGTGTGAATACCGCGCCGAGCACGCACGACGAGCAGCGTCCAACGTGGACGCTCGCATCTGCCGTCGGTGAACCTTCTACTCGCGGCTTAACAGGCGGTCGAGTTCGAAGTGCATGTTCGCTATTCCGCCTTCCCACTCGGTGGAAAGACGATGCCCCTCGTAGCCCTTTGTATGCAGGCCGCGCTGCTGCCGCTCGATGTTGCTGAAGTCTTGTCGCGGGATCAATCCCCAGCGATCGGCATCCTCCTTGTCGAATCGGCCAAGAAGTTTGGCCCGAACCGGCGGATGGGATTCAGGATATGTGGTCAGCGACCAGACGTCGAAACGGCACATCTCAGGGTCATTGTTGTAGGGCCGGATACGATAGGCCAGGACGTTACTGTAATAAGGCAGGAAGAAGACGTTCGGAAACACGAACGCGTCGCCGCCCCAATACAGCGGCTTTAATTCGGCTCCAGCCGGCATCGGGATTCCAGTGGCCTCGTTGTACTCACGGATAACGCGAGCCGAAGCGGCCATGACGTCCTCGCCCGGCTTCAAATTGTTTCGAAGGGTTTCCAGGACGTGGATGTCCCGATCCAATATCTGGGCATCCATCCCCTGAGCGAGCAAATTGTAGAAACCGAGCATCTGGTCGACGGTGGCAAAGCCGCCGGCACCCATATCCTTACGCTGGAAGCAGGCGTGGCCATTTTCATAGACTAAGTAATCCGCGCCGGTGTCGGCCGGATAGCTTTCACCCATCCCCATCGTCAACTGGGGATGGGTCTGCATGACATGGTAGCCCTCCAAGAAGGCTTCCTGGGCCATCTTCCAATTGGCGTTCAGAATCACTTCCTTCCACCACTTGACCCGCATGTGTTCGATCCCGACCTCGTCCAGCTTGCCAGCGATCGGGTGTAGGGCATCGCGCAGCGGTCCCGCGTTGGGATCCATGTTGATCCACACGATTCCGCCCCACGTCTCGGCGCGGCATTCGCGAAGCTTGAGATCGTCTGGACGGAGGCATTCGGGAGCGAAACCGGTCTTGCCGTAGACGAGGCGGTTGGTGCCGTCGGCGTTCCACTGCCATCCATGGAACGGGCACACGAATTTTCCTCCGGCCAAGCGGCCCGCGCCCCGCTCAAGCTGCGTCGCACGGTGGCGGCATGCATTGAAGAACGCCTTGATCGACCCGTCCTGCTGCCGGACGACGAGAATGGACTGGTCTAAAATTTCGTATTCGGTGAAATCGTTCGGTTCGGGAATTTCCTCGAGCCGGCAGGCCATCTGCCAGGTGCGCGACCAGAGCCTTTCCTTCTCAAGCTCGAAGAAGCCGCGATCGAAGTAACGCTCGCGCGGCACATGCAGGCGATCTTTCATCGCGAACGGGACACCGCTCGTGTCGACGGTCCGTATCTTGTCGATAATTGTCACCTTCAACTCCTCCCCGATGTCTGTTTTGCCATTGTGACGACCACGGTGGTCTAGTCGGCGAGCGGAAGTGCCTCACCCGGCCCCGATCATCGCCGCCGTCTCAACCTCAGTCCGCAGTTCTGCGCTCAGAATGTCGATCCGTACCCAACCTCGGCCGCCATCATGATCCAAGGCTGAGCCCTGGGAAATCGCTAAATTCAACCTGGAATAACCAATTCTACCGAAGATAGTGATTCCTAGCTAATGCGATTAGAGCAAAAAAAGTCGGAGCCCAAATGCTAAACCGGCACCCGATTTTTTCAATCGGATGCCGGTCCAGTTTCTACAACTTGGGCCGCATTTTCTACGGCAAAGCACTGATGATTTGCCGCAAAAGCCTCTAGTGGCCTGCCAGCACCGCCAACAGCAGCAACGCGACAATATTGATGATCTTGATCATCGGATTAACCGCCGGACCGGCGGTGTCCTTATACGGATCGCCGACGGTGTCGCCGGTGACCGCCGCCTTGTGAGCGTCGGAGCCTTTGCCACCGTGATGGCCGTCCTCGATATATTTCTTCGCGTTGTCCCAAGCACCTCCACCTGAGGTCATGGAGATCGCGACGAACAGGCCGGTCACGATGGTGCCCAGGAGCATGGCGCCCAATGCCGTGAACGCCTCCGCCTGACCTGCAACCGCATTGATGGCGAAATACAGGACGATCGGCGACAGCACCGGCAATAGCGACGGGATCACCATTTCCTTGATCGCCGCCTTGGTCAGCATGTCCACGGCGCGGCCGTAATCCGGCTTGGCCTTGCCTTCCATGATACCGGGAATTTCCCGGAACTGGCGGCGGACCTCATTGACGACCGCCCCGGCCGCCCGGCCGACCGCCTGCATACCCATCGAGCCAAACAGGTAAGGCAGCAGACCGCCGATGAACAAACCGACGACCACGAACGGATTCTCAAGACGGAACTCAATATTCAGTCCCGAGAAGTAATGCTTGAGGTCTTCGGTATACGAGGCGAACAGCACCAGGGCCGCGAGACCGGCGGAACCGATGGCATAGCCCTTGGTCACGGCCTTCGTGGTGTTGCCCACCGCATCGAGCGCATCCGTAATCTTGCGCACTTCGGGCGGAAGGTGAGACATCTCGGCGATGCCGCCTGCGTTATCGGTCACTGGACCATAAGCATCCAATGCCACGACGATTCCGGCCAAGGCCAACATCGTCGTCGCCGCGACCGCGAGACCGAATAGGCCCGCCGTCATGAACGCCACGATGATGCCCGCCGAAATCACCAGCACGGGAAGCGCGGTCGCTTCCATGGAAACCGCGAGACCCTGGATGATGTTGGTGCCGTGACCGGTGGTGGATGCCTGAGCTACCGAGCGCACCGGACGGAAGCCCGTACCGGTGTAGTATTCGGTGATCCAGACAATGAGACCGGTAACAGCCAGACCTACGAAAGCGCACTGAATCAGGTTCACGGCCGTGATGACGCGACCATCGATTTGAGTGAATCCGTCACCAAACAGTTTCATGGTGACGCCGACAATGAGAGCCGCGGAAATGACCGCCGTGACAATCAAGCCGCGGTAGAGCGCCGACATGATTTTGCCGCTGGCGCCAATACCCGAGAAGAAGGTCCCGATCACCGAACCGATAATGCAGACGCCGCCGATCACCAGCGGATAGATCATCGCCGCATCGCGCGTTTCGCCGTCGAAATAAATAGACGCGAGGAGCATGGTTGCAACGCTCGTCACGGCGTAGGTCTCAAATAAGTCTGCGGCCATGCCGGCGCAGTCGCCGACGTTGTCACCCACGTTGTCGGCGATCACGGCCGGGTTGCGGGGGTCGTCCTCGGGAATGCCCGCTTCAACTTTACCGACCAGGTCGGCGCCCACGTCGGCGCCTTTGGTGAAGATGCCGCCGCCAAGCCGGGCGAAAATCGAAATCAGCGAAGCGCCAAAGCTGAGGGCCACGAGGCCTTCCATAACTTGCCGAATGTCAGCATTCGGATCGCTGCGGAGAACGATGTAGTAGCCGACCACGCCCAGAAGCCCGAGCCCAACCACCAGCAGACCGGTGATGGCGCCGGACTGAAAGGCGACGCTGTGAGCGGCTTTAAGTCCGCCATCCATGGCTGCAGCGGCCGTGCGGACGTTTGCACGAACCGAAACGTTCATGCCGACGTATCCGGCCGCGCCCGAAAGAACGGCCCCAATCACGAAACCAATCGCAACCTTGATCCCAAGGGTGCTGGCGAGAATAACGGCCACCACAACGCCGGCGATGGCGATCGTGGTGTATTGCCGGTTCAGATATGCAGCAGCGCCTTCTTGAATGGCAGCGGCGATCTCCTGCATGCGCGCGTTGCCAGCTGGGCGTGCAACCACCCGGGTGATGGCGTAGATGCCGTAGAGCACGGCAAGTACGCCGCAGGCGACGACGAGAGTTTCGAGAGAGGTCATGTTCGTCCCATTTCGATTCGATGGATCATATTCCGCGATCGCAACGCGGCAGAATATGATTAGTTATCAGCAACTTATGCGGCTGAACACCGGGGCCCCGCCCGGAGCCGCGGGAGATTGCCAGATCAGTTACCGGCGCGCAACATTTCACTGGCGGCCCGGTATCGCCGCCCTGCCGCCATATGTACGGCGGCATCCTGACCTGTGGTCAGTCCGAATCGTCAGCGACCGGAGGCTTCGCGCCCGTGCCAGCACCGGACTCGAACACGTTAACGAGGAGCACCTCCTTCACGGCATCGCCAAATTGCTCGTGGGCGTGGCGGTTGAGCTTTTTCTTAAGGACCGCCAGATCGACCATGTCGTGGCTGCGGAAGTAGTCTTGAAAGTACGGAATAAGATCACTCAACACCGCATCCACGTACTTGGAAACCTCGGCCGTGACTTTGGCCTTGTCCGGGGCATCGGTGATAAGGCGGCAGGTCACAAAGATCTGCCGCCCCGTCCCGTCGGTCGTAAGCACGGGGACAAGCAAGTCCCCGATCTTGACGATGGGCAATGCCGCTATGGGCATATCGAAGGCACTGGCCTTCGCCTTGGCGTCTGCCACAGCCGCGGCCTGGGCGACCGCGTCGAGTTGCGGCGGGGCATGCTTGAAAGGATTGTGTACGACACCGAGCATGACCAAGCCGCCGGCACCACCACCGGCGACGACCAACAGCACCAGAACGATGACGATCAATTTGCGCATATGCCGCGCGCTCCTGACTCAGTGGTGAACATATCCGCCCGCCGGCACGACGATCTCCCGTCCGTCGTCACCCATCACCCTAACATCGCATTTACCGTCGCGTCCCGTCACGCGTCCAATCACCGCGATGGGCGTAGCCGTCTGCTCCGCCAATTCGGAGAGGCGCGTCCGGTAAGCGGGAGGCACGGTAAAAGCCAGCTCATAGTCGTCCCCGCCGCCGAGGATAAGGCTCCGCTCGGAGGGGTCGTCGGACAGCCGGCGCTGCGCCGCCTGGGAAATCGGTATCGTCCGCCACACGATCTCGGCCGATACGCGCGAGACGGTGCAGATATGCCCCACGTCCGCGCATAGGCCGTCGGAAATATCGAGGCACGCCGTTGCGATCCCCCGCAATGCCTGCCCCAGCGCCAGGCGCGGTTCCGGCACACGATAGCGCCGTACCAATTCCGTGCGATGGGTCTCCGATGCTGGAGGCAACTGATCGCGCAGAGCCCGTAAACCGAGGGCCGCATCGCCGATTGTGCCCGATACACACAACAGATCGCCGGGCTGGGCGCCGCCACGCAAGAGCGCGGTCCCATGAGGCAATTCGCCCAGGGCCGTGATCGTGATTACGAGTGGACCGCCGGGCGGAGCGGACGTGGTATCGCCGCCGAGTAGCGGTATATTGAAATGCCGAAGATCGTCGGCAAAGCCGCGCGCATAACTTTCAAGGAAAGTGTCATCCGTCTTATCGCCCAGCGTCAGCGCTTGAAGTACGCCGATGGGCCGCGCTCCCTTTGCGGCCAGGTCGGAAAGATTCACACGCAGCGCCTTTTGCGCCACTTGGCCGGGAGGATCGTCATCGAGAAAGTGAACCCCGGCAATAAGCGTGTCCGTCGTCACGACCAGTTCATGACCGGGCGAAGGACTCACCAGCGCCGCGTCGTCCATAAGACTCAACGCGCCGGGACAGGACCGCGCAAGCGGGGCAAATAGCGTGGCAATGAGTTCAAATTCAGGGCGACGCGTCACCGTTTCTCACCGACGGGCATTGTCAACGGGCCCGCGCTCCTGTCATTTCAAGATTGCGAACGGGGCTCATCAAGGCGATCAAGGGCCCGCGCGACGCGATCGACGACCGCATTGACCATGCGTGGTTCCGCGCCATCGTAAAAAGCATGAGCGACGTCGATAAACTCAGACATCGTTACTTTGACCGGGACATCTGTGCGGGCAAGGAGTTCAGCGATTGCGGCGCGGAGGATGGCCTTCACGATCATCTCCATTCGATCCCATGGCCATTCCGGCGACAGCGCGCTGCGAATCATGCCGTCGATCTCTGCTCCGCGCGTTTGCACGGTGCGCACGAGCGTGATGAACGTTTCCGCGTCGAAATCCGGCAATGAGACGGTCAATTCCTGGGCCGTCTCCGGGTCATCGGTCATGACGACGCCGCCGGTGCGTCCGGCGAGAAAATCGGCGATGACGCGCTCAGGCGCCTCCTGGGTCGCTTCGATCTGGTAGAGGGCCTGGACTGCGGCAAGGCGACCGGTATTGCAAGCCACCGCGCGCGAAGGCGCACTCCCATCCACTGAGTCGGCAACCTTGCTCGTCGGCGTTTGAGACCTGCCGGCAGGCGCGGACGATCGGGCGGAGGTGGCCGTCATAAATTGATCCTATCACGGAACGATCGCCGGGCCGTATGCCAGCTACGCAGCCCGCACTAACGCGACGGCCACCTTATAGACCGAAGCGGCGGGCGATCTCAATCAATCGCAGGCAAGCACGCGCCGCGCGGCCGCCCGCATCGCCGGCGGCGGGATCGGCGCGGTTCAGGGCCAATTCCCAGGTCGGACAGGTCAGAATCCCGTTGCCGGTCGGAATATTATGGTCGAGGGCAATGCGTTGCACCCCGCTCATGGACTCCCGACATACGTGCTCGTAGTGGTCGGTCTCGCCTTTGACCGCGCAGCCCAAGACCACCACCCCGTCATAGCGCCGTCCGGTCTGCGGATTAGCACCACGCCGCCACGCATAGAGCATGGTCGCCGGCAGTTCGAGAATGCCGGGGACAGTGATGACTTCGAAGCTATGGGTCGCGAGGGCGGCCTTGGTGCCGCGCAGGAGGCCGTCCGCCACCTCGTCATAAAAACGCGCCTCAATCACGAGAATGTTGAGTGATTCCGTCATGGGTAAAATTCAAATCCGGCTATGGCAACGGAATCGGGAGCTGCTGGGCGATATGCAGTCCATACCCCTCAAGTCCGACCACCACCTTCGAGGTGTTGGTGAGAAGAGTCATTTCGTGGACACCGAGATCCGCCAGAATCTGGGCACCAACGCCGTAGTCCATAAGGCGGGTCGTATGCTCCTCGCCGCGCTCACGCGCTCTGATGCGCTCCCCGAGACTACCCGGCATGCTGTCGCGCAGGAGAACGACCACCCCAGATCCATGGGCTGCGATGAGCTCCATGGCCTTGGCGAGTTCGCCGGTCCGCGGAGAGTTTTCCTCGAAAAACATATCCGACAGAATGTTGGTCTGATGCATGCGGACCATCACCGGCCCAGGGCCGGTGATGTCCCCCTTCACCAGCACTGCGTGATCTTGGCGTGAAACAGTGTCGCGATAGACGCGCAATATCCACTCGCCGCCGATTTTAGAGATGAATTTAGTCTCCGCCTCACGCGCGACGAGCCGCTCATTGCGCCGCCGATAGGCAATCAATTCCGCAATCGTGCCGATCCTGATGCCGTGAAGTTGCGCGAATTTCACGAGATCAGGGAGCCGCGCCATGGACCCGTCGTCGTTCATGATTTCACAGATCACGCCGGCCGGGATCAGACCCGCGAGCCGCGAGATATCGACCGCCGCTTCCGTGTGCCCTGCCCGCACCAGGACGCCGCCATCCCTGGCCATCAAGGGAAACACGTGGCCGGGCGACGCGAGGTCTTCCCGTGTAGACGACGGATCGATGGCGACGGCGACCGTCCGAGCCCGATCGGCGGCAGAGATGCCGGTGGTCACCCCTTCTCGCGCCTCGATACTCGTGGTGAAGGCCGTGGAATGCCGCGACTGATTGTGAGTGGTCATCAGCGGCAGCCGCAACTCCTCGCAACGCTTACGCGGCAGCGCAAGGCAGATCAGGCCCCGGCCGTGTTTCGCCATGAAATTGATGACGTCCGGTGTCGCCATCTGGGCCGGGATGACCAGGTCGCCCTCGTTTTCCCGGTTCTCGTCATCCACGATCACGAACATGCGCCCATTGCGTGCGTCATCGAGGATTTCCTCGATGGACGATACATAGTCGGCATGATCAGCCTTGGCGCGCGCAGTATCCGGCAACACTTAAACTCCCCGTGGTCGACGCTCGTGGACCGATTCGAACATTCGCACCCGGTCCACGGGCCGTCTCGCGGCGATCAGGGGAGCGAATGTCAAATCCGCTCCACGATGGCCGCGTCGTGTTTCATCAAGCGGCCAACATAGCGTGCCAGGAGATCAATTTCCATGTTTAGCCGGTCGCCAATCCTGAGGCCGCCGAATGTCGTAACCGATTGAGTATGTGGAATAATATTTACGCCGAAGGAGACCGATCCATCATTGAGGTCCGAGACCTCGTTCACCGTCAGCGAGACGCCGTCCAGCGCTACGGACCCTTTGCTTGCCACAAAGCCCCCCAGCGTGCGTGCCGCCGACAGGACATAGCGGACCGAACCGCCCTCGGGGCGAATCCCCGTGACTGTGGCAACACCATCCACGTGACCGGCGACAATATGCCCACCCAGTTCGTCCCCAATCTTCATGGGCCGCTCCAGATTGACGCGGGCGCCCGCGCGCCAATCCCCGAGGGTGGTCTTCAGAAGCGTTTCGCCTGATGCATCGAATGAGAGCGACCCGCCATCCTTGGCCACCACCGTAAGACAGCATCCGTTACAGGCGACCGAGGCGCCCATCGGTATTGTCGCGGTGTCATATGTCGTCGCAATGCGAAAACGCCGGTCCTCCGCGCCGGGGACAGGCGTGGTCGCCTCGATGACTTTGCCTAGGTCGGTAACAATACCCGTGAACATGAGATCGCAGATTATAAGGTTGAATTCCGCTCCAGCATATCGAGCCAATCAGGCCCGAGCGCCAGAGAATAGACCGGGTTAAATCTGGGGGTATCCGCCAGCTTGTCGATCGCCAGCCTGGATACCGCCGGACGAGCCGCATCCCCCATGATCCGGCCTGCCCGAAACCACGCAACCTCGTCGACCAAGTCAGCCGCGAGAAGCGACGCCGCCACCTGCCCGCCACCTTCTACCAGTACCCGGGTCAACCCGCGCTTTGCCAATGCGCCAACTGCGGCGGTCATAAACGCAGGTCCATCCGTGGCTGCATCCACGGCAACCAGTTCCACGCCCATATCTGCAAGAGCCGCTCCACGCGCCGCGCCTTCATCAGTCGTCATCACCCAAGTCGGAACGCTTTTCGCGGTTTGCGCCAGCTTCGACCGGGCCGGAAGGCGCAATCGGCGGTCCAGCACCACCCGAACCTTGGGCCGCCCTCCATATCCTTCCAACCGGCAAGTCAGTTCGGGGTCATCCGCCAGGGCTGTCTCCGAACCGACGAGGATCGCGTCAAAGCGGGACCGGAGCAGATGCCCAGCCTGGCGCGCCTCCGGGCCCGTTATCCAGCGGCTTTCACCGGAGGCCATGGCGATACGGCCATCCAAGCCCGTGGCGGTTTTCAATGTGATCAACGGCCGCCCAGCCGTGACCGTGAGAAAAAACCCACGGTTTACAGCCTGTGCACGGGCCTCCCACGGGCCACGACCATCCGCCGTGATCCCGGCGTTGCGCAGCTTAAGAATGCCTGCCCCTGAAACCCGGGGATCCAGGTCAGTAGCACCCACCACCACCCGGGCCACCCCAGCCGCGATCAAAGCATCGGCGCAGGGCGGGGTCTTGCCGCGGTGACTGCAGGGCTCCAGAGTCACGTAAGCTGTCGCCCCCCGGGCACTGTCTCCGGCATGCTGAAGAGCGACCTGCTCGGCATGGGGCCGCCCCCCGGACTGGGTGACGCCCCTTGCGAGGACCATTTCACCCTTGACCAGAATGCAGCCCACTGATGGATTGGGCCAGGTGTCCCCAAGCCCGCGTTCGGCCAGATTGAGGGCTGCCGTCATATGCCCCTGATCGGTGGCCGGACTCGTGGAGCGGATTTGATATTCGCTACCCAGGTCGCCGCCGGACTGCGAAGCGAATGTCAAATTCAAAGCTCCGCGAGATTCAATAATTTCCGAGTGGTCTTGGAGCGCCTAAAATGCGCGGCTTACGCGTTCTCGTCCCGCGAGATCGGCTCAGATATAGTTTCAACAAAATTCTCGAAGTCTTTGACCTCTCGAAAATTTTTGTAAACTGATGCGAAGCGGACATAGGCCACTTTGTCGAGGCCTTGCAGCGCTTCCATCACCATTTCACCGATCGTGGAGGACTGCACCTCGGATTCGCCAAGACTCTCAAGTCTTCGCTGTATGCTATTGACAATCCTTTCAATTCTCTCCTCATCCACTGGCCGTTTCCGGCAGGCGGTAAGAATTGAGCGCGCGATCTTATCGCGGTCGAAGGGAATGCGCTGGCCGTTCTTTTTGACCACATTGAGCTCGCGCAATTGGACCCGTTCGAACGTCGTAAAACGGGCGCCGCAGGAGGAACAGAAACGACGGCGCCGAATGGCGGAATTATCTTCCGTTGGCCGCGAGTCCTTCACCTGCGTGTCCGGGTTCGCACAATATGGACAGCGCATCCTATCGTTTCCCCCTGCTTCGGCCTCGTTCGAGGCCCATTCCGACAGCCGGCTCTACCGGCTGCTCCAACCCATTAGACGCAATTTATTGATAAATTGGAAAGCGTCGACACAAATCCTGGACTCTGGCCTTTACCGACTGCTCAACAGCCTCGACGTCATTACGTTTAGCCGCATGGGCATCCAGCACCTCGCAAATCAATTCCCCGATCAGCTTGAACTCCGCCGTTCCGAAGCCCCGTGTCGTTCCGGCGGGCGTGCCGAGGCGAACACCGGAAGTAACCGTGGGTTTCTCAGGATCGAGGGGAATACCATTCTTGTTGCAGGTGATCCCGGCCCGGTCGAGGAGCTTTTCAACTACGTTGCCAGTTAACTTCTTCGGCCGAAGATCAACCAGCATGAGGTGACTGTCCGTCCCGCCCGACACGATATCCAGACCGCCATCGCGCAGGGTTTTGGCGAGCATTTGCGCATTGTCGATAATGCTTTGTGTGTAAATCTTGAACTCGGGCTTGAGCGCCTCGCCGAATGCGACGGCTTTGCCGGCGATGACGTGCATGAGGGGACCGCCCTGATTGCCAGGGAATACGGCCGAGTTGATCTTCTTTGCCACGTCTTCCCGATTGGTCAGAATCATGCCGCCTCTGGGACCGCGCAGGGTTTTATGGGTGGTGGTCGTCACCACGTCGGCATGAGGCAGCGGGCTGGGAAATAGCCCGGTGGCGACGAGACCGGCGAAGTGGGCCATGTCGACCATGAGATAGGCGCCGATGGAGTCCGCGATGGCCCGGAACCGGGGGAAATCGATGACCCGCGAGTAAGCCGAGCCGCCGCAGATGATCAGCTTTGGTTTGTGTTCCTTGGCAATCGCCTCCACGCGGTCATAGTCGATGAGGTGGGTTGTCGGGTGAACGCCATAGGACACCACCTTGAACCACTTGCCCGATATATTGGCCGGCGCTCCATGGGTGAGATGCCCGCCGGCAGCCAGATCCATACCCATGAAAGTGTCCCCGGGCTGCAGCAGAGCCAGGAAAACCGCCGCGTTCGCCTGGGCGCCCGCATGAGGTTGGACATTGGCAAAACCGCAGCCGAACAACTTTTTTGCCCGTTCGATCGCCAGGGTCTCGGCGATATCGACGAATTCGCAGCCGCCGTAATAGCGCCGGCCCGGGTACCCCTCGGCATACTTGTTGGTCAGAACGCTTCCAACCGCTTCGAGTACGGCGCGGCTGACAATGTTCTCCGAAGCGATCAACTCGATCTGAGATTGTTGCCGTTCCAGTTCCAGATTGACGGCATTCATAACCTCGGGGTCGGCCTCGGCCAGACCGCGGGTAAAAAACGTGGGTGAAAGGTGACGATCCATGGGCAAGGGTCCTCTACTCGAAAAACTTCAGCCAAGCTTGGCGACACGACCGGCGTGACGGCCACCGCCAAAGGGGGTCGCTAAAAATATTTTGAGAAACGCCCGAGCCTCTTCAGGCGGCAGGAGGCGCGCGCCGAGGGCAAGGACATTGGCATCGTTATGCTCGCGGGAAAGCGCCGCAGTTGCCTTGTCATGGACAAGCGCGGCACGGACGCCGGGAATTCTGTTGGCGGCGATGGAAATGCCGATCCCGGTGCCGCAAATCGCCACACCGGCCTGGGCCCGGCCTCGAGCAACCGCCTGACCTAGCGCAGCACCGAAATCCGGGTAATCCACCGATTCCAAGCCATTGGCGCCGAGGTCGAGGACTTTGAAGCCCATTTCCTTGAGATCGCCGGCAAGCAGCGTCTTCAGGTCATACCCGGCATGATCGCTGGCGACGGCGACAGTGTCGCCGGGGCGAGCGAGAAGATTGGCGGGTTGTTCGGACATCGTCTGTGCGAAGGCGGCCTGTGCACGGGTGTAGCGTCAGCGGGCTCCGGAGATACCACATGTCGCCGTGTTTCGACAATGCAACGCAAGGTCTTGGTCGCACTAGGAATTTAATAAGAAGCGCGCTGAACTCAGACGCCCGGCCGCCGCTGAAGGGCGGCCCGAAGCTTGCGCAAGGCATTAACCTTCAATGTGTAGGGGCTTGATGCGGCCGGCCCCATGAGGACCACCTCGGTATTGGAAGGCACGTGCACCGCGGAGACCTTCACGGCCGTACCGATCGTCACAAACTCAAATAGGACTTCGCCGCCAAAATTATCGGCCGATAGATCTTCGCGACTGCCTTGCATAAAGCCGGTCATTTCCACACATCCGGATCAGTGGCCGAGACTGTCGTACCGATGCCACGGTTTGGTTAATGATATCAGAACCTGCGATAGGGCTATGTAAATGAAGGCTTAAGGCATACAATTGTTAGCTATTTGAGGTATTTCCGCCTCCCGCCGCGACCGGTGGGCCGGGGCGGATGGAGCGGAGCACCATGGCGGACCGGCCGGATTTCGGCAGCGGCAAGGAGGGTGGCGGCAACGTCATCATCGTCAAGCGCATCAAGAAGGGTGGCGAAGGCCACCACGGCGGCGCCTGGAAAGTGGCCTACGCCGACTTCGTGACGGCGATGATGGCATTCTTTCTGCTCCTGTGGCTGCTCAATGCCGTCACCGAGGAGCAGCTGAACGGCGTCGCCGACTATTTTACGCCG